>CAZOEW010000223.1:0-5064 GCA_964578935.1 uncultured Desulfobacterales bacterium | reverse complement strand
CGGCTGATATCATTCAAAACGTCAATGATTCGAAAATTCTTTTCCGATTCACCCGGAATCATGGACTGCTGCTTCATCTCCTTGACCTTCACACGCATCTGCTGAAGCGGATCGACAATCCGTGTGATCTCGGGAAATGTTTTTTGAAAAATTGTTGTGATCTGAGAATCCAGATCATCTTTCTTTTTACTCATCGAGTAAAAATCATAAGAAACATTAAAAAGCAAAATCAGTAAAATAATTCCTGCAAGAATTCCGGTTCTTGTGATATCTTTTTTATGCGTGATCCAGTGCTTTCTTCCCGCAAACCGTCTCTTGCTGAAATTCAATCCATGACTGCCATGAATTTCGGAAATAGCCAGAGAAAGGGCATTATCCATCTGCTCCGGCACCCACGATCTGTCTGTCTGTTCCGTTACGATGATACCGGCCGCTTGAGCCAGATCGATCTTTTTAACCGGGAGATCTATCATGTCGGACAGTTCTTTTCCGATATTCAACTCATGTTCTTCGGCTCCTGTGACATAAATCGCTTCCGGTGAGAAATCGATATCCAGCATATCTTCTGCTGCGGAAACGGTTTGCAAAATACCTCTGGATATCGATCTGGCATACGATTTTGGAGACGAACTCAGGGCAAGAGAACGAATAATCTGTATCTGGCCGGCAGAAACTCCAAAAAGTGTGGCCCATCCCGAGTTGACATCGATGATCACGGAATGATTCGGAAGTTCAAGCAGTCTGGCGAGGCATAACGCCGTTGAATACCCTCCAATGGTTACAACCTGTGGATTGATCCTGAAGGAAGCGAGCTCAGCCAGATATGTTTCCAGCTTTGCTTTTTCTATCACCGCGGCGATAATACCTGTCTGATCCTGCTGTTTTGGAAGCGTTAAATGCTGAAAGTCAATTATCGAATCCTCAATGGGAGATGGCAGGGTAGGTTCCAGTTCAAACGGAAGGATCTGGTTTATTTTTTTGGGCTCCCGAAATGGGACTCTGATGTTCCGAAAGGACACCTCCTCCACCGGAAATGAAGCGATGCAAACGACATCCGACATATTGATTTTATCCGTGATTGCTTTCAGAGCAGACGATTTCCCTGTGCTGCCTTCTTCAGACCCCGGTTCCAACGCAAAATGGAAACAGGACTCTATCACATTTCCCTTTATGCTGTTTGTAAGCAGCACCGCGGATATGGTATTGCTGCGAATGTCAAGACCAAGAATTTTTCTGCCCATGTCGACTTTCGTTCGTATTTAATGGTTAACTATAAAGATATAATCTATTCTGTCTGCCAACTCAAGACCTTACAGCGATTTTTTCCGGATTTATTTTCCCTCTGGACAACTGCAACGGTTGTCATCTTAATTCCATGAATCTCCGCACTGGCTCTAATCCTGAAAAAGTCACTCCTTGTTGTCAGCAGTTTTGATTCTATGTCCAGTTCACTGCAGCCAGGAGCCCTTTTATACCAGTCTACGTTTGACAGATCGTGCGTGTAGTTTCCGTCCGACATCTCCTCCCGGTATGCTATAATCTCCTGCGCGAGATAAACGTCGTCCATATGAAGCAACGCGGCGATAACCGGCAGTTCCGCCGTATTGATATTAATCTCCCCCGGGAATTTGAATTTGTTGCTTTCCGTCTCCTCTACCATTCCATGTATTGTGATGTAATTTGAAATTGCATCCCACCCCCCGGCGCCCTCCACAAGAGCAGGAACGCCCTTTACCAGAAGAAGTTCGTTAACATGGGTCATGGGGCCATTTTTACATTTATAAGAAGGTTCAAGGTCCTCGTAATAATCCGATTCAGCCCCGTTCACTCCGGTTATGGCATCATCATCCCCTGAATCCACCCAGTCTTTGACAGAATTTACAATTGCGGAAGGGGTTGCATCGTCATCTTCATTTTCCGGAGAGGTGATGTATCCTAAAAATCTTTCCCACATGTTCATCTGATCCTGATTAAAAACCCTTCCTTCCGGAAACTTTACCAGAGCATTTAATTGTATTTTTCCCATCTCATCATTGATAACAACATCAAGTGCTCCCTCCTCAAATTGAATAACCGCGAGCGCATCGGAAATAATTTCCGCGCTCGCCCACTCTTCCTGCATGGAATCGACTTCTCCCGCCTCTTTTTTGTCTTTTAAGAGAAGCGCCATAGCCATATGTATTCCGGAAGATGTCATATGGGAAAGCGTCAGACGATCTCTATCGACAGCCGTGTATTCTGCGGCATCACTTGCCCTCCGGTTAAGCTCCAGGACAGTCGCAATCAGCAGTGTGATCACGGTGATGGTTATCAGAATGGCAATACCCTGCCTGTCTTTCCACAATTTCTCTTTCATTATAAAACGTCTTTTTCGGATTCAATCCTGTAAACTGATAAATTCACCCTGGTTTTAAACAGAAAAGAACCGGATTCATCTCCGATCTCAAGCTGAATTTCAATGGCCAGAGGCGTCTCGTGCTTGAACTCAGCCGTGTCCGAATCCCAGGATTCGTGACCGGTTCCTTCTTTGTCATAATAGGTAAACCTCAGTGACCTTATATTTTCACAAAGTACCGGATCCGCGTCCTCGGTTTCAGATGGCGTATCAAAATTGATTCGATCCGATCGCCTCAGCACGATGCGGTTCTCCTTTGTTTCACTAACGTAATAAATGATTTCAGCCACTCCAAAAGAGATCCCTTTTCCAAAAGGGATATGGGCTGAAGAGGTAAATCTGAGTTTGGGGAAATCTTTTCCCTGCGTGGAAACATTCTCCCCCACAACCCGGTATGGATCGGGGTCAGAATTGAGTTCCGGTTTGGAATAACGGATATCGGGTGTTACGTAAATTGACTGCAGGTCATCTGTCATCCGGGTTAAACAGCTTTTCGCCATTTCATTGGCTGCGATATTCTCATCAATGACATCCGCACTGGAAAAAACCATGCTGAAGGCACCAAATAAGGTAGTCATGATAATGCTGAAAATAAAAACCGCCAAAAGAATCTCCAGCAACGTAAAACCTGAATTGTTATTCTCCATTCCGGCAATCATCCCCAAATAACCCTGAAACCTATTCCTGTAAAAACCGATAGGTGGTTAGTGTATAGACAAACTCCCCTTCGTTTAGGGTCACACCGACATCGATCCGCTTCATTTTCTCTGCGAAACTGCCGATGGTTTCTGATTCGATATCTTTTACGGAACTCCGCCAGGCATACCCTGAAAATTCATCACCGAAATCGCCGGTTTGATCTTCACTGTGATTTGAAATATCGGCTATGATCTCAGCAATTTTACTTTGGGCGAGAAAAGGGGCTTTTGTATCAAACTGTGCATAGGTACTTAAAACAACCGTCTGTGACTGAAGGCCGAAAACAGCGGTTATAACAACGGAAATAATGGCTAATGCGACCATCACCTCAAGCAATGTAAAACCAGGGCAAAAAGGAGTCTTTCCGTTTGTTTCTCTATTCCCATCATCAGTATGATGCTGCATACTCTTCAACCAGTTTTACCGACGGCAGGAATGGTTCAATAAATAAAGAAATTTTTCTCTCATCATCGCCCTCGATATGAATTACAGCCTGATCGGAATACCCCTTTTTGTAGAAAAAAATCTCGGCAATTCCCTGCATGATCCGTCCCCGGCCCGGAAATTCTACATCCAGTATTCTGACATTCTCAGGAAGGTTATAGCTTTTATCCGAAGCACTTTGCAATGCCTCTTCATCCAACATGGATTCATCGGTTATCCAGAAACGATTATTATCCAAATCCACATTGATAACATACTCTTTCTGCTCTTTGACCGCACGATTTTTCAGTGAACCGGCTTTAAATATTACCCATCGGGCGATTCTGTCTGTGTCGTCCGTAAAAATAAAGCTCGAAAAACGAGGCATTGCGAATACGAGCAGAACAGACATAATGACGATAACAACGATCAGTTCGATCAGAGTAAAACCGCTGTTCGCTCTAAGAGAAACCATTTTCTTTCATGTCCGTTTTGTTACTCAATTTCCCAATTATTGATATCTTTTGCGAAACCCTCTCCACCGGAAGCACCATCCGATCCATAGGATATAATATCATAATCCCCATTGATCCCAGGGCTCAAATAGACAAACTCGTTTCCCCATGGATCTTTGGGAACATTTCTTTTTTCAAGGTATCCGCCATTGCGCCATTTTTTTGGCAGAACCCCGGTTTCCGGAGCTTTTACCAGTGACTCAAGCCCCTGCTCTGTACTTGGATAGACTCCATTATCCAGTTTATAGAGCTTAAGCGCCGCCTCAATGCTTTTAATATCCATTTTTGCCTTGCTCTGTCTTGCTTCGTCCGGAGCATCCATAAAGTTAGGAGCAATAACCATGGCGAGAATACCCAGTATAACAATCACAACCATCAATTCAATAAAGGTAAACCCGTCATTACCCATTTTGCTTGTCACGATCTTCATTGTATCCTCCGAAATTCAGTCTGTACCAGAATAGAAAAGCCTTTTTCATATCATTCAATATAAACCGGCCCTAATTATCGTCAATGATTTAATATAGTATTCGTTAACAGGGATCAAGGGTTAAAAACAGCTGACTTGACTTACATATCATATCATGCGAAATAAAAAGTATGTTATTCAAGACAAAAATGCGATGTGAATGTTCCAGAACGGATATTATCTTTACCGATAATGAAAGAGCATATTGCACCCGGTGTGTTCCCAGCGGCATTATGAAAATTTCCCATATTAAAAAAAACCCGGAAAAAAATCTAAAAAAAACCTCAAAAAAATTAAACAGATAAACGTTATTCCTCTCTATCTGACCGAAATTTTTAAACTTTTTTTATTTTGACACTCATATATATTTGCACTATACTTACAATCACTTCACCAATCAAAATTGATATATAATGATATCAATTGGTTGCTCTAAAATCAACCCGTAAATTCACTGGTTTTATTTCGATCAGCCTTGGTTTGCAGAATGGACCGGACCCACGCTTAACCGAAAGCGTTTACGATCGGCTTATTTATCCGCTTCACAGGGTTCATCTATCATC
>CAZOEW010000222.1:0-5174 GCA_964578935.1 uncultured Desulfobacterales bacterium | reverse complement strand
GCAGACCACGCAGAACCGTAATGAGGTGAGTTTTGAAGAGTGGATGAACATGGATTTGAGTTATATTGACAACTGGCGGTTGCGGCTTGATTTTAAGATCCTCCTGCAGACCGCAGGGGCGGTTCTGTTTGGTACCGGCAGGTGACAGGCCAGACAATTCTGTCTCATGATCATGTCTCGCACGTAACCTGTACAAGGAGAGTTTCCTGTCCCGGCTTGTGAGAACACTGTCCTGTGAAAATGGACAATAACGCCATAAAGGTTATAAAATTAGAAAGATAAAACATTTTGCCTTTTCTGTCAGGCAAGGTGTGTTCCTGAAATATGCCACAATATCAGGCAGCCATTATTTAATTGTTTCAAAGGCATATTTTTTGCAGTGTCCAGTATGGTTGCTTAGATTCGACGATCTATGAATCAGTAGAGAACAAGGATCTGTAACAATTTTTTGCAGGATTGTTGCGTTATACCGGAGTCGCACGGAAACCATGATCGATTCAGTGAATGTTTATACATTATGCAACGGTCTCAATACATTATCGTGTATATTTGTTATTTACATATACATGATATTGTGGTAAGGGGCATTAGGGTAAAACTGTCCGCAGTCGATTTTGGTGTAATGAATTAAAATTAAAGATTAAAGTCGGACATTCCGTTTTTATGTGGTGTTCGGAATAAGACAATCTCAAATTTGAGTTTTAATTCCGCTGCATGAAGTCGGGAATGAAACCTGTGAGGTGGAAAATGGCAGGATATAAGTTTACCTTTTTTCTCATCTTTTTGTTTTTGATGCACGGTGATACCGTATATGCTCAGAATTTTGATCCGGTTCTTTTTGAAAAGCATCTCAAACTGATACAGACCGCGCATGAGTCAGACTATTCTTTGCAGCTCGAAAAGCTGTTTTCACAAGTCAAAAATCAGGGAGCTTCGATAGAGGCTGTCATGGTCAGTGTACTCGGCGCAGGGATCTCTCACGTTGATTTTATTATTTCATGCATCAACGTTTATCCGGATGAAAGAGTTGTTTCAAGCGCAATTAAAAGTGGTGGTGGTCCTGAAGAAGTGATCAAGACCGCGATTCTTTCAGATGGAGACCCCATGAAAGTTATTGCCGGAGCAATTGATGCCGGGATTGCTCCGGCAGATGCGGAGGCCATGGTAGCCGCCGCGATGAAATTGCAAAAAGGAAAGCTAGAAGAGAAAGGCTCTCCTGGAGGTGAAAGCACGAAAGGACTGTCGCTCACGCCGGATGAAGAGCTCGACAGCGGTGAGCCATCGGCGCCGTTGCCCGGAGCTGCCGTTCCGGTCGGGGGTTCAGGCGGAGGAGGTGTTGCAAGCCCATCATGATTAGAAGAATACTATTCCTGTTAATCCTGAGCGGCTTTGTAATCCCTTTTACGAGTTATGCGGAGGGTAAAATCAGCGGTAAGATATTCGGCGAATCCGCTGGTATTTATCATCCTTTTCTGTCTCTGACCCACATTTACTCGACGAATGTTTTTAGAACCGAGGAGGATACGGAGGCAGGCCTGACAAATGTCATAACGCCTGGAATCTGGATATCTCTTCCCAGAACAAGAGAGAAACTTCTACAGGTGGAAACTTCCAACACTTCTCCGGGCGGATTGAGTCTGTCCAGAACAAAACCAGAGAGTTTCAGGCGGTATCAGGGCTACCTTTTTACCGATGGTGAGATCCGGCAGGATCCGGAGGAGAGCGTTGTAAATTTTAAGTTTGACGGGTTTTTTCAATACAATTTAAGAGGAGGGCTCTCTTTTGATTTTGTCGACCAGTTTCGCAATTCCCATGAGCCATATGGACTGGGTGTAACCGAAAATCAGGATCCATATACAAGCAATCTTTTTCAGATCATGCTTTCCTACGGCATTACGGAAAAAGTTATGATTCGTACGGATTATTCAAATTTTCAGCTTGCGTATGGTGAGTCGTCGATCAAATATGCGGATCGTTCGGATAATATTATATCCGGTTATGTTTTTTACAAGATAAGGCCCAAAACCGCTGTTTTTTCGGAAATCGATTACATGGATATCAGCTATAATACGTTTGAGGATAATAACAGCAGCGAGATCAGGTTTTTAGTCGGAATCAACTGGGAAATAACCGAAAAATCAACAGGAAGTTTCAAGACCGGTATCGGAAGCAAAAACTTTAAGGAAAAATCTAACGAGGATGGTTCCAATATGGTTCTTGAGTTAAACCTGAATCATACGTTTACGCCAAAGACCTCCCTGCGGCTTACCCTTTTGAGAAGAAACGAGGAAACAACCATAGCCGATACCGCCTATAGCCTGGTAAACCGTTTGTCAACCGAGTATAGACAAATCATTAATGAAAAAATCACCTTGAATGGGAAGTTCCATTATTCGAATGAAACCTATGAAGGTGAACTGGATTATTCCGGGACCGGAAATACAGAGGTTCGAACAGACAACAGGTTGGGTTTTTCAGTTGGAATGGAATATACCTTTCGAGAGTGGCTGACAGGTGAGGCATCCTATATTCTTAACACGCGAAATTCAAACATTACAGGAGTCGGCTATACGGAAAATGCGCTGGTTTTAAATATTAAAGGAGCTCTGTAAAAAGAGCGATAGCCGAAATAATATGAGAAAACAAGTATTCAGTTTACTGTTGATGATCATAATCGGGACGGTTTCCGTTTCATCTGCCGGAGATTATGTGGTGGGTGAGGGGGATGTTCTCTCCATAAAGGTTTATGAGAATGATGACCTTTCCACCACCGCAAGAGTGACCTATAAAGGCATGATCTCCATTCCTCTGATCGGTCAGGTTCTGGTTAAAGACATGACGGTTTCCGAGATAGAGAGTAAAATTTCCAAACTATTAGAAGACGGCTATATCGTTGATCCCCAGGTCAGCATTTTTATCCAGGAATACCGAAGCAGAAAGGCGGTTATTCTTGGGGAGGTGAACAGCCCGGGTATCTATAAAATTCGCGAGGAGATGAGTCTTTTAGAGCTGATCTCACAAGCCGGAGGATTGACAAAAACAGCATGTTCAAAAGCGATCATCAAAAGGAAACAGGGAGAGGCGGATAACAAAGAGAGTGTTATCAAGATCAATCTTAAAAATCTTGTTGAAAAAGGCGAGAATATATTGGACATACAGGTTCGAAACGGTGACACGGTTTATATCCCCAAGCAGGATGTTTATTATGTTACAGGCGAGGTTAAAAAACCCGACGCCTATGATCATGAGGAATCAACATCAGTCATCAAGGCTATAACCATAGCGGGCGGATTCACTGCCAAGGCCTCGAAAACCGGAATAAAGATCATTCGAAAAATCGGAGACCGTGAAGAGGTTATTTCAGAAGCGAATATGGATGTGCTGGTTTTCCCGGAAGATGTGATCGTTGTTCCTGAAAGTTTTTTTTAATGGATGAAAAAGAGATACATCTGAGAGATTATATCCGTGTTGTCGGTAAAAGAAAGACAACCGTCATTACGTTTCTGATCATTACACTCGCGGTTGTATTGATCGCCACCTTTACCGCAACCCCCATGTACGAAGCAAAAACCAGCCTGCTCATCGAGAAAAGTGACCAACAACCGGTTTTGGTAAATGATTATTGGAAGGAATGGGATCCGGAGTTTCTCGAAACACAGTTTCTGATCATCAAAAGCTATGCGGTCGCAAAGCGTGTTGTGGAAATTCTTTCTTTAGACACCACCTATTATTCCGATTTTCATCGTGAAAAAAAGTCCATTCCATTGGTTGGCAGCCTGGTAAACTGGTTTTCCGATCTTGTCGCGCTGGCGATGAAAGTCACCGGCATCAAGCAGCAGGATTTAAGCGAATCGGAAAATCGTGAGGAAGATGTAAAACAGTCACCGGCTGACGAAATTGCCCAGATTATCAGTGATTCCATTTCCGTATTACCGGTAAAAAAGAGCAGGGTGGTTGAGGTCAGCTATCTTTCTGAAAACCCGGTTTTGGCAAAGCTGATTGTAAATACGGTTGCAAAAGCCTATATTGAAGAGCTCCTGGAAATGAAGATGCGGGCCTCCGGATATGCGTTGTCCTGGCTGACAAAGAAGGCGGAAGAGGAAAGAGAAAAGCTTGATCAATCTGAAAAAACCTTACAGGAGTATGTTCGAGAAAAAGATATTGTTACTATCGAAGACCGGGTCGCGATAATACCCCAGAAAATGGCTGAGCTCAGTACACAATTGACCAAGGCGCAAACCCGAAGGAAGGAGCTCGAGATTCTTTATGAAAAAATTTTGAGTGTGCCGAAATCCGAAGCGGAAACCATACCGGTTATCTCTTCCAGCGCGACGTTTCAGTCAATCCAGGAGCAGATACTGAAGTCGGAGCAGAACATAGCGGAATTGTCAAAAAAATACGGGAAGAAACATCCGGTTATGAAACGAGCCCGGGGTGAGCTGAAGGGTTTAAACCAGTCAAAAGATCAGGAGATAACCCGAATAATCAAATCGATCTTGAATGATTATGAGCTTGCAAAGTCAAATGAAGAAGATCTGAATGATTTTCTTGAAAGAATAAAGCAGGAAGCGGTCGATCTGAACGAGAAATTTGTTCAGTATGGCATTATGAAGCGGGAAGTGGATACCAATCGCCACCTTTACAATGCGTTGATTACGAAGATCAAAGAACAGAGAATTACGGAACAGATACAGGCGATAAATGTATGGGTTATTGATGTTGCCGAAACACCGAAATCTCCCGCCAAACCCAGGAAAAAGGTCAATATTCTTCTGGGGCTTGTTCTTGGATTCTTCGGCGGTATCGGGGTCGCCTTTTTTATCGAGTACCTTGACAACACCATTAAATCTCCCGAGGATGCCGAAGAAAGTCTGAAAATTTCTGTTCTCGGCATCATACCGTTGTTAAAGGACAAAACAAAGAATATTGAGAAGGTGTTTTCGGATGAACCTTCTTCGGTGCTGACGGAGAACTATCGCGCTATCCGATCGGCTGTTATGCTTTCCTCCGCCGGTGGGCCTCCCAGAATCCTTTTGGTTACAAGCATGGCGTCCGGGGAAGGGAAAACGGCAACGGCAGCGAATCTGGCCGCGGCAATTGCAAAGACAGGAAAAAGTGTTCTTCTGGCAGACGGTGATTTGCGACGTCCCAGACTCCATAAAATTTTTGAAATG
>CAZOEW010000221.1:0-5187 GCA_964578935.1 uncultured Desulfobacterales bacterium | reverse complement strand
TTGCCGTTGCTGCATGGAAAACCTCTGCCCGGCCGGCCGGGTGTGCCATACCCGCATCCGGTACGGAAACGAAGAATTCCTGCATTTAAAGGATTACGGCCTGACTGCGCGAACAGCTCCACACTCCGTCAGCTCTGCTTCGCCTTTTATCCACTCGTTATTATTTCGCAGAATAACGATACGGTTAAATTCAAAATGTCCCTTCCAAAAAGCTTCCGAACTCCAATACCATTTTGCCCCGCTTTTTGGAAAAGATGGTTTCGCACTCAGAATTACAATGAGATCATTGGATGTGGGCAAACGCCAATCCTTGTATCCACCGACATGGAGATTTCCCGCATATTCTTTCGCGGCATCATAATCAAGGCACTCCTGCAGTTCCGTATGTGTATCGAGGATATACCACATCAACCCGGTTTGCTGATCGGTCACAGTTCCATCAACGCCCACGACAAAGCGCCCGCTTGATTCACTTAACACGGAGCCAATCTTGACTTTTTCTCTTTGAAGCCGCGCCTTTTCCCTCTGGATAGCTGCGAGCCTCTCCCGTTCAATTCTTTTCCGTTCTTCAACAAGCTGCCTTTTGCGAATATATTCCTGTTTTTCCTTTCCAAGTCGTTTCATTAATACTTCAGCGCCTTTTTTATATTTGGCCTCGTGCGCGCCGGCCATATATTTCTCAAGCTTTTCTATTCTTTTAAACAGATCCAGCTTTTTATTTTTGGTATCTCTTGCGATCTTCTCCCACGCATTTTTTTCACGAATCTCTTTATTAATCTTCTGCAATTCAACTCTGATCGCATCTCTTGCGATAGAATCCGGATTCGCATTTAGATAATCAACATAAACCTGTTGTGCCGCTTTGTATTCACTTCCTTTTCCGGATATCTCCTCCTTCAAGCCTTTGATGACGTTTCTTGAATACATTCTGTTCCTTAAGTTCTTTATCTCCGGAAGCTTTTTACTGGCTGAATAACTGACGATATATTTATCACAAAGTTCAACGCATCGGCTCCAGTCTTTTTCCTTATCGCAAATTGAAATTTCCTTTTTTACATACTGATAATACATTTCACTGATATCGGTAATCAATTGTTGGACTTCCCCGCGATATTTACCCTGCGGATGATTCTTTAAGTAAGCCTGGTATAAAGTGACCCGCTTTTCGTACTCATTGGGGTCAATTTTTTTTATTTCTTCATAGTCATTGTCATCTACAATTGAGGGGATTTCACTGATCTTTTTTTTGATATCATCCGCGCGAATCCCTGCCGAAAATTTATCAAGATATGCAGTATAAATCTCCGTTGCCGTTGCCATGAAATTGTTATCAACCGGCAGGTTGTTGACCTGGTTTACAGCCATCTCGAAATCACGCTCCTGAATCAGATGGAAGATCTCCTTGATTTTCGATTTGGCTTCCAGTGTGTATTTATTCGGCTCATGCGAATCAATATAATCCTGAAGTATATTTTCTTTTTCCTCCAGGGACGACTCGCTTCCAACCTCTATCAGAACCTTCTGAAATTCCGTATGGAGCATTCGGGGCTTGACAATATGAATCCAAACCATTCCGGCAGTTATGATGAGCGCAAGCCCCGCAAAGATCGAAACCAGCCGTTTCCTTTTTAGCGCCTTTGCAGCATTGCGGGGTTTAACCGCTCCGGCCTTTCCCTTTTCTTCCGCGGCACCTGGTTTTATTTTTGACGGTTCCGGCGTCGCAATCTTTTCGTCTTCGGGTTGCGTTTGAAGCGGAACCTTTTCCGGTTTCACTTCCATTTCCAGAGCTGACAATGCATCCACCGGTTTTTTCTTTTCCGCCTCCACTTTCTGCTCGTCCTTGATTCGCAGACCTTCCATCAAAATGTTCATCAGGGGCATCTTGATCTCTCTCTTCTTTTTCTGCCCCGATTTCTCGATCTCAATGACGGAATTTTCCCAGCTTATAATTTCATATGCTGCATCATTTCCCTGAAGCAGTCCCGTTTCTGCTGCGATCAGCTCGCCTTTCTGCAAATACAGATATCCAACATCGTGTTCTGATTTAATTTTAAGCCTGCATGTCGTCTTTTCCATCTCAGACATTTGAAGAAAAGATGAAAGGGCAATCCCGTGAATCTGTCCTCCGACTCCGACTCCAAGTTCTTCAAAAATTTTTTCTGAAATAGCGACCAGATCAATTGGTTTCTGATAATAATGGCAGGTCCCAAACAGCCGAATTCTTCCTTCAATCTCCGGAGTTCCGAATGCCGTTATGACAATAACCGGTATCTTGGGATAGTCTCTGCTCATATAACCAAGAAATTCCAGGTCGTCATTATCCGGCATTTTCAAATCGATAACGATCATATTGACCTTGACGCCGCTGATAATGTTCGGAACTTCTCTGACATTGCTGGCCGTGAGGATCTCGATATCGTCCGACTGTCTTTTCAGCAGGTCTGAAAATGTGGCTAACGTTGCCGTATCAATGTCAACAAGCAGAATTTTATTCATGTAACATGGCCTCTTTCAAATAGCCGGATTGAATGGGTTTTTATTCCAAGAATTACTACATATTACAAATTGATGCAATCTTTCAATAGACAAAATCTTTTTTATCGAATTCAGCAAGGTTTCATGATATCTGTTTCTCAAAAAAAGGAGCTTCCCGAAAAGGGCGCGATTCGACATGATGAGTTGCCGTTTATGCCGGCACATGATTACAGGCTCCTTTAACGGACAAATTCACTGAAATCATAAATTGGAAATCATACTTTCAAACAATCTTCTCTTACCGGATATACCATCCGGGTTGTACCGGGACCTCACCGAAAATCTTACATGCCTGAATCCCAGGTGGATCGAAAACAACCGGATGGGCCGCTGGAATCGAAATACGAAAAAAGAACTCAAATTCTATGAAAAAACCGGAAAATCAGGTCTGATTCTGCCCCGCGGATATATCCGGGAACTGATCAACCGGTGCAGGCACCAGGCGATACCCTGTGAAATCGATGACAGGAGACGCTCATTCCCGGCCCTCAGCATCGAATTTTCCGGAAAATTGAAACCCTTTCAGGCAGAGGCGGCTGATGCAATGATTTCCAGAGAGTTCGGTGTTCTGTCCGCACCCACGGGTTCCGGGAAAACCATCATTGCCCTGTACCTGATGGCAAAACGAAAACAGCCGTCTCTGGTTGTCGTTCATACCCGGGAGCTTGCTTTCCAATGGATAGACCGGATCAGCGCCTTCCTTGAAATTCCATCCGCGAAAATCGGTTTTATCGGCGGCGGGAAACGCAGTATCGGGGAAAAAGTCACCGTGGCGCTGGTGCAGTCCTTATATAAATGCGCCGGTGAAGTCTCAGCCCAGATCGGTCATATCATCGTCGATGAAAGCCACCGGTGCCCGAGCCGGACATTCACCGAAGCGGTTTCCGAGTTTGATTCCAGGTATATGCTTGGATTGACCGCCACGCCTTTTCGCCGTGACAAACTCTCAAAACTGATCTTCTGGTACCTCGGGGATCTTCACCACCAGGTCAACAAGAACCGTCTGGTTCAAAACGGCCACATCCTGAAAGCCGATGTCATCATACGAGAAACCGCTTTCAAAACCGGTTTCGATCCGATTTCCCAATACAGCAGAATGCTTTCCGAACTGACAACCGACAAGGACAGAAATATTCTGATCGCCTCTGATATAACCAATGAAAGCCTGGAAACTCCCGGCATCCTCCTCATCCTTTCGGATCGAAAAGCCCATTGTGAAAACCTGAAGGCCATATTGCGCTACCGGTTTAAAGTGAATTCAGAAGTGCTTACCGGCGATCTCCCGATCGAAAAAAGGAAGAACATACTGGAAAAACTGCGTAATGGAGAAATTAAAATCCTGATTGCCACCGGACAGCTTATCGGCGAAGGATTTGACTGCAGGAACCTGTCAACCCTTTTTCTGGCAACCCCGATCAAGTTCAGCGGGCGTCTTCTGCAATATATCGGAAGGGTATTGCGGCCGGCGCCCGGGAAAAAAAATGCACGGATATTCGATTACATCGATGTGAATGTCGACGTCTTGAAAATCGCAGCCAAAGCCCGTCAAAAAACCTATGACAAGTGACGACCGATCTTTGACAAACAATTCCTGTTACGATATGTTCGGCAGGCTGATCGAAATACGGTCTGAAATAATTTTCAAACCCGGTTAACAACAGGAACAACCATGAAAATTCATAAAATAGAAGCAAGAGATTTACCTGACCTCTGGTTCCAGGCGGTTCACGATATCCTGGATCATGGACAGCGGTTTACCATTGATCGCGGATCATATGCCGGCCAGACGCGCCTGGAGTATGATTATTTTATCGGGCATGTAAAATTTCCAGGAACACAACCCCTGATTCCCGATATCCCTCCTGCCTGCGGGATCCCGAATCCGGTTGAGGAAGCCTATATATATGGCGGTGAAGGATATGACCGATCCTATATCGAATACCTGATGACAGGGCATAAAGAACCGGGAGAATCCTATACCTATGGTGAGCGCCTGACAAAAGCTCCCATTACCGGGGACAAACTGGCCTGGTGGGAACAAAACAGAAGTGAAATCATCGATAAACGTGAAATAGACGGCAAAATGATTTTTGAAGAAAACGGCCGGCTTTTCCTGAATCAGATTGAATGGATCATCCAGACCTATAAACAGTTCGGAGAAAGAAACAACCAGATGGTCCTTCAGGTTGCCCATCCTTCTGACATCACCCTGGTTGATCCGCCGTGCCTGCGTTCCATCGATACAAGGGTGCAGGGGGGGAAATTGCATTTCTTTGTTTATTTCAGGTCATGGGATCTCTGGGGAGGCCTTCCCGCGAATCTTGCCGGGATACAGAATCTAAAAGAGTACATGTCCAACGAAATCGGTGTTGAAGATGGAGAGATGATCGTTGAAAGCAAGGGCCTTCATCTATACGGATATGCCGAAGACCTTGCAAAGCTGAGGTGTCTGAAAGCGTAATCGAGCGTTTCGGATCCGGTCTGCGCTATCGTTTCGGGTATACGGCGGCAAAGTGGACGTCCGGTATGTTATGGAATAAAAAACCCTGGATTTCATTCTTCCGAAAAGGCAGAAAAAAATCCAGGGAAGAGATTTATGACAACCGCTCTAGTCCATAGAGATCCCCAGGGCATTGGCAACACCCTCGCCAT
>CAZOEW010000220.1:0-5193 GCA_964578935.1 uncultured Desulfobacterales bacterium | reverse complement strand
TGGGTCGGAACACAGCCGCGCCGTTCACCTGAAATTTTACATTCACTGTAATGAGGTTTGTTGACGCGGTTGACGGCGATCAGGGCCTGTACCACCTTGATGCTGATTTTTCCAGCGGTGGCCTGCCAGGTGATCTCTTCCAGGGCGGTTCGGTTTTCAAAGGTTTCGGATCGGTAGGGCCGCTTTGATATGAGCGCGTCATAGATGTCGCTTACGGTTATGATATCGATCATAGGATCCTGTAACCGTATACCTCTTGGATATCCGCTCCCATCTTTTCTTTCATGGTGATCCCGGGCCACCCTTGCGGCGAAGTGCCGGGCATCTTGAAAATAGTAGCTGAGCAGCACATAGCCGGCCAGGGTGTGGTGTTTCAGCGCTTCCCGTTCCGCAGCGGTCAACGGAGTTTCTTTTTTTAAAATATCGAACGGTACACACAGCTTTCCAATGTCATGGGTCGAACCTGCAATCAGCTCCCTGGCCATCTCCTGCTGGTCGGATATCAACTGTTCCGCAAGAAGGGTGGAGAGCGCGGAAACCATGAGAATATGGCGATAGGTATAAAAATCCATTCGGCGAAAATGATAGAGCGCATCGAGGATAGGCAGCGGCAAGATCACCTGCTCCAGATCGCTCAGGACAATATGGTTTAATTTTTGATCGGCAAAGATCGTTTCATAGGGAGGCTGCGAAATAAAATGGAGAAGATCCTTTTTGGCGCTGCCATAGGTGAATAGCGGGCAAGTCGTCTCGACAGTGTTGTTTTCCTCAATCAGTTCGGTCACAACGTCCAGGGACAACCGGGCTCCGGCTGAAAGCAGTTCCCGCTGATCCAACGTAAAGATGGGATATTCGAGTTTAGATGCGAGCGTCATTTTTTCAACCTGCTGAATATAATTATGATATCAACTCTAACCCTCTGGGAGGTTCTTTTGTCCTGCGCGAGAATGGCACCAGTTAAGCAGATTTGATCCAAAGAGTAAATGCTGTTTTTTTTCGCAGAAAATTCTCAGACAGATCAGGTATTGCTCAAAAATCAATCAACAGCTTGTTTTTTTATGGAATTATGCTGGATTTCGCTACCTTCCCGGATCAAACCCCTCTGCAGGGAGGTTGATCCGGGAATGACGGCCGCTTTATTCGGATTATGCTTCGATTATCTCTTTGCGAACTTCTCCGGCGGCGGTTTCCGGAATTTCCCATCCCAGAAGATGACAGAGGGTTGGCAGAATATCATGCAGCCTTGCCGCGCTTTTAATTTTCTGATTGGTACGCACCCCGGGACCGGAAAACACCAATGGCACATGTGTCGTCAACCGTGAGCCGTGGATGCCCACCAGGCGGAGGCTGGATTTGGGAAGCAGGGAAACCGCCTCGCCCATGCCATTGACCCCTCGGATCATAGCATCTCCTGGGGTTGCAGCCTGGTAGTGATGGCGGAAAAAGATACAGATTTCCGGCCAGCGGATACTGTCTATGGCATGATGGATATAATATTCCGAGTAGAGTTCATCCGGCTCGGTAATCTGTTTTTCGTTTTCCGGGAGAAACGGATTGTCCGCGTCCATACCGGTCTTGATGCCTTCATCTCCCAGTACGATGCAGGGATGGAAATCCGGCCCTTCGGCAGGGTCGTTCACGGCCATTCCCTGGATCAGCCTCCGGATCTCTTTCCGGGTGGCATCATCCCGCGCATCAAAAATGGCAGCCCAGTGATTCAGCGCCCATGCCGTTCCATAGTGTTTCGGCGCAATGATCCCCTGGGAGCGCAGATAGTCTTTGATATCGATTGCGGCATATCCCTGGTTGCGGTATCCTTCGGTTATCATGCTGTGATCAGCGGTAAAAACGATCAGGGAGTGATCCAGCATTCCCCGGTTTTGAATTTCATCGATGAGTTGACCCAGGCGGAAGTCCGCTTCCCGAACCACATCCAGAATTTCCTCCCGCCGGGCCTGCTCCGAGTATTTGCTTACCCAGTGCGAACCAAAAAGAAGCCCTTTTGCTTTCCGCCATTCATCCGGATCCCATGCGGCCCCGTATACGTGTCCGGCTTCATCTGTTGCCGCCAGATTCACGTAGAGCACATCCGGATCTTCTTCCCGGATCACCTGGCAGGCGGTATCGGCAATCCAGCGATCATCGGGAAAGGCACCTGGTTTACTGCCGATAAATTCGCCGATATCCTGGAATGCGGCTTTTAATAAATGGAAATCTCCGCTCAGAACCTGGGGCAGCAGCTCCAGGGGGTTTCCGTTTACGATCATCTCGGTGGGTTTGATGGGTTTGCGGTCTTTGGGATCGGAGTCCGTAGGCGGATCTCCCAGAACGTATGCAGGGGGCGGTGAGGCATAAATCGGAAAATGACTTCCGGTAATCCCCCATTTCACGGCATCATCGTCTTCGTGCAGGTGGCTGACCCACGGTTTGTTGCTGATCATCGCAGAGCGGGCGTCTGGATAGCGCTGCTTGACAAGGTCAAAGATACGCGGCAGTCTTTTACCCTCGGGTCCGTAGCGCAGCACGTCCGGGTTGGGCCGGATGATTTTTATGTCTCCCACCGCATCCAGTCCGGCATAGTAGCCCGATACCCAGTAGGCACCCAGCGTTCCGGTCGTTGCTCCGGAAACGATCGTGGTATGGTTCATGTCCGTTGCCGCGGGCATTCCACAGTGAGCCTGGGTAAACGAAACACCCCTTTTTAACTGTTTTCTGATATTGGGGCACAGCCAGTCCCCTTCCCTTCCCTTTCCGTCTCCCTTGCGATTCAGATTCAGGTAGTTGTAATCCAGTGAATCGATGACCAGCATGTAGATCTTGGGAAGGTCTGTCACCTCTGCCTGCAATCGAACCGATCCCAGCGGATTGCCGTTTTCGGCCCTGGCAATGACGCGGCAAACACAGGTTTCTCCGGTTTGGGCCCTGGCCGGTGCTGTGATTTTCAGGGGGATTTCCTCATGACCTGCTGCTTTCACCATGACCGGCTCCCGGGGAAGCTCGGCCTTCCAGCCGGAAGGAAGTGCTTCTGCCTGCAGGTGAAACGCCTGTTCGGTTGCTTCCTGATTATGTAAATGGAGAATATAGCTGGTCATGGCGCCGGGCCTTATGTAGTGCCTTCGGGGATCAAACCCGTCCAGGTCATTCAGTGAAAACAGCGGGTCGGAATAAAAAGCGTTGACTGTAAACGCTTCCGTAAATCCGGTTGCGGATGATGTGGCACGGACCGTCAAGGGGACGGTTTGTTTTTTTTCAGCGTCTTTCCCGGGGGTGGCCTCCAGCCAGAGGGTTTCCGGATATTCCCATTGAAACATTCCGCTTACCGGGCCGACCTGTACCTTGGAGATTTCCCTTCCCTTTTCGTCCAGAAGTTTTGCAGACCAGCCTTCCGGTTTTACCACACTGACGGCAAAATGGTCTGACAGGTGGCCGCGATTTCCTAAAGATAGATGATACCGGATGGTTTGGCCGACAGATATTTTGTGGGGCTGATCGTAAACCATGGTTTTGGACTGGCCCATTTTCCAGTGGGGCGCGGCTGTTAAAACCTTCACCATGAGGAGAAGCTCCTGGGTTTCCTGATCCCGCCGGCCGGAAACCTTGAAAAGCGCTTCGGTGTTTTCTTTTACTCCTTTGGGAGCAGTGATCCGGCATTCGATCTCCTTGCCGTTTTTTTTCAGCAAGACCTGGTTCCGGTTCAGTTCAATGGTGAATCCCGGGGGGCCGCTCTGCTGGGCGGCTGTAAGCTGAATCGGTTTGTCTGAAACCGAGATGGGGTTTACGGATATCTCAAACACCGCTTTCCGATCCGAATCTCCCGGACCAGCCGCCACCAGGCGGCTTTTGTGATCGGTATAGAAATCAAAGCCGGCACGGTCGATATCCGCTCCTTTAACCGTGCTGTAAATTTCCGGGTTTTTTCCTGCGCTGCCATAGGCGTTTCCGGTCCGGGTCAGTTTTCCTGCTGCGGTTTCTCCTGCTACCAGGGCGGCTGTATAGCCGACACCCTTCAAAAAAGTCCGTCTTTTCATTTTATCCACGTTGCCCCCAATTTCCGGCTTTTGCAGAAGAGAGACCGGAGCGATATGATAGATTTCACTTTGTTTATAGTGGGTTGCCATGAATCCAATCGGTTTGAATTCATGGAACCGCTTGTAGTTGGTTGTATACAGTTACGACTGAAAACAACCTCCTGTCAATAGAATTTGTCTGGTGATGGCAAAATCCAGGTCGATCTTTAAAGCCCCCGGGAAAGAGGCGTTTTGTTGAATTGAATACGATTGTGAATATCAAAATTACTGGTTTTCTGTTTTTTATTTCATCCTCAACGTTGAGTCGATTTAACGAAAATCCTGAAATAAAGAAATATCTCCACATACCCGAAGAAATGATTTCGTCCTCAAGATATTGTCATATCCATAGAAGTGTTTTGGAATATTACAGGTCGTTAATTCCGGAAAATCGAGAGTATTATCTATGCCCTTTTTCGATAAAGAAGGGGGCAAATATATATGGGCTAATATTTGGTACCGGCCATCTGTTAGGAATCAACAAGTTTGTAAATCAATGCTGGAAAATTGATCCTAATACTGGGGATTCAAATTTTGATATTGATAATGACCGAATTGACGAAAACCAGCTGCCCCTATTTCCTGAAATTGAAAGGCCGAAGAAAGTTCAGGGCTTTGAAAAAGAGTTAAAAGATGCCATACTAAGCGGAACATTGAAAACCAATATTGAAATTTATAAGTATTCGTTATTCAAAGGCTTTAAGGCCGAACATGCAAGAAAGGTTCTTTCTATGATGATAAGGGATGGAATTTTGCCTCATCAGAGGTTGAATGTTTCTTACAATTCATGCAAAATAGGGAATCAACCACAAAAGAAAATAAGTAGTTTTTTAAAATGGTCTCAGAACATATGGATGGGCGTAAGTGTTGAAAATTCAGAATATTTACACCGAATAGATGATTTGACGGAAACCGATGCATTTGTAAAATTCATATCCTTTGAACCTTTATTAGGCCCAATACCATCAGTAGAGCTGAGTGGAGTCGACTGGGCAATAGTCGGTGGTGAATCGGGGCCTAAAGCTCGGCCCATGGAAAAAAGTTGGGCCTTGGATATTAAGAAGGAGCAGATAATGAAAAGATATATACTTGGGATTGTTTTTTTAATGTTTTTGATAGGAGGCAT
>CAZOEW010000219.1:0-5245 GCA_964578935.1 uncultured Desulfobacterales bacterium | reverse complement strand
TTGGGGTCAGAGTTGGCTGTTCTGAAGTCTCGTATCCTTACCCATAACCTGAAATCTATAGCTGTACTGTTTCATATAACCATAGAAATTTCAAGCTGTTTCACGGCCGGGCCACGTAAAGGCAGCGCTCGCTGCCGGCGTTATGCTGGTTCGGTTTGAAATATGCATATTTGCATTGGAACATTGAAGACAGGATGTGCGATTGAAGAATCAAACTCTCAACACGCAACCCGGGAATGGAACCTCTTAACCATCTGGTTTCACATTATCTTAACCCGGTTTCCAGACGGTTTGTTCTTTTTCTGATGGACTCTCCATTTATGTAATTGATTACATACCTTCCGATAAATCATCGAATCAACGACCGGCACGTGCAGGGAGAGTTTTTGATAACTAACTGATATTTAGTATGATCTGTTATTTGCTGTTTTGGGCATGATAATTGCTAAGTTACGTAAGTGATCGATACATGATCTTATGGACTTTAAAAAAAGGTGGAGATTATGGTATTCGCACTACTCATTTTATCCGGAATCGGTGGAATATTCTCTCTCTATCTGGCCATTGCCTGCCTTCTGGCAGCATCCCGGGAGAATGTGTTGCCGGATATTGAGGATATCGAAATCGGCAAAACCATTGTGTAGCTATTGACACATCTGGTTGATTCAATGAGTGTTTCCGCTTTGCAACCCGGCATTGATGCTCGGGACAACCAGGAAATAGAAAATCTCGTGCAGGATAAAGATGGTACTGCCGGAGTCGCCTGTTTCTGTCCATGCCCCCGTCATTTTCCTGGTTTTTGAATAAGTTGTACCATATCGTTCATGAAGAAGAATATCCCTTCAATCGTTTTTATCCAGTATTTGAAACAGCCGTCGCACCTGCTCTTTTGAAAGGTTTCCGCCTGATTCCGCGATGGTAACGGTATAGCGGCCCAGTGTCCGGTAGAGTGTAAGGAACTCCGGCGCCATGGAGCCGATTTCATCCACGTGTTTTTTTACCGTTTCCGCGTCTCCTCTTGCGATCGGCCCGGTCAATGCTTTTACGGTGCCGACTTTTTCTATGTTGGAAAGCGTACCGTTGATCAGCGGACCCAGAACCTGGAAAGCACGCTTTTCCGGAATACCGGAGATCTGCAACAGTTTAAATGCCAGATCCTGAAGCGCGACTAGATAGTTGGAGGCGACAACGGCAGCAGCATGGTAGAGTGTTTTCGCGTCTGTTTTAATCGTCAGGCTTGTTGCCTCTAAATCAGCGGCAATTTTCCGTGCGGCATGGATCGCGTTTTCTTCCCCTTCAATGGCCGCGATAATGCCTTTAAACGGGTTTGCGTCGACATTGGAAGAAGCAAAACTCTGCAGGGGATGCATGGAGCCGATTGAAGCTCCGCAGGTTTTTGCAGGAGCGAGAATGGTTGAAGGCAGCGCACCGCTGCAATGAAGGACAACCGCATTCTGCTTGAATCCCTTGTTCTCAGCTATTTCCCGGCATGCTTCCTGTATGCTCCCATCCGGTGTCGTGATGAAGACAATGTCCGCGGAGGGTGTAACCTCCCAGGGAATGGTGCTGAACCGCTTTGTTCCGGTTTCGTCCGCAACTTTTTTCGCGGATGAGAGGCTTCTGCTTGCAAGACCGAGCAGCGGATACCCGGAAGATTGCATCTGTCTTGCCAGGATTGTTCCAACCTTGCCGCATCCAACAATCACAAATGATGGTTTCATCGAGACGCTCTCCTTCAGGATGATTTTATCTGTCTGGATTCTGGTTGTTCAACATGCCGATGGTACTGGATTCGGCAAGGTTTCCGGGTTCTCCCGGGAAAAGCACCTTGCGCCGACCGCTTTTGGAAAAAGATGAAATTTATGGTTAACTCATTATTATTACAAATAATTTTATAGCCATTTGCCCGGTGTGTCAAGAAAAACATTGGTGTTGACTTGAAGGCGGACTGTGGGATAATATTTCAAGTTTATAATCTGGATTTGTATGGATTGTAAGATATGGTTATGATGTATAAATCAGTTGGGACAACTTTTCAGTGTTTGGAAAAACATGATACAGCTCATCAGAGGTTTTAAAGATATCCTTCCGGAGGAATCCTCCAGGTGGCAGCATATTGAGAAAACCGTCCGAACTCTTTTTGAAGATTTTGGATTCAGGGAGATTCGTCCGCCGGTTCTTGAAAGGACAGAGCTGTTCAAGCGCAGCATCGGTGAAGATACGGATATTGTAGAGAAAGAGATGTACACCTTTGAGGATCGGAATGGTGACTTCCTGACCCTGCGACCCGAGGCAACCGCATCGGTTGTCCGGGCATATATACAGCATAAAATGTATGCGGCAGACCCGGTCCGAAAAATGTATACGATCGGTCCCATGTTCCGGAGGGAAAGACCTCAAAAAGGGAGATACCGGCAGTTTTACCAGATCAATGCCGAGGTTTTCGGGATTGCGTCACCGCTTATCGATGCCCAGTTAATTGTTATGCTGGTCACCCTTTTTTCCAAACTTTCCGTTTCCGGAATCGATGTGCATGTCAATTCGCTTGGCTGCCCGGCCTGCCGCCCGAATTTCAAGAAAAGTCTATCTGATTTTCTGGCATCGAAAAATGAGCGGCTCTGTGAAAACTGCGTCAGGCGGAGTGGAAACAATCCAATGAGGGCTTTAGACTGCAAGGTTCCGTCATGCCGGGAGGCGGTTACGGAAGCGCCTTCCATCATTGATTTCCTCTGCGCTGACTGCCGCGTTCATTTTGATACGGTTCGCGCCACGCTTGAAAAACAGGGAATACGGTTTGAAGTCGATAAACGACTGGTGCGGGGGCTTGATTATTATACGCGGACTACTTTCGAAATTCAGACCGGAGAACTGGGCGCGCAAAGTGCCGTTGCAGGGGGCGGAAGATATGACGGACTGGTAGAGGCGCTGGGAGGGCCATCCCAGCCTGCCATCGGCTTTGCCGTCGGCTTTGACCGGCTCCTCGAAATTTTGCCCGCGAATGCGGAGAACCATGATGGAAAACCGGAGATTTTTGTGGCGGCTCTTGGTGATGAATACATAAGCAAAGCCTATCTATGGGCAACAGCGTTAAGCATGGCCGGCATTCCGACAGAGATCGATCTTTCCGGCCGGAGCCTCAAGAGCCTGATGAAGCGGGCCGACAGGCTGAATGCAGCGCATGTTTTAATCGTAGGCGAGGAGGAGTTTAAACAAGGAAACGTGATTCTTCGAAACATGGAAACAAAAGAGCAGCATTCGATCTCTATCGACGGGATTGTAGAGAATATTCAGAATATTATTAGTCAATAACTGCATAATCGAAAAAGGAGTAAATCCATTGTCAGATATTCTTGGAGAGATGAGGAAAACCCATCAGTGTAATGACCTGGGGACCGGGCAGATCGGCACCGAAGTGGTTTTGATGGGATGGGTTCAGCGCCGCCGTGATCACGGCGGTGTTATTTTCGTTGACTTGAGAGACCGGGAAGGGATTACACAGGTTGTCTTTAATCCGGAAGAGAACAAGGATGTCCATGAGAAAGCGCATGTGATCCGCAGTGAGTATGTTCTGGGAGTAAGGGGAAGGGTTGAGCCAAGGCCCAAGGGCATGATTAATCCAAATCTTAAAACCGGAGAAATCGAAGTTCTGGTAACCGAACTTAAAATATTGAACAAGGCGCAAACGCCTCCTTTCATGGTAGAGGAGATGGTGGATGTTGCCGAAGATATCCGGCTGAAGTACCGGCACATCGACCTCAGGCGGCCGCACCTCCAGAAGAACCTGATAACACGTCACAGGGCTGCCGTATCGATTCGGAACTATCTGAACGCGAACCGGTTTCTGGAAATCGAAACCCCGGTTCTTACCCGAAGCACACCCGAGGGCGCAAGAGACTATCTCGTTCCGTCCCGCGTAAATCAGGGACAGTTTTATGCCCTGCCGCAGTCTCCGCAGCTTTTCAAACAACTTTTGATGATATCCGGGTTTGACCGCTATTATCAGATCGTTCGCTGTTTCCGGGATGAGGACTTGCGGGCGGACCGCCAGCCTGAATTCACCCAGGTTGACCTTGAAATGTCTTTTGTGGGCGAAGAAGATGTGATGAGAACCGCGGAAGAGCTGATCGCAACCCTTTTTAAAGATGTGATGGGTCATGATCTCCGGCTTCCCTTTGATCGTCTGGAATATGCGGAAGCGATCGATCGTTTTGGACTGGATAAACCCGATCTGCGGTTCGGTCTGGAACTGAGGGATGTTTCCGATATAATGGAACAGTCCGATTTCAAGGTTTTTTCAACGGCTGTCAAAAAAGGCGGCATGGTAAAAGCCCTCAACGCCAAGGGGTGTAGTGATTTTTCCCGCAAGGAGATCGATGATTTGACCGAATTTGTTGGGGTTTACCGTGCAAGAGGGCTGGCATGGATCAAGGTGAAGGAAGACTCATGGCAGTCTCCGATCGCCAAATTTTTCACCGACGAAGAAAAGGCGGCGCTTGCCGGGCGCATCAATATGGAACCGGGTGATCTGGTCTTTTTTGTTGCAGATCAGGCCAAGATCGTGAATGAAGCGCTGGGGCATCTCCGGAATCATCTGGGTAAGAAGTTGAAATTGATAGACGAAAATGAGTTCCGGTTTGTCTGGGTTACCCATTTCCCGATGTTTGAGTATAGTGAGACGGAAAAAAGGTATCAGGCATTGCATCACCCGTTTACCGCGCCTCTTGACGAAGATTATGACAAGCTGGTCGACAGCCCGCTTGAGGTCCGGTCCCGGGCCTATGATATGGTCCTGAACGGTTCGGAAATCGGCGGCGGCAGCATTCGTATCCATCGCCGGGATCAGCAGGAGAGGATCCTCCAGGCACTCGGCATGGAAAAGACGGAATATGAAAAGAAATTCGGTTTTCTTTTATCCGCTCTTGATTCCGGGGCGCCTCCTCACGGCGGCCTGGCATTCGGATTTGACAGGGTTGTCATGCTTCTCTGCGGCATGCAGTCCATTCGGGATGTCATTGCGTTTCCAAAAACCCAGCGTGCTGCATGCCTGTTGACCGAGGCTCCGTCAGAAGCCAGCCAGGAGCAGCTTCTGGAACTCTCTTTAAAGGTTTTGACGGATAAATAAATGATTGGTTCCGTGAACAGGACAGGATCTGTTTTTAGGCGAAAATCATGGCATTTTCCCTTGACATTTAAACGGAACTCTATTAATTAAGCACATTCTTTACTGATCCCCAGTAGCTCAGTC
>CAZOEW010000218.1:0-5293 GCA_964578935.1 uncultured Desulfobacterales bacterium | reverse complement strand
TAACAGCTTTGACATCCTGTCGGCAACTTCTCCAAATGCCTTTGATACCGAGCTATCCTGGTATGCGTCCAGGTAAGAGGTTCCCGAATCACCACATAGAACCATTTTGGAATCAAACGGAATTCTTCCCAAAAATGGTATCCCCGAGATTGTCGCTGTTTTCTCCCCTCCGCCTGTTCCAAAGAGATCAAGCATTTTCCCGCAATGCGGGCATTCAAAACCGCTCATATTTTCGATCAGGCCGAATATTTTCATTTTTACGGTTCGACAAAAATTGATCGATTTTCGAATATCCGCCAGTGCGACTTCCTGCGGGGTCGTGACAATAATCGCCTGTGCATCTTTTATCAGTTGTGCAACGGTCAATGGCTCGTCGCCGGTTCCGGGAGGCGAGTCAATGATTAAAAAATCAAGATTCCCCCATTCTACATCCCCGATAAACTGTCTTATTGCGGAATGTTTGACAGGCCCCCGCCATATAATGGCATCATCCTTATTCGGCATCAGGGATTCAATGGAAACCGCATATAAATTCTCGGAATACTTCTGGGGCTGGAGTTTCTGATTCCCGCCCAGCGTGAGCATCCCTGCCAACCCAAGCATCCTTGGAATATCCGGACCATGAATATCGACATCCATCAGCCCGACTTTATGTCCTTTTTTGGATAACGCTATGGCAAGATTCGCGGAAGTACTGCTTTTCCCGACACCACCCTTTCCACTCATTACAACAAATTTATATTTGATATGTGATAAAGACCGCTTTACCATTGCATCTGGATCCGGTTTCGGCGGCATGTCTGAAATGGCCACCCCTTCTTGTAAACTGCTCATTTTTAAAACCTCTCTGTTATCTCATCTCACTTTTTTACCAGTGCCCTTCTGTATTCGCCTTTCCCGCAACAGCCAATTTGCCCTGCTTAAAAGCATCCACAGCATCCTTTACCGTTCCCGAAGCATCGTTTACAACTTTTATTTTAGCGGCGCTCAAGGTTTTAAAGGCATTGGGACCGCAAAATCCGGTGAGCAGGACTTCCGCCCCTTTTTCACTCACCATCGTGGCAGCTTGAATTCCAGCCCCTTTAAACGCATTCACATTTTCATGATTGTCCAGAACGTCAACAGTATAGCTTTCCGAATCGACAATTAGAATATATGCGGCACGTCCAAAACGGGGATCAACGATGGAATCCAGGTCCGTGCCTTTTGATGTGACAGCAATTTTCATTATTTATTCTCCTTATGATGCGCTGATAGCATTTCCACCGCCTCCGCCGCATACCTGGGTGTCATCAATCAGCGAAAGCTTTCCGGCGATCAGGTCTTCTACTACCGGTCTTATGTCCGGTCTCTCTGCATCATAATAGACCTGGATTCCAACCTGTTTAAATCCCATGAGCGGACGCATTCCAATGCCCCCTACAATCAGGGCATTCACCCGGTGTCCGGCAAGCAGGTTAACCGGAACCATACATCCGCCCTGTACATGCTCCTGATTCTGAATTGTTGAAACCTCTTGAATTTCTCCGTTTTCTACATCAACAAACGTAAACACATCACAATGCCCGAAGTGACCTGACCGCTGACCGTCCAATCCGCCTTTTCCGATTGAAGGTATTGCTATTCTTCCCCTTTTCATAATTTCCCTTTCTCCTTAAGTTCATAATATAATGGCTTTCAAATTGATGTTTCAAACCGTTTTCGAAGCCTTTTCCGAACTCCTGATCAACCTTCGCCGCAATGCGGAACCAACTTAAAAATTGATTGTTCTGCGGAAAAAAAGCGACCTTTTTCGTTTTGAAACGCTTACCGGTTCATCAAAGGCGAACAGATAATCTGACTCCAAACTTTTTCTATCGCTTTGCCTGTTCCTGATTTTCCATCAAATTCTAAAACCGTTTTCCCTAAAACCATCGATTCCGTAAATACCGGATCAAACGGAATCCGCTCCAGCACCGTCATATTCATTTCTCTGGCCACATTCTCAATCATCTGTGTCTGATCCAGGTTCAGATCATACTTGTTTACGCATATCATTGCAGGAACATGAAAATGATCGGCAAGCGCCGCAACCCGCTTCATATCATGGAGACCTGAGACGGTCGGCTCGGTCACGATAATCAGTGCGGTAGCGCCTCCAATGGAAGCAATAACCGGACATCCTGTTCCGGGCGGGCCATCCGTGATAATCAGATCCAGCTTTTCTCGTTCCGCCAGTTCTTTTGCCTCTTTCCTGACCAGTGTAACCAGCTTTCCGGAGTTCTCCTGCGCGATGCCAAGCCTAGCATGCACCATGGGTCCGAAACGTGTCTTGGAAATGAACCATTCCCCACAGGTTTGTATCGGAAACGTAATGGCTCCTTCCGGGCACAGATCAACACAGACGCCGCATCCTTCACAATCGATCGGGTCGACTTGAAAGTCATCATTTATTGCATCGAACCGGCACACATCCATACAGATACCGCACTCGGTACATTCTTCATGGTTGATGATTGCAAGTCCGCCTCCCTTAAAATCCGTGCGCTGGCAAATTTCCGGATCCATTAGCAAATGGAGATCCGCTGCATCCACATCCGCATCACATAAAACGCTTTTTTCCGAGAGACTGGCAAAAGCCGCTGTCAGGCTTGTCTTCCCCGTACCGCCTTTTCCACTTATTACAACCAGCTCTTTCATTCGATTCCTAACCCCTCGATTCCACAATTTGTTTAATTTTTTCAAATAATTTCAAAAACTCTTCCTTCAATTCCGGCATCTCCTCAACAATAAGCCCTCCCCTTGAGTAGATTTCGGCAATCCGTCGGTCAAAGGGGATTTCCATTAAAATCGGAATATTCTCCTGAACGGCATACTCATAGACCTTCTTGTCACCCATATCGGAACGGTTGATCACCAGTCCCCGGGGAATACCCAGAAGTTTCACCGCTTCCACCGCCAATTTTAAATCGTGCAGACCAAAAGGCGTAGGCTCGGTTACCATCAACACAAAATCAACCCCCTTCATCGCCGCGATGACCGGGCAGGAGGTCCCCGGAGGGGCATCGATGATGTTGATTTTTTCCGGAAGGATATACGAACGAACCTTTCTGATCATTGGAGGAGACATGGCTTCTCCCACCCTGAGGCGGCCATGAACAAAATCAATATTTCCCTTCCGGCCTCTTTCGACTACACCGAGTTCACGCCCGGTTTCCGTAATTGCATGTTCAGGGCATACTTCCATGCACCCCCCGCAGCTGTGACACAATTCCGGAAATGTCAAAATGATCTCCCCAAAAACCGCAATCGCATTGAATCGGCATATTTCAGCACATTTCTTACAATAGGTGCATTTTTTTTCATCAACCAACGGTACCGGCGTAAATACGGTCTCCGTTTCTTCTATGACCGGATATAAAAAAAGGTGTGAATTCGGCTCTTCTACATCGCAGTCCAGAACCTGAACATTATCTCCAAGGGCAAATGCCAGATTCGTCGCAACCGTGGTTTTCCCGGTACCGCCTTTTCCGCTTGCTACACTGATAATCATATAAACGAGTTCCTATAAAATCCTCTCGATCTCCGAGAAGACGAGAATAATCCAGAAATAGGGTGTCAATCTTTTTTGAATCGCTTTTCCTTAACGGCTCACCGCTGTCGTAAGATTTGTTATCTTCTTCAACATCTCCATCATTGTTTTTGCATGTTCGCTTCCCGGATTTGGAGGCAGCTGCATCAGCAGTCCAAGCCCTTCACTTGCTTCATGAAACGCTTCTGGAGAAAGCCGGCTTACGGAAACGCAATTGATCAGTGGATTTACGGAAACCAGTTTTTCCGCGAAAGCAAGGCCTGACATATCGCCCAGAAATTCGTCGGTGACCACCAGGTCAAATGCCTTTCCCGAAGCGATCTGAAGCGCCTTGCTTCCGGATTCTGTTCGAGATATTTCTATTTCTCCGTATTGGCGAAGCGCAGACTGAAAATCCAATAAAGAGTTCTCATCCGAGCTGACAATCAGTATGCTAATCATCTGTTTTTCCTGTCACGGAAGTCTTTTCAGCCTTTTTCTCAAGATTCGAAATTTCTCGATTGATCATTTCAAGGGCATTTCTCATTGAGACCGCTTCCGCTTTCAACTCATCAATTTCCACTGTTATATCTGTCGGAGATAAACGATAAAAGGATTCATACCCGCCGCCCCATCTGCCGAAGCCAGGGCCATACCCCATCCCCGCAGACAGACCGCGATTCCTGAAAAACCGTCTCCCATAAACAGCATCTGCTGAAGCGCAGCGCCCTCTTCCTCTTCCTGTCAAAGGACCGGCTCCTAAAGGCCCTCTTCCGTCAAATCCTGGCATGACTATTCCTCCTTATTTTAAAATTTCAAGCGCCTTGACGGCCGCTTCCTTTCCCTCTGCCCTGTCCACCTCCCTTGCCTCGGCCTCTTTTATTGCTGCTATCCCGGCCCTTTCCCTGGCCGGAATTTTTCCCGCCCGAACCTGTTTTACATCCACCTTGTCCCCTGCCGGTTCCCGGCCCCTGTCCCTGTGGACCGGTTTTGTCGCCTCTTGGCATATAAATCACCTCCTTTATTTGTCTGAGTCCATCACGCTGTTTCTTCCCCCGCCTGTTTTGTTCACGGCCCTTGCACCTGCATCCCGGCATTAAAAATGTATCCACGGATGCCGCGCCTCTTACATAAGCATCCAGCACCTCATCCACACTTCCACTGATAAATGGAATCAGTTGAACACCGGCAAATTCAATAATATTGGCGGGCAACTCTGAAATCGCACCACATATCAATACCTTAATATCAAGATCAGCCAATCTCTCTGCCAGACGTGATGGCGCGTGAGGATAAAAAGGCTCATACCGTCTGCTGCAGACTTTTTGCTCTTGTATCTCTACAATCAGAAGCGTATTCGCAGAATCAAATACAGGAGAAATCCGATTTCCCCAGATTGTAAGCGCTGTTTTCATAGTTGATATCGCTCCCCGCCATAGGGTGACAGCAAGCTTTATGCCACCTTTGAAATATGAGCGCTCACATAATATATAGTCTTATTTTTCAAAAGGTTGGAAAACCACCATTGATTTTTCGAAAACCGTCGCAGGCATCAGGGTAGCAAAAAAACGACCGTTTAAATCGCAATATTGCGACCCTTTATCGATTCATGGCAGGGTCAGATCTAAAATTTCCGGATAACGCTTCACTGAAAAATTCACCTTTTAAACGCGATGAAAACAATCGAAAAAAGACAGAATTCGCTATTCCGGTTCGATAATCTCCAGCCTTTTTATTTTTCGG
>CAZOEW010000217.1:0-5351 GCA_964578935.1 uncultured Desulfobacterales bacterium | reverse complement strand
CACATAGAAGGTCTATGCAAATCGCTCGGGATGGAATATTACGCGCCGGCCCAATGATATAGATTGGTGCCGTTATCGAAGCCCCGGTCTCATTAACAGATTTTGCTGCAAAAAAATAAATTCTCACCCTTGCCGGGAACAGCTCACTGGAGAGCTTTCATATCGGAAATGATTTTCCGATAGCCGGATGAATCCCGAATGTTGTCGAGATCCTTGTCGGTTTTAATCAGAGACCATTTATTATATCCATTCTGGATTGCAGTCCGAAGCCAGTCCAGGGATTCCTGTATCTTGTTCTGTTTTGAATACAGGCATGCGATATTATAATACAGCGATGTGTTGTTCGGGTGAAGTTCTATCATTTTTTTAAAGTATGATATGGATGTGTCATATTCTTTTTTGCCGGAGTACAGCAATGCCAGGCTGCTTAGCGAAGGAGAGAAATCAGGCTTCATGGACAGTGTTTTTTCATATTCGGCAATGGCATTGTCTTCATCCCCTTTTTTTTCGTAAAGTTTTGCCAGTACATTGTGAAACAGATGGTTGTCCGGATCTTCGTTTATTTTTTGCTGCACCGAAGCGATGAGCGCATCTATTTGTTCCAGAGACGCCTGTGTTTTTCTCAACAGATTATTCGCCTGCTGATTATCGGGCCTGAGCCGAAGCGACTCTTTCAAATGGGATGCCGCTGAAATCAACTTATTTTGTTTAAACAGAATATAACCGATATTGAACTGTGTGGATTCATCATCCGGGTCATGTTTCGCTGCCTCAAAAAAATATTCCAGGGCTTCATCGTCCATGTTGTTTTTTAGACAATGGTATCCCATGTAATAGTAAACCGCCCCCCTGTCCGGAACGGAATCAAGCGTTTTTTCCACGGAAACAAGGTGTGCTTTGATACCCTGCCTCCTGATTTCGCTGTCACGAATAAATGAAAAATCAGTTACAGCGGCTGAGGCGCAGTAGTCGATGATGTATTTTGAAAATCGTTCTCGTTGCGCTGAATCCATTTTTGCGGGATCAGCCATAACATTATCCAGGGTGATATCAAGAGACAGCAGATATGCCGTGTAATCGATTGTTGTGTCGATGTTTGCATAGTTTTCGGAAATGATTTTTTTTGTTTTCTCGGTAACCCAGGATCGGGAGAGAATTTTTTCAGCGATATCCCGATATGAATTCAGGGCGTGAAGCAGCCGGGGTGCTGAAAATTCAAGAACCGAATTGTTGTCCGTATTGATCGGTCCTTCTCCGAAAAGTTTCCGGAGATCCTCGCTGACAATGAGATTGTAAAACAGTCTGCTGTTCAGAAGGTTCATGTTTTTGGATCGTTGCGCGTAGACAAGATTCCGGGCGGCATCTTCGAGGTTCAGGGCATCGGTATCCTTGAATCCGACAAGCAGGAAGTCAGGGCCGATTGCACCGGGATTTGCGGTTACCAGTATGGCGTTCGGAAAAACTTCCGAAAATGTCCGTCCCACAAGCGAGAAGGTCGGCCAGTCCATTTGATAGGAATGGATCCACTGAACATAGATGCCGTTTTCATTCAGACGGTTTCGGGCAAGTTTCATGAACTCGTGTGTAAAAAGGGAGGCAAGGCCGGCCATCCACGGATTTGAAGGCTCGGAAATGATAATGTCGTACGTCCGGTTTGACAGCGCAAGATGGGCCCGGCCATCCTGGACAATGAGCCTCGTTCTTGGATCGGACAGGACATTATTGTTCCACGGGATAAAAAAATCACTTGCCTTTACAACCTGCTGGTTGATTTCGATTGTATCCAGATTTTTGAGCGGATAATGAAGCGCTTCACCGGTGGTGATTCCGCTTGCAAGACCGAGCACCAGAACATTTTCCGGCTGTTGATGAAAAAGCATTGCAAAATGAGCAAGCAGGGTCTGCGTGCTCATGTCTTTCCGATAACTCGAGGCATCGGCTTTTCCACTGTTGTATAACGCATAGCCGACATTGCCGATGATATCGGGCTGCCCTTTCATCACCGTCGTAAAACCGCCGATACCATCACCAAAAAATACCAGCTCATCGGTCTCTTCGGCGGCAAAAATCTCGGTTCCGGAAAAAAGAGCGTCATACCAGTTAAGCTGTTTTTGTTCGAATTTCGTAAAACGATGATATTTCCCGGTTGAAAGCATTTTACGATTCCAGTGAGGAACCGTGGCAATCGAAAACAACCCTATGAAGAGCAGCGCGATAAGGGGGACCCATGCGGCTTTGAACTTCCTCTCTTTTGCCAGGATATGCAGGATGATCAGAAACGGCGTCAGGAGCTGAATGGCGACAATAAGGCGGATGCTGTTCTCTTTTCCCAGAAACGGTATGAGGATAAACCCGGCGCTGAACGATCCCAAAACAGCGCCCGCGGTATTGATGGCATATGCAAACCCGATGGATCGACCGGTATGGGAGAGGGATCGGGTGCAGATCTTTCCAACCAGAGGAAATGTAGCGCCCAAAAAGAATGTCGGCAGAAACATAAAAGCGAACAGAACAGCCGCTTTCAGCAGCTGAAGCAAGGCGAAATTGTCCTTGTTGTGAAAGACCAGCTTTGCAAAAAATATCTGGCTGTCACCCATGACCTGACTTAAAAAAAGCGCGGAAGTGGCGGCGATGACCTGCGTGGACAGGAGAAGGAAGACGGTATTTTTTACGCTATCGGCAAGTTTTCCAAAAAAAAGACTTCCCAGCGCAAGGCAGGTGATAAATGTGACAAGGACGATTGTAAAGGAATAGGTTGTAGGGCCGGCGATAAGTCCGAGCAGCTTGATCCAGACAACCTCATAGGCCATTGCGCAGAAGCCGGAAACAGCGAAGATGATAAAAGCGTATGCGGCATTCCGATCGAATTTTTCATGCGGTTCCTGTTTTTTTGAGATACCCTTGCTTAAAAATACGTTTTTTATTTCCGTCAGGGTTTCCAGAATCTCCTGGCCGATGGAGGCTTTCCTGCCGACCATCATGCAGATCAATCCGATTACGGTGTTGAGAAGAATGGCAATAATCAACGTGCCCCAAACGCCGAAGAGGTTTATCAGCCAGAAGCCGCAGAAAAGAGATCCAAATGCAGCTCCGATTGTATTCAACCCGTACAGACGACCGATATGAGTTCCCACATTGGAGATGCTGGTAATAAAAAACCGGCTCAGGATCGGAAGTGTCGCTCCCATGCAGATGACGGGAATTAACAGGAGAACGCTGCATCCGGCAAACGTAAGCAGATTGTAGCCCAGAAAGTAGGAAAACAGATGATTGTATAAAAATGCGTATAAGGGCCTGAACGCGATCAGAAGCAGCGGCAGCAACAGACCGTAAACGCCTATCATGAGTTCGAGAAATCCATACATCCTTACGAGCGTAAGCGGCTTTTTGACCCGATCAATAGATCTTCCGGCGATATAACTGCCGAATCCGAGTCCTCCCATAAAAACGGTTAACACAATGCTTATTGCAAATGGCGCGCTTCCGATAATTTTTACAATCATCCGCGTCCAGAGAATTTCATAAACAAGACCGGTAAACCCTGAAATAAAAAAGCAGGCAAGTATCAGCATAAACAGCCTAGAAGAACGGGTGGTAAATTTGTTCTCATCCTGATCCGGCGCGATTGCTTCTGTATTCGATACCATAGTTACCCTTTCAACGGATATGGGAAATCAGTTCCGTTTTATCTTCTGCAGCGCATTTTCATGGTATGTGAACCTGCGCTAACTCTGCTGATCCAGAATTCTTTGATAGCCGGTTGTGTTTCTGATGTTTTTCAGATCACGATCGGTTTGAATCAGCTGCCAGTTGTCATATCCTGCTTTAATGGCTTTGTTGAGCCAGTCAAGCGATTTTTCAATCCGGTTCTGTTTTGAGTAAAGGCAGGCGATGTTGTAATAAACCGCCGCGATATCCGGTTTGACCTTGACCATTTGTTTGAAATAGGAGATCGCTCTGTCATAATCGTTCTTTTCCGTGTAATAAAGAGCCATGCTGTTCAGCGCGTGAATAAAATCCGGCCGGATGCCAAGGGCCTTTTCAAAGCTGTCTACCGCGCTGGAATCCATTTTTTTCAACAGGTAAAGGCTTCCAAGATGATAATGGAATGCCGGATTGCCTTCATTCGCATCCCGTTTCTTTCTGATTTTCATCATATTTTCATCACGCGCGGTACTTTCGGAAAGCACCTTTTTGAGCAGATGATTCGTTTCCGGATCATCCGGTTTTGTCTGCAGTACTTCAAGCAGATGATCCACGGCTTCATCGACCAGCCCATTATGATGGCAAAGCCAGCCCATGTAATAATAAAGAGGCGCCTTGTCCGGGACCCTGTCAAGATTCTTTCTTATGGCTTCAAGGTTTGCATCAATGCATTTTCTTCTCAGGCTGTTGTCGGGAATAAAAGAGAAGTCGCCAACCACATTGCTGGAACAGTATTCAATCATCATCCGGTTATAGCGTTCCTTCTGCTCCGGGGTCGCCCGGGCAAGATCCACCATGTTCTTCGGGTGTGTGTTGAATGAAAGCGTGTAGGCGGCAAAATCCAGCTGGGAATCGATGCTCTCCCGGTTTTTTCGGATGATCGCCGTGGTTTCGGGGCTTAGCCAACGGTTCGCGGAGAGTTGTTTATTGATTAGAGATATTGCGGGATCATAGTGAATCAGTTTTGGCGCTGAAAATTCAAGGATCGGGTTATTGTCGGTGTTAACCGGCCCGTCATCGAAAAGTGTTGTCAGGTCTTCACTGACAATGAGGTTGTAAAACAGGTTGTGGTCGTTCAGGGTCATATTTTTTGATTTCCGGGCATGGGGAAGATTGGACTTCGCAATCCGGGGGTCCAGCTGCTTTTTCCCTTTAAACCCGACCAGAAGGAAATCCGGGCCCAAATTTCCGCGGGGATCCGTCGTCACCAGTATGCTGTTCGGGAACACCTTTGAAAAGGTTCGTCCCACCAGCGAGAATGTCGGCCAGTCCATCTGATAGGAGTGAAGCCACTGAACATAGATTCCGTCTTCCATCAGTCTGTTTTTGGCCAGATTCATGAATTCATGGGTAAATAAAGTGGCAAGGCCTGCCATCCAGGGGTTGGAGGGCTCGGAGATAATCACATCATATTTTCTTTTCGTTAATTCAAGATGGGCCCGGCCGTCCTGAATAATAAGCTCCGTTCTTGGATCCGCGAGAACATTGTTGTTCCAGGGTATGAAAAAATCACTTGCGGCAACGACCTGCCTGTTGATCTCAACACCGTCAAGGCGCTTTACGGAGGGGTAGAAAAGAACTTCTCCGGCGGTTATCCCGCTTGCAAGTCCAAGCACCAGAACGTTCTCGGGTTTTTCATGGTACAG
>CAZOEW010000216.1:0-5436 GCA_964578935.1 uncultured Desulfobacterales bacterium | reverse complement strand
CCCATAACGGAATTGCCATCCAACACGCTGTCGATATGCACGTTAACAAGCGTATTTGAAAGATGCCGGGGGCCATCAATCAGAACGGTAATGTAGTTGTCTGTTAACCCTTTTAACATGCCGGACTTTTTATCCGGAGTTTCTTCGATGAGAACCTCGGCTGTTTTGCCGATAGACTGCCGCAGAAATTTCGTTTTTTTCAATTCCCCGAGCTCCCGCATTTTCTTGCATCTTTTTTTGATCACCGCATGGTCTACCTGATTTGGAAAATGATAAGCCGGTGTCTCTTTCCGGAGTGAAAAAGGAAAGACATGCAGGTAGGTGACCGAAAGCTCCTGGAGCATTTCGTATGTGGCTTCAAAAGCCTCTTCCGTTTCTCCGGGGAAACCGATCAGAACATCGACACCGATAGCCGCCTCCGGAATGGAACTCCGGATTTGAAGAACCAGCTCTCGGAAATGTTTTGCTTTGTATGGACGGTTCATCATTTTAAGAATTTGATCATCTCCGCTTTGAAGCGGAATATGAAAATGATTGCAGAGTCTGGAAGAGGAAGCCACAAGGTCTATTATTCCCGTTGTCAACTCAAGCGGTTCAATGGAACTCAACCTTACCCGGTTAATGGCTCCGGACTCGTCAATGCGTTTTAACAGGTTGTAGAGATCGCAGTTTCCGGATGAAAAATCTTTTCCATAACAGCCAAGATGGATACCGGTAAGAACGGTCTCCTTGTAACCGGAATCGGCGAGAAGTTTGATTTTTTCTAATACATCTTCGGCAGCCATGCTTCTGCTTCGTCCTCTGGCATACGGAACAACGCAGTATGAGCAGAAAGCATTACACCCATCCTGAATTTTCAGAAAAGGTCTTGTCCTTTTGCTCGAAATGCCGACGGGAATCTGTTTGAAAGCCTGTTCCCGGTTGATATCCGGAACGATGATGACCGGAGCATCGGGTCGTTCGCTGTCCGGAGATGAAAGTATCGCCTGGGGAATTTGATGTTTCAGCGCAGTGCCGATAATATCATGGACGCCTTTGATTTTTGTTATCTCGTTGATGCTGGTTTGCGCATAACATCCCGTAACAACAATTCGAGCATCCGGATTGGAACGGATCGCCTGGCGGATTGCCTGGCGGGACTGCATCGAGGCTTTTTGGGTTACCGTGCATGTATTGATGATAACCACGTCGGCTTTCTCTCCTGATGCTGCATCATGCCACGTTGAATTTTTTAGATACTGGTCTATCGCTTCTGATTCAAAATGGTTGACCTTGCAGCCGAGGGTCATGATTTTGTATTTTTTCATCATTCGTTATCGGTTATCCACCCTCCGCCAAGAATTTCTTCCTCTTGATAAAAAACAGCTCCCTGACCGGGTGTTATGGAATACTGCGGTTTTTTGAAATGAATTTCCACTCTCTGACCGGAAAGAGGAATGATCGTTGCCTGGGCTGGATTGTGCTGGTATCTGATTTTTACATGAGCATGAACCGGAGAGGATGGTTTTCGAATAATCCAGTTTGTTTTTTCTGCAATGCAGGTCAAAGAAAGCAGGTCTTGCTTGGAGCCGACAATCAGCCGGTTGTTTTTTGTATCAAGACGCAATACATGGTAGGGTGCGGGGGCTGGGCAGTTGATTCCTCGTCGCTGGCCGATTGTAAAAAGGTGCAGCCCTTTGTGTTCGCCGATTATGTTACCATTTTTTCCCATAATGGAACCGGGGGATGACGGGATTCCCTGATCTTTTAAAAAATCAGCATACCCTCCTTCATGAATAAAACACACGTCCTGACTTTCCTTTTGCGATAAAGGTTTCAGCCCGTTTTTTTCAGCTATTTTTTTTACATCTGACTTTTTCATGTCGCCCAGGGGAAAACAGGCATCGGCCAGTTGACTCTGGGAGAGAAACGCAAGAAAATAGGACTGGTCTTTATGCGGATCGACTCCTTTAAGTAACTGCTGCCGTCCTTTGCCGTCAGGCTGTGTTTTTGCGTAATGACCGGTTGCGAGCTTTTCGGCTCCTATTGTTTTCGCGTATTGCAGAACCGTGCCGAATTTTATCTCCGGGTTGCAGACGAGGCAAGGGTTTGGAGTCTTCCCGGCAAGATATGTTTCCTTGAAATAGGCGATGATTTTTTTATTGAAAGCCTTACGACAGTCGAAAATTTTAATGGGGATGTCAAGCTGTTCAGAGATATTTTCGATATTGCTGCACGTATCCGCGTTTTGAATTCCGGGCATCCCATGGTTGATTCCGGAGCCGTCTTTCTTTTCAAAACCGGTGATGAAATGTATCCCAATGATTTCATGCCCTTGCTCTTTGAGGAGAAAGGCTGCTGTCAGAGAATCAACACCACCGCTTACCGCAACTGCAATTAACGATTTCATTTAAAAAAAGGTTTCGGAGGTTGGCTGTATCTTCATTGCCTTTGTGGGGCAGGCGGGAACACACAGCTCGCATACGCTGCATTTTTTTATGTTAAACTCAACACTCATTTCCGGGTGTTTGATTGACAGGGCTCCTGTGGGGCATACGGCTGTACATGCACCGCAGTGGATACATTTTTTTGTGTTTCGGTTTACTTCCTGGGAAGCGTTTTGTACCAGGATTCCCTGTTCTTGCAAAAAGGCGATCCCTTTTTTGAAATTTTTCTTCGGACCGGAAACCTCGAGCACCATGATGCCTTCTTTCCGGGGAAGCACCGTTGCCTTCAGGATGGTGAATATCAGGTCATAGTCGCGGGCCAGGTAACAGACGGTTGGTTTTGATACACCTGTTTTGGGAAAACGGAGTGTTAAAATTTTTGAGTACAATCCAGACCTCCAGATTATTTTTATGGGTTGTGATACATGAAGCCGGTTTCAATTGTTTTGAATCCGACTTTTTTACGGTATCGAAAAAAAGTCAAACCATTTGATTATAAACACGAATAATATGAATATCAATCATTTTAAAATGAAATGCATGATTTAACGGTCTTGAAGACGGGACACCACGGGTTCAGTTGATATTCGAGTTTGACTCAATTGATTTTTTCCACTATTATTTCAGTATGTAAAAATATTGAAACCCATAAAACGACCCTGGCTTTTTTATAAACCCTTTAGGAGATGGAGGGAAGGTTTTGGATAATTTTGCATATCGCACAACCAGCTATGCCATCAGAGCCTTGTCCGGAATTTCAAAAGCAAAAATACGAATCCACGGGGAAAAAAACATTCCAAAGAAGGGGGCGGTTATTTATGCAATCAATCATTTTACCCGAATGGAGACGATTCTTATTCCCTATCATATAAACCGGATCACCGGTTCAACCATTTGGTCTTTGGCGGATTACAGCCTTTTTGTGGGAGGGCTTAGCACGTTTCTGGAGAAAGTGGGAGCGATTTCAACAAAGGACCCTGACCGGGATCTCCTGATCGTAAAAAGCCTTTTGACAGGCGAGGCCAGCTGGATCATTTTCCCGGAGGGGAGAATGGTGAAAAGCAAAAAGATTTTTGAGCAAAAAGATAAAAAAACAGGCCACTTTATTATTGCTTCGCCGGATGGGAAACGTTCTCCCCACACCGGGACTGCAACGCTTGCGCTGCGGACAGCGTTTTACCGGGAACGGCTTCGAAGGATGATTGAAAAAGCGCCCGAGGAGGCTGAGCGTTTGAAGAGGTTGTATCACATCGAGGATGTAAAGCCTGTTCTTGAAATCGAAACCTATATTGTCCCGGTTAATCTCACCTATTATCCAATACGCGCCAGGGAAAACCTTCTGAGCCGGCTTGCAGAAAGGTTTGTTGAAAATCTATCTGAAAGGGTGATGGAAGAAATTATGACAGAGGGTACCATGCTTCTTTCAGGAGTTGATGTGGATATGCGGTTTGGTGAGCCCATCAGAATAAATCAGTATATTAAAAGTAAGATCATTCAGAAGGATATTAATGATACATCGGAGATTAACTTTGATGACGCGATTTCTTCCAAGCGAATGATGAAAGTCGCTGTACGCAAGCTTATGGATCGTTACATGTCCGCGATATACAGCATGACAACGGTCAATCATGATCATATTTTCGCAACGATTTTAAAATATTTGGAATCCAATGAGGTTGATGAATCTGATTTCAGACGAAGAGCGTATCTCGCGGCAATACTGAATCCGGGAAAAGAAAATATTCACCGGCATCTTGGGCTGAACGGCAATCAGATTCACCTGCTGACAGATGATCGATATCAGAAATACAAGAATTTTTACACGATTGCCGTTGAAAAGGGTGTTATCCGGGAAAACGAGAAGACAATTCAGAAAGACCCGGATTACACAAACAGTTCGGAATTTCATCGCAGCCGGATCGACAATCCTGTAACCGTCATCGCGAACGAGATTGAACCCCTGTCATTTTATCGGAATCAACTGATCAACATTGCCCGGCAGCCGGCAATTCGGATCAAACATTGGATCGTAAATCATCTGATGGAAAAAGCGCTGTTCGATTATGAGCGCGATTATGCCAATTTTGCCATTGAAGGGGAATCAAAAGGCAAAGAGGTAGGCATGCCTATTTTTATTCGGGGTAAATCAAGAGAAACCGGTGTTGTTCTGATCCACGGATATATGGCGGCACCTCTGGAGGTGAAGGGGCTTGCTGAATTTCTGGGCCGGATCGGCTACCGTGTATATGCTCCGAGGCTTAAAGGGCATGGTACGTCACCGGATGACCTCTCGACCCGAAATTACATGGAATGGGTTGAGTCGGCAGAAGAGGGATACGCGATTATCAGGAACAACTGTAAAAAGGTTGTTGTGGGAGGATTCTCCACCGGTGCCGGCCTGGCTCTTGACCTTTGCACGCGCGTAAAAGACGTGGATGGTGTTTTCGCGATTTCACCGCCGCTTAAGCTTCAGGATTTTTCAGCCAAATTCGTGCCTGCCGTAAATCTCTGGAACTGGCTGATGGACAGGGTGAAGATTGAATCCGCCAAAAAGGAGTTTGTCATTAACAATCCTGAAAATCCTCATATCAATTATAAACGGAATCCCGTGTCCGGTATTCTTGAACTTGCAAGACTGATGGACTCTTTGGAGGCAAAACTTGTTGATATCACAATACCGGCTCTCATTGTTCAATCTTTCAGAGATCCTGTTGTCAATCCAGAGGGGTCAAAAAGGATATTTCAGCTTCTCGGATCAATAGAAAAGGAATATCTTCTGGTAAACTATGAAAGGCATGGGATTATTCTGGGTGAAAAATGCGAACGGGTTTATAAGGCTGTCGCCGATTTTATGGAGAGGCTGGAAAATGAAGCTGCTCAACCAAAGCCGGGATGAAACAAAAAATCTTTTCAGGTATCCGGATATGGCTAACGGTATCTGTTTGTTATAAAATAATTTTTTATCCTTTTTCCCGAATCAGCATTGTCGACGGATCGATTTCAAGTTTTG
>CAZOEW010000215.1:0-5440 GCA_964578935.1 uncultured Desulfobacterales bacterium | reverse complement strand
GCACGCTCTAGAACGTTTTCCAACTCACGGATATTTCCGGGCCAGTGATAATCTTGTAAAGCCTTCATTGCGCTTTCCGGAATGAATTCGATGGGCTTGCCCATCCGTTTGGAAATCTTGTTGATATAAAAATCCACGGCAAAGACGGCCAACGGATCGGAACCATCAAACGGGATGCCCTGCATTCAGATCGATTTCGGATCATCGACAAGCGGGGTAACCAAACCGGAACCATCAAACCGGATAGGTTGAACCCTGATACATTTATAATTGAGAAATCAAAATAACCCTGTTGGGTATAGTGTTGGGTATGATAATTTTAGGGCATAAAAAAAGGCATCCACAATCGCTTGCAAATGCCTGTTTCTATTAATGGTAGCGGGGACAGGATTTGAACCTGTGACCTTCGGGTTATGAGCCCGACGAGCTACCGGACTGCTCCACCCCGCATCAGAAAACAATGTGTATATCTTTCCTATGAATCTCTGTCAAGAGAATACTATCTTTTTATGTATGAGGTAAGCAATTCTCTGATCCGATCGAACTCCTTTTGAGAGTTTCCGCCCTCATCCACTTTCACACGGATATGCTTGGTTCTGGAGGATATTCCGGATATCACCTCCAAACTGGATCCGGGGACATTCAGGCATTTTGAGAGAAATTTGAGACACGCCTTATTGGCCGCGCCATCTACCGGAGGCGCGGTAATGCGGATCTTAACCGCATCACCATGCAACCCCTTGATCTCGTTTCTTGAAGATCTCGGCTGAACAAACACCTTAAATGTAATGCCATCATCATGTTCTTTGATATCCAGCATAATATTTCATTATACCTTCAGATTTCCGGCTTCAAATTCTTTTTCCAGCAACTTTTTCAAGGATTCATAATCGGCCGTAACCGGAAACTCGGGGAACTCCTCAATGACATTCTTCGGAGGCCTGAAAAGCATCGCTGAGTCCGCGGCCTTTAACATCCCGATGTCATTATATGAATCGCCAAAAGCCACCACCCTGTAATTCAAGCTTTTCAACGCGAGAACGGTTTTCTTTTTGCCTTCCGGCTGCCTCAGGTTATACCCGGTAATCCTGCCGTCATTCTCGATGGACAGGGAATGGCAGAACAGGGTCGGCCGGCCGAGTTTTTTCATCAGCGGTCCTGCAAACTGTATAAAGGTGTCTGAGACCACAATTACCTGTGACCGCAGCCGCAGCCAATCAAGGAAATCCACTGCCCCTTCAAGCGGCTCCATGGTTTCGATTACATTTGTGATATCGTTTATTTTAAGGCCATGTTCATCCAGAATCTTAAGCCGTCTTTTCATCAACACATCATAGTCTGAAATATCCCGGGTTGTCAGCTTCAACTCTTCAATGCCTGTTTTTCCGGCAACATTAATCCAGATTTCAGGCACGAAAACTCCTTCAAGATCTGAGCATACAATATTCATACTTCCCCTTTAAAAAACGGATGCCATTTAAATCATTATAATATAGAAAACTTTTTACAATAGCGTTCCGGAATTGTCACTCTTCACCTTCGATGCGAATCAGCACAGGCGCATCACTCATTACATCAAGCTTGCTGATCCGGTCAAAGGCTTTGCGGACATTCGCCTCTTTTGCGATATGCGTCAGCATCACAATGGGAACAGGCCCCTTGGATTCCCTGCCCTTCTGATGAACCGATTTGAGGCTGATGCCCAGGTCCCCCAATATCCCCGATATTTTTGAGAGAACCCCCGGCCGGTCCAGAGCGGAAAACCGGAAGTAATAATGGGTATCGATCTCCTCTATGGGTTTCACGGGTATCTTCCTCATATGCCCGGGCTGGTATGATAATGTCGGGATCCTGTTGCTTATTCCCATCATCAGGTTGCGCGCGATATCCACCGTGTCGGCGATCACGGCACTCGCAGTCGGCATCATTCCCGCACCATACCCATAAAGAATCATATCACCTACCGCGTCGCCGGTAATGGAAACCGCGTTCAGGGAGCCGTTGACATTTGAAAGAAGATTGCCTTCCGGTATCATTGCCGGATGAACCCGTGCCTCCACGGAATTTTCGAAATATTTGCTGATAGCAAGGAGCTTGATCCTGTATCCGAACTGTTTTGCGAACTCAATATCCATGGGAGTGATGTTTGAAATACCTTCAACATAAATATCCTTCAAGTTCAGTTCCATCCCGTAAGCCAGAGAGGTCAGGATTGTAAGCTTGTGTGCCGTATCGAATCCTTCCACGTCCAGTGTGGGATCGGCTTCGGCAAAACCATTTGCCTGCGCTTTTTCCAGTGCTTTTTTAAAGGAAATTCCCGTGTCTGTAATTCTGGATAAAATATAGTTGCACGTTCCATTCAGAATTCCTGTCATGGCCTTAATCCTGTTTCCCACAAGGGATTCACGAATGGTTTTGATAATAGGCATGCATCCGCCCACACTTGCTTCGAAACCGATATCAATACCTTTTTCCACCGCTGCCCGAAAAATTTCATTGCCGCTTGAGGCGAGCAGCGCCTTGTTCGCGGTGACAACCTGCTTTCCATTATCGATCGCCTTCAGAATCAGTTCCTTTGCGATAGTCTCGCCACCGATCATTTCAATCACAATATCAATTTCAGGATCATTGACCACCTTAAATGCATCTGAGATAAAAACACCCTCCTCAAACCGGATGCCCCTGTCGGTTTCCATATCCAGATCTGCCACATGTTTCAAAACCAGCCCGATCCCGACACGAGACCGGAGCAGGTCCTTATTTTCATATAAAACTTTTGCGACTCCGGTACCGACGGTACCGCAGCCAAGCAATCCAATCTTAACATCTTTCATTTTCCGTCATTCTCCTATTGATGTAGACCGTTTCCAAAACAAGGAATAGAAATATGCCATGACATTACACAATGACGGGTTTGATGTCAAAAATTGTTTTGACTTTTAACTTGATTCAGTTTACTTTTAGCGCTGCATTGTGGGAAGCCCGATACAGGAGAAAATAATGAGCGAATCTTTAACCTATGCGGATTCAGGCGTTGATATAGACAAGGCAAACAGCCTGGTAAAAACAATCAAAAAAATCGCAAAACAGACCCCCAGAACCGGTGTGATGGGAGAGATCGGGGGGTTCGGAGGCCTGTATTCCCTGAATGTTGAAAACATTGACAGGCCTGTTCTTGTCAGTTCAACCGATGGCGTGGGCACCAAATTGAAAATCGCTTTTTTAATGGACAAGCACGACACGATCGGCATCGATCTTGTAGGAATGTGCGTCAATGATATTGCCGTGCAGGGAGCCAAGCCGCTTTTTTTCCTGGATTATCTTGCGGTCGGAAAGCTGGTGACGGAAACCGCATCCCAGATTATCGAAGGTGTCGCGCAAGGATGCAGACAGGCAAACTGTGCCCTGATCGGTGGCGAGACGGCAGAGATGCCCGGCATATACAACGAGGGAGAGTATGATCTTGCCGGCTTTGCGGTAGGTGTTGTCGATAACAGCAAAATTGTTGATGGATCGGAGATCCGTGTCGGCCATCGACTCATCGGAATCGCATCAAGCGGTATTCACAGCAACGGTTATTCCCTTGTCCGCAAGATCTGTTTTGAAAAACTGAAACTGAAGATCGATACCCACATCCCGGAATTCGGGAGAACCCTCGGTGAAGAGCTGCTTGAACCAACCAAAATCTATTCGGAAACCATTCAACGGTTGGTCAAAGATCTTCCCATTCATGGGCTGGCCCACATCACAGGGGGAGGAATCTCCGACAACATTATAAGAATCATTCCAAAAGCCTGCAAGGTTGAAATCAAAAAATCTTCCTGGGACATACCACCCGTGTTTTCCTTCCTTCAACAGGCAGGCAAGATATCGGAAGCAGAAATGCTGAGGACGTTCAATAATGGCATCGGCCTTATTGCGGTCGTTCCCGAAAACTTCTCCCAGGAGATCATTGAAAGGTTCGCCGGCTTGAATGAAAAAGCCTTCCTTATCGGAAAAGTCGTTGAACGGGAAACATCCAAGTCTCAGATAAAATGGATTAAATAAAAATTATGGTAACGAACGGCAGGGAAAAGGCCGAAAAAAAGTTTTTTTTAAAACAGGCTGTTTCCTTCATTAAACACTTCCTGAACTGGATTGATTCCGGACAGAAACAGAAACCCGTCTGCAAAACATGAAAAGTCGGCAAATCACGCACCGGGCGGGTGCTGAAATCATGACATCAACAGGGAAAGTCATCCCCCGTATACTTCTCAAACAATGATTGTACTTGGAATTGAATCCTCCTGTGACGAAACAGCCGCATCGGTTGTGGAAGACGGCAGTCATGTATTATCATCCATTGTGTCCTCACAGATTGAAGTGCATCATGCCTATGGCGGTGTCGTTCCGGAACTTGCCTCAAGAAAACACATCGAAAAAATCACTCCGGTAGTAAATGAAGCGCTCAAAAAATCGGGAAAAAAGAAAGAGGATCTTCACGCGGTGGCCGCCACTCAGGGTCCGGGACTGATCGGCTCTCTTCTTGTCGGCTTTTCCTTTGCCAAAGGGTATGCATGGTCACTGGATATTCCCTTTGTCGGGATCGATCATCTTGAAGCTCACATCAATTCGGTTTTTCTATGTGATGATCCACCTCCCTTTCCGTTTGTTGCCCTGCTGGTTTCAGGCGGACATACCAGTATATATCACGTGACCTCTCATACCCGTTATCAACTTATGGGACAAACCAGAGACGACGCCGCCGGCGAAGCCTATGACAAAGTCTCCAAAATGCTGGGTCTCGGGTATCCGGGAGGGGAAGTGATCGACAAGCTTGCAAGGGAAGGAGATCCGGACAGAATCAAATTTACACGACCCTATCTGGATAAAAACGCTTCCGATTTCAGCTTCAGCGGCATCAAAACAGCCGTAAACCGATATATCAAAACCCATCCGGAATATCAAAAACAGACCGCTGACATTGCCGCTGGATTTCAGGAAGCAGTAGTCGATGTGCTTTCATTCAAGGTAATCCAGGCAGCGCTTCAAAAAGAGTGCGGACACATTACCATCGTCGGCGGCGTAGCCGCGAACACAAGGCTCCGGGAGAAAGTCAAATCTGAAGCCGCCAAAAAGGATCTGACCGTTCATATCCCTCCCATTGATCTTTGCGGAGACAATGCCGCCATGATTGCCGCGACCGGATATCATTACTTGAAAAAGGGGATACGGACAGACCAGGATGCTGACGTTTATTCCAGAGTCAAATTGTGATGGCTTCGTAAAAAGTCCAATTTAGCGCTGCCGGTTGCGCCTATCGGCTTGAAAAACCGCACTTCGTGTCGGCGTTGCGCTGCATCCCTCGTCAGTACCGTGCACGACAGTGCAGCGGTATTCCTCGGAATTTGCGCGCCTTGAACTTGAACTTTTTTCTTTGCCATCAAAATTTTGACTTTTT
>CAZOEW010000214.1:0-5565 GCA_964578935.1 uncultured Desulfobacterales bacterium | reverse complement strand
TAGGACCTATCCAGTTGAACGGGCTTGCCCGCTCGGACCAGATTGGGTCTGTGAGAATATTGATGCCGTCCACTTGAATCAGAATGGTCGCATGCCCGATATAAGTATATCGTATACCTTCCTCACGATATCGTTCCGGTGGTTCTTTTCGGTCGGCTACCGGAATATGATCCGGCCATTGCACGTGGTAATCCAGAAAAAAGGCTTTAAAAAAGGCCCACGCTCCCTTGTGTCGAATGGGTTCGAGATTTGAAAAATATCTCCCGTCAAAATGATCATTAATATGGGGAGTCGGCCAATCCGGATGGTGGCCGCAGCCGGTAAGACCGGTCATCCCTCCTAACGCACCGGTTGAAAGCAGAAGCGTCTTTTTAATGAACCGCCTCCTGCTGATAGAATGGATGTTCTTATCCAGGACGGTCCTCTTGTCTTCAAAATGTGGGCCCTGTTTTTTTATAGCATCCATACAGAAAAATATAGTGTTCCGGCCCTGAAACCGAATCTGCGCATACCATTGCGGTGTATCCGGTTCAAGCCAAAAACGTTTCCCCTTGTTTTACATTGTACCGATTTTACCAGAAATCGGCACTCAAAAGAAGTATTTTTGTATTCCATGCCATTTAAATCCAAATGAATCCCGGCTGGATTACCAATTGACATCTATTGGAAAACACAGCTATATGGAGTGGTATTACAATTCCGGGAAAATAGTAAGAAATATCCGTCTATGTCGCTAAAAAATTCTGGTATTCTTTCTGTTTATGATAAAAAAAACCATCTTTTTTCTGATTCTTGCAATCACAGCCGCAGCAGCCTTTCTGTTTCTGAACCATGAGTGGGATATTGCAAAAGATATTCTTTACCTGAAAAACGAAAATACGATTGCTTCCGATAAAACCCGGGAAAATGGAGAACGGATTTATTATGAAGCAGATGGAACAACCCATTTCCTGGACAAGGATGAAGTGGAACATATTGGTTATGGAGAGTTTCAGGAAACGATCGACGGTCAGGAATACCTGTCCCGTAAGTTCAACCAGCTGAAGGGAAAAATACAACTCGTTCTGGAACCCTGGGAAGCGGAATCCATCAAAGCAAAAGAATGGCTTGCCGCAGTCAGGAATAACCTTCTTGCCGGGTTACTTCTTATGGTAACCCTGCCGGCTGCGTATCTTGTGATTAGACGGTTTCGCAGGAATCCCCCGAAGCCTGCAGCAATATCCATTGATAAAAAGGTTGTGACCGGAGGAATAACCGCCGAAAAAAGCAGGGAAGAGGATCATCAGAACCTATCGGATGAGCTGAAAATCGTAAATTTTTTTCTTGAACTGTTTCGAATTCAAACCGGTGCGTCGGAAGATGCTCCGACAGACCTGTCTCCACTGGATATCCGGACAATCGGCAAAAACCAGGTCTATGAATTGCGCATTTTACATGCCGGAAAGTGGGTATCACGACGAATGAGCATCGGTCCGCTGGGTGAAGAAAACGGCAGCAAAAGCAAATGCTTTTATGCAATTTATGATGTTCATATGGTCCTGAAGATCCCGCCCAAAAAACTGACCGATTTCAATGCCTATATCCAGACGATCAAAAGCGACAGGCATATCGTCGAAAGACTTTCCCCAAAAGAGTGCATTGTCCCTAAAATCTCTGTCATTTTAAAAAGGGTTTACACCTTTCCGAGTGAAGCCAGGATGACTCCGGAAAAACTTGAAGAAAAGTATATCCAGCTGCTGGGAACCCGCCCTGCCCTTCAGGAGTATCTGAAAATTGACGGCCGCTTTGTTTTTTTTATGGATCTCTCAAAATATTATTTTCTGGGTCATATCATTGAAACCATACATGAGCTGGACCAGAAAATTTTTCAGGAAATTACCATGAATTCCGGCATCATATGGGACGCACAGGGCTTTGCCGGAAGATACGGACAGTCCACTATCGCCATGTGCTATAAAATTCAAAACATTTACACCGAATTTGAACGGGAGATGCGCAATTGCTTTGCTTCACCCGAAAATAGTGAACCCCTGCAACAGTATCAGATCCGAAACTGGTTTTTAATCCACCTGACCGGCAACCCGGTAAAGCCGGACAGGGAGCCCCCTGACGATGAAAAAATTTCAAAAATCAACAAAACAGCCGAAGCGCTGTTCAAAAAGAGATCCGATGAAATCGCAGCCTATCGGAAATCGGTACAGACATATGTTCATGATATCAGCTGTGCACAGAATAAAGCCCAGATGGAAAGCATGATCACCAATATTCTATCTCTGTTGACCTGGCTCGGAGAAAAAAAGATCGCCATGCGGGATTTAAAACCGGACAACCTTCTTGTTGCAGGTGATCCGGCTGATTATCCCAACTTTTTAAAATCCTATGAAAAATTCAGCATTGGTTTAATCGATGTTGAAACAGCGGTGGACTACCATGCCGCGAAAGTCAAAGACATTCCCCAGCCTCAACTGGGAGGAACGCCCAACTATGCCACCCCCACCCATCTGTTTGGCAACACCATCCTGAATACCGTGTATGACGATCCGGCGCTTATCCTTCATTTGCAGGACTGGCATGCAACCACCGCCATAATCTATAAAATCGCAACCGGAAAAAATCTTTTCAACAATACGGGAAAATCATTACCGGCAATCATTAAAAAAATTCATCGAGCCATTGCGGCTAAAAAACTGGACAAGGAAGTTGTCAAAGAAGTCAGCCAGATGTTCTGGCAGAGCGCGGCCGGGGAATTTAACCTTAAAGTCAGAAAAAATGAATCCTACTTGACATCCCTGATCGTGGCCCTGCCTCAACATGTAAAGAATCATATAAAAAAAGAGGTAGTCAGGGCAGAAAAAGAGATCATCGACACCATTAAAATGATTATCCGTTCGCAGACTGCATTTGCCGATGCCAACACGCGGAAACAACTGGAAACAGCTTCATCCGGAAAGATAATCGCCCTTAAAGCAAAATGGGAAAAAGAAAACGCCGTTTCATTATCCGATAAAACAGAAAAGATCAACGTGTTGAAAATTCTCGAAAGGCTGAAATTGAAATCAGACCGGTTATTGCAGGCCCTGAAAAAATTGAATGCTCCCCATGCCAAACTGACGGTTTACGAAGTGCTGATCCTGATGTTTTTCGCCACTTTCAATTCAATGTTCCGTCCCGAATGGACAACCGGTTTTGAAAAAAAATCTCCGGAGAAATCAAAGATAAAGAAAACGATCATCCAATCGGTAAAGTAATATGTTTGACCTGTCACCTGATAAAAAAAACAACATGGAAAAACCCGTAAAACCGACTGAAGCCGGGATGGAAGACGGATCTCGGGATCTGCCTGGTTTTTTTAGAAAAAAAGGCGGGATGGTCTGCTATCAATTCCCCAACCTTTCCAGATTTAAAGGCATTCAACATGCTGTTTTCTCGCGCCTGTCCGGTTGCAGCAAACCGCCGTTTGACAGCTTGAATGTCGGGTTGAATGTGGGAGATAACCCGAAACAGGTGAGAAGAAACCGTAAAGCGATCGCTCAATGCCTTGGCATGGATGAACCAATATTTGCAAACCAGGTTCACGGAACGAATATTATCCGGCTGAAAAAGGAAAACACCACGGCAGCACCCCTGTCAAAACAACAGGAAGGAGATGCCCTGATTACGGACATACCCGGAGTATTAATCGCCATCCAGGTGGCGGACTGCCAGCCCGTGCTTTTATATGAACCGGAACAGCATGTCGTTGCCGCTGTTCATTCCGGATGGCGCGGCAGCATTCAGAATATTATCGGACGAACCATACAATGCATGGAAACGGAGTTCGGCTGTGCGCCTGAAAAGATTGTCGGAGGAATCGGCCCGTCTTTAGGCCCCTGCTGCGGAGAATTTATTCATTATAAAAAGGAGATACCCGAAAAATTCTGGATCTATAAGACCGGGAATCACCATTTTGATTTCTGGGCGATCAGCAGTCAACAGCTCTGCACGGCAGGCGTGCTTCCGGAAAACATCCATATCAGCGGACTATGCACCAGTTGCCGAACAGATTATTTTTACTCTTTTCGCAGACAGGGTACCACCGGCCGATTTGCAGGTGCAATCGGCTTAACCAGACCGCAACAATCCAATGGTGCGGTGGATATAGATAACCAATTGAACTTTTAATGGAATTATCATGACAAATAACAAAATTCAACAGGTTGCGCTCACAGAAAAAGTAAAGGCCTCCGGTTGAGCATCGAAACTCAGTCCAGGGTTCCTGGACTCGATTCTTAAAGGCTTGAAGGTAAAAAAACACCCGGATCTTATCGTTGGTTTTGAACATTCGGATGATGCCGGTGTCTTTCGCCTGAACCCGGAGATAGCGCTCATACAAACTGTTGATTTTTTTACGCCTATGCTGGATTCTCCCTTTGAATTCGGCCGTATCGCAGCCAGCAATGCCCTGAGCGATGTTTATGCCATGGGCGGCAGGCCCATTACGGCAATGAACATTGTCTGTTTTCCGGCAGATGAACTGCCGGAAAGTGTGCTGCGGGAAATCCTGGCCGGAGGGCTTGAAAAAATCAATGAAGCCGGTGCTGTCCTCGCGGGCGGACACAGCATTGACGACAAGGAGCTTAAATACGGCCTTTCCGTAACCGGCCTGATTCATCCGGAAAAAGTGATTACCAACTGCAAAGCACAGGCAGGAGATCGTCTGATTCTGACCAAACCCATTGGAACCGGAATCATTTCAACCGCGATCAAAGGAAAACTCGCAGATGAAAAAGCAATCCATGACATGATTGCAGTTTCCGCGACCCTGAATAAAAAAGCGGCTGAAACGATGCTCCGGTTTGCTCCCAGCGCATGTACGGACGTAACCGGTTTCGGCCTGGCCGGCCACCTTCTGGAGATGGCGAAGGGAAGTCGAAAATCCGTGCTTCTGGATACCCGTTCCGTGCCGGTTATTCCGCAGGCGGAAGCATATGCACGTATGGGATTGATCCCGGCAGGCGCCTACAAGACCAGAACCTTTTGCGATAAAAACATGTCCATTGGTTCATCCGTCAATCCGGTCCTCGTTGATATACTTTTTGACCCCCAGACTTCAGGCGGACTGCTGATTTCGATGGCGCGCAACAATACGAAACAGTGTATTGACGCCATGAGGCAGGAAGGGGTGGTTGCCGCCGTAATCGGCGAGATAACCGGCGATCATCAAGATGGATTTATAAACGTAATATGAAATAGTATCAAATCGTTGTACCTTCTTTCATCCGGACGGAATTAATCTTCCCAAACCGTTTTTTACCATTGACTTATACCAAGTTCGTGTGATAGTAGCCGTAGTTTGAATTAATTCCGATTCCGGAATGTTTTCAATGCAGCACAGCGATATGTGGGAAGGCTTCTTTTCCATGAAAAAAGGATCCAGACGCGCCATAGTCGACCTTGCCTATTACAGCAGTCTGGGATTTTCAATAGCGCTTTCTATTTTTATCGGGCTGTTTGCAGGCGTTTATCTGGACAGACGGTTTGATACAACTCCATGGCTTACCATGATCGGCCTTGGGCTTGGAATCG
>CAZOEW010000213.1:0-5731 GCA_964578935.1 uncultured Desulfobacterales bacterium | reverse complement strand
TTCTACGATCACGCACGGGCCTTTCAAAACATTACCGCAACTTACGAGCGAACCGTTATAGAACGGTATTTTGATAAAACCTTACTCTTCCTCAAAATAAACGTTGCGTCTGCTCTTCAACGCGGAAGACGGATCCTCATCCGAACATTCAAGCCTGTCGACAGGCGGCTTATCGGTATGGATGATGGTTTCGATCCTCAAATTCATAAAATATGCGGGAGAATCCGGATTCGCAAAAGTATGAAGGGTTTCATGCGCTGAATGGAAAGCATTTAACGCTCCGTCAATATCGGAATCTCGAACAGCGCCGTCATGTGACCCTAAAGGGACCGTTATTTCATGGGTCTCCCCCTTGTAATGCATATCGACATAATAACGATTTTCGAAGCTGCCCATAAATTCGGTGTCTTTACTGCCGGAATCGGGCATCTCTTGTTTCACTTCAGCCTGCATCGCGGAAAAAAGGGAATTGACGGCATCAAGGTCATAATCGTCCGAACGCCCCATATAGGTCCGGACTTTGTTGATCACAATATTCGAACTCAACATTCCCCTTGCGGAAAACGCTGTTGCGATTCTGGGAACAATAACCTTTCTGATCCCCAGATCACGCGCCTGAATGCCCGCATGAACCGCCCCGTTTCCGCCAAATGCCACCAGAACAAAATCACGCGGATCATAGCCTCTCTGAACCGAGACGACACGAATGCCATTGGCCATGTTGTTGTTGACGATCCGGGAAATGCCGTATGCAGCCTGAATCGTGTCAAAACCCAGCGGCCGAGCCACTTTTTCCTGAATCGCCTTTTCCGCCAGTCCTTTATCCAGCCGGATCTCTCCGCCGAGAAAATAGTCCGGATTCAGGTATCCGAGAAGCAGATTGGCATCCGTGACGGTCGGTTCTGTTCCTCCCTTTCCATAACACGCCGGGCCGGGCTCCGCCCCTGCACTCCGGGGGCCGACCTGCAGCGCTCCTCCTGAATCCACCCAGGCGATGCTGCCTCCGCCGGTCCCGATGGTATGAATATCCAGCATCGGAACAGCCACCCGATAGCGGGAAAACCAGTAATTGGAAGTTGCCGTCGGCTTTCCGCCGCGAATGAGAGAAACATCATAACTGGTTCCACCCATGTCCACGGTTATCAGGTCCGGTTCGTCCAGCAGCTCTCCGATCAACTGCGAACAGGCGACAACACCGCCGGCAGGACCGGACAATAAACTGTAAACCGGATATTTGGCGGCATAGTCGGCATTCATGATTCCACCGCTTGAAAGCATAACAAAAAACTCTTTTTCAAAACCGAGTTCCTGAAGTTCGGACTCAAGGCTCTCAAGATACTTTTTAAGCCGGGGAGCGGTATACGCGTTTACCAGTGTCGTGCTTACCCGTTCAAATTCCCGTATCTGAGGAAGCACCTCATGGGAAAGGGATACAAGAGCATCCGGGTGTTCCTGCCGGATGATCTCCGCGATTCGTTTTTCGTGCACCGGGTTCAGGAATCCAAAAAAGAGGCATACGCCGATGGACTCGATCCCCGCCTCCTTCAGCTTGCGGACAACCGCGATCACCTCGTTGTCATCGAGAGGGATCAGAACCTTGCCGTCCCTGTCGATCCGTTCATTTACGGTATGGCGGTAACGCCTTTGGACAATGGGTACCGGTGCAGGATATCGCGGATTGAAAATGCGCTCCTTATAACCCCGCCGCAGTTCAATGTCATCCCGGAAACCGCTGGTCGTGATGAGCCCGGTTCTGGCGCCTTTAAACTCCAGCATGGTATTGGTCACCACGGTAGTTCCATGAATGATGATATCGGTTCTCCTCAGCAGTTCCCGGATCGAAAGATTCTCGAGGGATGCCAGTTTCTCAAGCCCGAGAAGAACTCCTTTTGCCTGGTTTTCTGAAGTTGTCGGAGTCTTCACGACATGGTTCAAACCATCCCCACCGGTATAAACAAGGTCGGTAAAGGTACCCCCGACATCGATGCCGATTTTATATCTCATGACATTTCTCCTATGGTTCTTCCTGAACCGGTTCAAGGTCTCAAGAACGGTTCTGTTGATGGAAAGTGTACTGCAGCCCTTTTTCCATGCCATGCTAAAAGTAGAACGTATCACTTTCGGTTATTCGAAGATACTTAGTTTTTTCGGTAAGATCAAGAAAAAAATATCCGGCGGCGCATAAAACAGATAAGCCCCTGACCCGGTTCGGAATATTTTTCACAAAGATGATGATCCGGATCAAAAACGGGTATTCTTTTGAGCGGATCGGAATATTTTCAGGAAAACAGACCTGCGGGGTGCTTCGAGAGACCGGTGAGGAAAAATCGGGTCAATCGCGATTAAAAGGATCGAAATTCACCGTGGTATCGGTTCGGACGGACAAACAGCATCAGGATGATCGCAAGCACAAAAACCAGAAACGACATTTTCAAAACAAGCTCATAGCTTCCGGTTACATCAAAAATCTTGCCGGATATGGGGATCCCGACAATGATTCCAATGGCAAATCCGCTCATCAAAAGGCCCAGAATTTTCGAAAAATGAAGTTCTCCGAAACAACGGCCGATCAAAACCGGGAAAAGGATTGCGTTGGAGCCGATGGCGATCCCGTAAGGAACGGCAAAGAGCCACAAATAATTTACCTCTGAAAAGCCGCTGGATAGGAAAAAAATCCATAAAACAGCGGGACCGCAGGCCATCAAAAGCAGGATGGAAACCATCAGCAGCACCAGGTTATGGCGGTCTGCCAGCCATCCGTATACCAGCCGGCCGACAATGCTGAATCCGATTGTCAGCCCCAGGAAAAAGGACCCCTGCTGATTTGTAAATCCGACTTCCAGGGTCACAAATGGGACAAAATGAAAGCTCAGCGCTGACGAACCCGTAAGGATTAACAAAAATATGAAGGCAAGAAGCCAGAACTCTTTTGTTTTCAGGGCGCGTTTAGGAGTCATTCCTGTCTTTGGGCGGCTTTTTTCAGGGCCGGTTGATCCTGCGGCTGAATCACCGTCAGGCAGCAATCCGAGTTCTTCCGGCGAACTTCGGATAAAAAAAAGAATCAACGGGATAAGCAGAACAAATAAAACAAGGGAAGCAAAAAGCCAGGCTTCCCGCCACCCAAAGGTTCGGATGAAATATTCATTAAATGAAGGCAGGCAAAAACCGCCAAAACCAATTCCGGCCATGGCAAGCCCCATGGCGCGGCCCCGGTACCGGTTGAACCAGTTGGTGATCAGCGTCTGGGCGGGGATGAGCGTCGTTCCGGCCACCACAAAACCGGATATCATGGTTCCCAGATACAGCATCCAGAGGGCTGTTAACGAAGCGAACAAAAAGTTGGTCAGGCCCGCTATAATTGCCGCTGTAACAATAATCTTCCGGGCACCGAAACGGGCAATCATAAAACCGATGACAGGTCCGGAAAATCCAAAAACAATGGCCCATATACCTGCCGATACGGAAATCTGAGTAAGCGTCCATCCGAATTCCTGCTGAAAGGATTCAATGAAAACCGGAAAAACATAGAATCCCATTCCCCCTGTATTGAACAGAAGAATAAAGAGGACTCCTACAATCCACCATCCGTAGAAGGTTGTTGTTTTTGTTCGCCAGTCTCCCATGCACCCATCCTGTTTCGAGTTCATTTGCGCGTGAGGATTATCGATATCAGCTTTTTGGAAATTATGGAAGACATATAATCGATTGCGGCTTTGGGCGATCTATAACTTTTCGACAGAAAGCCAGGTGATGGAAAACAGCAAAGAAGAACGCCGCTTTTAAGGAAAACGTTTTTTCAGCGGATATGAAGAGTAGCGGTTGAACTGCGCAGCCCAGCCGCTTTTTAGTCGGGCCTGCGCCAGTGAATGGTTATGGACCCGCTTTTACTGATGAGCTGTATATTCATCCAGAAGTCTGCGAATCATTTTCTGGTATTGGGTGTTATATTTTTTCGCTTCTTTTTTAAAAAAATCGATACTCGTTTTGCTTAGCGCGATTGTAACCTTTACAGTCTCATCTTTCAGTGCAAGTTCTTCCGGGGACGGCAAAAAATCGGGAACGACCTTAACCTTTCCGATGGGCTCATCCGTGTATTTGATTTTCTCTTTCATATATTTTCTTCCCTTTCCGCCAATATCCGGCTCCAAAAATTCTGATTTTGTTTTTTCTGTACGTAAATCGAACGGTCATGATTCCGTCAGAGACCATGCCAAGACAGTAATAGCGTTTCTCATCATCACCATGATCAAGATCTTCGAGGATAACACGGTCAGGGTCCAGAAACGCAAGTTGTGCCAAGGCAAAAGAAACGCCGTGTTTTTCCTGATTGAGCTTGTCTTTGTTGGCATCCCAATCAAAATCGGATTGTTTTTTCATTATTTTATATTAAGTTGGAAAAGAAAATATGTCAATATAAGAATATGGCTTTTTATATGGCTTTTTGATCCATAATACAGAGCAAAGGGGCCGCTAACCCAGACAGCTTAGAGTCTGTATAAACAGTTTTCAGTTTTTTACGTTTTTACACATAACCACTTTAAGATCAAAAAGATACTCTTCAGTCGGGTTGAATCTGTTTCCGGTTTATACAGACTATACAAACCGGTTACAGATCATCCACCGAAGTTCGAACCCCGAGCCGCCCTTTGTTTAAAACATGGGTATAAATCATCGCACTAGGATGAAAAGGTCAGCTTTGTCCCGGCCATGTTCAGAAGAAACTGGCCTGGCATCTCTTTTTCGATGTACATAATCGCTTTCCTGCCGGTACAATGTGTCGGTATAATATAATCCGGGTCTAATTTCTTCAATGCGTGGGCCGTGGGTTTAACAACCGAATCGAAATCAGCCCCTGAAAGGTGAAAGCCTCCCATGATGGCATATATTTTATCAATGCCGGTCACCTCCTGTGCATATCGTGCCGTATTGACGATACCTGCATGGGCACAGCCCGACAGGATGACAAGGCCCTTGCCTCTGACATGGAAGACAACGGCTGAATCATCGTTTATCAGATCCTGTTTTTCGATACCGTTTTCCTCGTAAAAGAAATTTGGCGCACCTTTCTCAAAGTCAGTCTGTCGAGGTATCTCCCCCAGAAAAATGGCCGTGTGATCCAAAAGAAAACAGGGCTCCTCCGATTCTGTCAGGGCAGCGCCGGCAGCCCGGGCTTTCTCACGGGTAAAGGCCGGAAAATAAACCTTGAAGTCTTCCGTAATTTTTATATAGCGGGGGCTTCGAAAAGCCGCAGGATGCAGCACAAGTTCAATAGGATCCTTTCCGATTTTGCTCACGAGCTTTTCCATTCCGCCCACATGATCCAGGTGGCCGTGGGACAGGGCGAGTACTTCAATGCCTGTCAAGTCCGCGCTCAGCGCTTCGGCGTTAAAGGCTGCTCCGTGTTCGGAGAATCCAAAATCAAACAGCATTTTCCGCAATACCCCCTGGCTCGTAGCCGTAATAAGAGATGAAAATCCGTGTTCCGCCAACACACTGTTTTTTACTTCCATGCCTTTTAGCGGCATGGCTCGTTGAACGATTTCCGTGTTGTCCTGAGACACCAGGTCGATATAGTTGTCCTGAAGTGTCAGAATTTCAACTTTCTCAACTTCGTTAAGGATCGGACCCATGGTTACCTCCTTGCGTTTGTTTGATTCCATTCCGGATGAAACTTTTCTCATGAGTATGCTGTTCTAATCCTATAATATGGCGCACCATGAATGTACAATGA
>CAZOEW010000212.1:0-5785 GCA_964578935.1 uncultured Desulfobacterales bacterium | reverse complement strand
TCCCGATAAAATTGGGGCGAAAACGTCTGGATTCCAAGGTCAGGGCCTGGTTGACCGCCTCTATCAGCCTATCTTTATCGCGGTCGAATCTGTTTGGATTGGTTTCCGAACAGGAAGAGTTTCACCCAGGAAAATCCAAATTTCATCAAAGCGACATCATCTCTTTCCAACGTTTTTAAGAGCGCTTTCTTGATTTTATATCGTTTCAGAAAACTGCTTTGAAAAACAAATTTTCGAAATTCATCCATATTATACAGCGACATAAAAGCCATTTTGCCTTTTTTGCCGTCCGGGCCTTCCCCTTGCCACGGGTCGTTTTGAAACAGCGCCTTTATTTCAGACCAGCGGGCTGTCATTCTGTTGAACTCGACAGCATCCTGGTCTGCAATCCATTCTTCGACGTTGAATTCTTGTTTTTCATATTGCCCCAGGCAGAAGTCCGGGGGCCTGAATAAACAAATCTGTTCTGTTTTTTGAGAGTCTGCATTGTACAACAGACCCAGTTCTAATGGAAATGTCCGGCAGGAATCCGGGCGATCCGGGTAGACTGAGCAACCTTCCGGGGTAAGGAAGGGGCATGTTCTTTCTTCATCCTTCCTCATTTTCAGAAGTACCGCCGGGAAAAAATTACCAGGTCGCAGGACAACATCCACATGGTGATCCAGAAACCGGTCGGATCCTATCTTCAGACTGTTTTTCAGCCGGATCACGTCATAGGGATACAGATAGAGATTCAGGTTTCTGCAGCATTTGTTAAAACATTCAATTTCCGAATGGCAGCGAAATGAAAAGATGTCATTTTTAAACAGTCTGCGTCCCGGAAGGCGCTTCAAATCATCAATGTCCAGGGATTTCATTCTTTCCAACCAGCATCTGGGTAATGGTTTTTTTAAATTTCCGGGAAATGTTGAATCGCTGTTTCAGCTCATTTTCCAGGGTTGACATTTCAATATAGAAAGGGGTTCGATCGAACGGAATATATGTTTTTGAGCCGCATCGAGTTGAAAAGGCGTCACACCCCGGACCCAATACCGCCGGCCTTCCCGGAGGTTTTAGTTCATGAGGAATTCCATGCATCCGGCAGATCATGGGTCGACGGTCATAAAGAATGCAAAGCCCTTCGACATTAAGCGGGCACATCAGGCGAACGGAGATCTTCTTTTGTTCCATTTCCAGTGTTTTTCGATGTGCGGTTTCCGCTCTTTCAAAGAGCGATTCTCGATCATCAGGCGGAAGCGCGTTAACCCCTTCCATCAGGTAAAAAAATTCAAGATAGGTATGATGAAAAAAAAGCGTCATACAGCAGTTGTCGTCACACCCCCTGCAGTCAAATCCGTAATATTCAGATGCGTGACGATATTCTTCATCCATATCTGAAAATAGTTGCCTCAGACGATTGAAAAAGGGGGCGGCCAGATCGGTATTTTTCATTGAAATATTCATGATAACAGGATGTTATACCAGGGGAGATGGGAGAAATAGTTTCGAATACAGGGCCATCGCATACCGGTCGGTCATACTTGCAATAAAATCGGCGACAGTTCGATCCAGGGGCTGTTCTTCCAGGGTTTTAGACATCTCCATGGTGGCAAGTTGATTTTTGAGTTTTTCACTGTTTTCCAGAAAATAGGTATAGAGCTCCGAAAGAATTTTTTTTGCTTTTACAAACTCTTTGTGAACCTGATCGGATCTGTAAACATTTTCGTACAGAAATTTTCTGAGGTCGATCATGGCGGAAAGAACCCTTTCGGACATGCAGAGATCCAGGCTGCCGTCTTTTATTTTGCTGGAGAAAATCAGGTCCCGAATCATGAGGGTTGCCCGCTGAGAATGTGTTTGGCCGAGCGCTTTTGTACAGGATGCGGGAATCTGTTCTCTTTGAATTACTCCGCTTCGGATGGCATCATCCAGGTCATGGTTCAGATAAGCCATTATGTCAGAAATTCGAACAACCCGGCCCTCGATCGTGGAGGCCATTTCATTGGGATCTTGGGTTAAAATTTCTCCAAATCCTTTGGAATGCTTCAAGATTCCGTCTCTTACCTCATAGGTCAGGTTCAATCCTTTTCCTTTATTTTCGAGGATATCCACAACCCGGAGGCTTTGGTCATTGTGACAGAAATCTTGAGAATAGATTTCCTTCAAGGTGGTTTCTCCGCTATGACCAAACGGGGTGTGCCCAAGATCATGCCCAAGGGCAATGGCTTCCGTCAAATCTTCGTTAAGCCTCATGGCGCGTGCAATGGTTCTCGCAATTTGAGCGACTTCAAGGGTGTGGGTCAATCTGGTGCGGTAGTGATCTCCAAGAGGGGAGAGAAAAACCTGGGTTTTATGTTTCAGCCTTCGGAAAGCGTGTGAAAATACGATTCGATCCCGGTCTCTCTGGAAAACAGTACGAATCGGGCATTGCGATTCTTCGGTCAGGCGGCCCTTTGACTCCTTACTCCTGCAGCCGAATTCCGCAATAAAACCATTTTCACGTTTTTCAAAGTCTTCTCGGAGTGACATGTTCATAAAACCAGCGATAAAGAATGAACTCTTTCCATCCCCCTTCAACGCAGTGGGTTCTAAAATCAAAACAACCAGGCAGACCATTATAAACCGCCTTTGCGTATTGTAAAGAAATATTTGTATCTTTACATCTTTTTTAATTTTATTTATTCTGAATATGCCATTCCAGCCGGCAGCTCCTGCAGTGTGTTTCATGCTGTATCCTTGCACGTGTGAAAGGGTGAACCATGAACGGCCATCATTTAATTATGGGCAAGTTGACGGATTTTCTTACAGGTGAACTCCTGGATGATACTCATGATGAACGATATAGACAAAAAATTGCGAAACTGCTTGTTGAAGCAAGGGGCTATAAACGAAACGAAATTGCTTCCCGCCATGAACTGATCGTCAGGGCCGGCGAAAAAAAAGCGATCATCAGTGTGGATTTCGTGATTACACTTTCGGAAAAGATATGTATGGTTGTGAAATATGGGCCGGGTTCCGTTGTTACACGGATCAGGCCATCGCTTGCAGTTTCAAGGCTGGTTTCAGGATACCAGGTTCCAGTCATCGTGATCACAAATGGAGAAGATGCAGAGGTTGTGGATGGACTAACGGGAACGGTTATGAGCCGGGGGCTCGAATCGATACCGTCGCGATCGGCATTGATAAAAGAATTTCACAAGTATTCCTTTAAACCCATTTCCGCAGGAAAGATTGAAATGGAATCAAGAATTGCATATGCCTTTGAGGTCGATGACAGTTGTCCGTGTGATGACAGTATTTGCCGAATATAGATGGTGCTTCAGAGTTTCTTTGTGGTTCATTGGTCCGCGCATTGTCAATTTTGATGGTTGGCGCATAACACAATTAAATGATTCGGGATGGTCAGTATGCAGGAAGAATATTTTATGAAAATCGCCCTTGAGCAGGCTGAGCGTGCTCTTGCTGATGGTGAATTTCCGGTCGGATGTGTAATTGCATCCAGTGATGGCGTGCTCGCATCAGGATATCGAACAGGGACTTCCGGAGAGGCTTCAAATGAAATCGATCATGCCGAGATTACAACACTGAAAAAACTTACAGAACGCTATAGAGAGCTGGATAAAAAGGATCTGACGCTTTTCTGCACCATGGAACCCTGCCTGATGTGTTTTGGGGCGATCCTGTTGAGCGGTATTCGGAAAATCGTATATTCCTATGAGGATGTCATGGGGGGCGGAACCGGCTGTGACCTGTCACTCCTGTCGCCTCTCTACAGAGAATCGAAGGTGTCCATAGTTTCAAATGTTCTTCGTGAACAAAGCCTGAAACTTTTCAAAGCCTATTTCAGGAACCCTGCCGGCGTATACTGGAAAGGAAGTCTTCTGGCCCGATATACACTTGAACAGTAGAACTGATTTTTAAACCTCCTTTAAGGCGCAATCGCATTTGTTTGACACCGTTAAAATTTTGTTTTAAGGTAAAAATTAAGTGAGTTAAGATTGGAAGTTGCGTAACCGGCCGCTCTCTCGTGATATATTGACTGGTATCGATTCATCAGGTTGATTTCCAGACCCGGGCACATACCATATGGATAAAGAACAAATTGTGGTCAGGATAAATGAGCTGTTGCAGGAGATGTCGAAAGACCGTCTTGTTTTGCTGTTAAACCGTCTGGAAAAAATACCTTCGAAATGGACCCGGAAGCACGATAGAAAAACCTGTTCCATTTCGGCTGACTTTGACACGAATGACTATTCCAGTCAGAAGCCGATTCGGAATATCAGTATCAGTGGGGCTTATGTTGAGGTGGATGAATCCTTTTCCGTCGGCCAGCAGATTGTACTCTGGTTCTCTGTTCCGAATATAGAGAACTCTTCTTTTAAAATATCCGCAACAGTTACCCGAAGAGATGGCAACGGGATCGGAGTCCAGTTTGAAAATCTGTCTGCGTATCAGAAGGAGATGCTGGAACGGTTTAACGACTCGAATTAATTATGATTTGTTTTTTATGAAACCAGGAGGCATCCATCGCCATTTTTTCGATTGGGCTGATTCTGCATAATTTCAGATTTATTGATTTTTTTCTTGCATTTGCTTATTATAAAATATAAATTAGCAGATTGTTTATAAGGCAGGGTATCTTTCTGATTTGTCTTGAAGAGACCTTGAAGCGGTGGCGACAATCATCAGGAGGAGGTGCTGGTATAAAAAAACCAAAGCGGAACGGTATTAAGATAAACGTCAATAGAAATATCAGAGCAAGAGAAGTAAGGGTTATAGACCCGGAAGGGAACCAGCTCGGTGTTCTTGCCATTCATAAAGCACTAGCAACTGCAGGTGATTTTGGCCTTGATCTGGTTGAGGTTTCACCCACGGCAAATCCGCCGGTGTGCAAAATAATGGATTACGGCCGGTATAAGTATGAGGTGACAAAAAAGCAGCAGGAAGCGAAAAAGAAACAGAGCTCATTCCAGATTAAGGAGATCAAAATAAGGCCGAAAACCGAGACTCATGATTTACAGACCAAACTTGGCCATATAAAGAAGTTTCTCGGTAAAAAGGACAAGGTCAAAGTAACCGTCGTTTTCAGGGGGCGTGAAATCACGCTTTCTCAGCGTGGCCGGGAACTCCTTGATGAGATTGCGGCCGGAACAGAGGATATGGCTGTGATGGAACAGTCTCCAAGATTTGAAGGCCGTACAATGGTTATGATCCTTTCGCCAAAATAGGCGAAACGCGCGGTTCTTCACCGGGGCTTCTTTCTCTATGGTTGCATTGTATTCATGGCGTGATGCTGGTTTTTGGGTATTCACGCCATCTGTGTTTGTATAAAGGCAGCCGGTTTTTGGAATTCAAAGATCGAATGGATATCGCAATTATGGAACACTTCCGGTACCTCGGAGATCGTTTCTTGATTAAAAGACATATAATGAGCATGTTATAGATTCAGCAACATCAACATGCTGCATTGAAAATAGTGTTAAGGAGAAAATGAAAATGCCAAAAATTAAAACCAATCGTGCAGCGGCAAAACGTTTTAAAAAAACAGGGACCGGCCAAATCGTTTACCGAAAATCACATGCCAGTCATATTTTGACCAAAAAGACCACAAAGAGGAAAAGATCCCTCAGAAAGGGGCATATTGTTGATATAACCAATCGGAAAGAGATAAAACTTCTCCTTCCCAATGGATAGCCGGATATTTTCAGATGTGATTCATGTACAGCCCGGGCTGACGGATGGGCTGGTATGCAAGGAGAATAATTATGCGAATTAAAAGAGGTTTTAAAGCAAGAAGGCGCCGGAA
>CAZOEW010000211.1:0-5888 GCA_964578935.1 uncultured Desulfobacterales bacterium | reverse complement strand
AAACGTAGAAATAATTGCTCCACCAACCATTTCAAGCACTGACAATCCGGGTGACCTCCCTGCTTTCCGGGAAAAAAGAAGATCTGAAGCTTCATGAGATTAAACCTCCGGTGGAAATTCCCGGTTCAGATGTTTTGTGGATATGGATTGGTGTCGCTGTCATTGCAGTTGCGGCTGTGATGGTTATAATTGTGTTACGCCGCCGGGTAAGGAGCAACCAGAGCAACGTTGATGCGCATTTGCCTGCTCATGCCATTGCGTTTGGCGAACTGGAAGAACTTGCAGGAGACAGACTTCCTGAAAAAGGCGAGGTAAAGATTTTTTATCAGCGTATATCCGATATCCTTCGAAGGTATATTGAAAATCGATTCGGTCTGAGGGCTCCGGAACAGACAACAGAGGAGTTTCTGGTCGGGCTTGATGCTGAAACAACCCTCGATAAAAGCTTTAAACCGCTTCTTCGAAAGTTTCTGGTGCAATGTGATCTCGTGAAATTCGCGGAACACAGGCCGGATCGTGAGGATATCGATAAAACCTTTGAAAATTGCAGGGCGTTTATAGAAAAAACAAAAGAAGACAATATCGAACATCTTCAGTAGCGGGTGAAGGTAACGCATCTGTACCGCTGCGGATTGAACCCTGACACTCTATTTTTTTGTCCTATGCATTTTGAATCACCATGGTCGTTTCTTTTGCTGCTGGGTATACCGTTTCTGATATGGTTCCGGCATATCCGGGTAAAACCTGGAACAATCCGATTCCCATCAGTCCGGAACGCGGCAGCAGCCGGAAAATCGATCCGTCAACGGTTTGCGTGGCTGCCGGTTTTTCTCCGAATTCTTGCATTGATCTGTCTGACGGTAGCTCTTGCGCGTCCTCAGACAGGCATCGAGCAGATCCGTGAAATTACCCAGGGAATCGCCATTGAGATGGTGGTGGACCGGTCCGGAAGCATGGGGGCCGAAATGCGGTATCAAGGCGAACAGATGAATCGGCTCGAGGTTGTCAAAAAGGTGTTTACGGAATTCGCGCTTGGAAACGGGCAAGATCTGCCCGGGAGATCAACCGATCTTATTGGAATGATCTCCTTTGCGAGGTATCCGGACACAACCTGCCCGCTGACCCTGGCGCATGGCGCACTGATGCCATTTATTGAAAGTATTAAACTGGTTCAGGACCGTGCTGAAGACGGAACCGCGATTGGAGACGCACTGGCTCTGGCTGCGGCCCGTCTGAAAACGGCTGACGAGACAACTGCTCTTCAAAAAAAGATGGGAATCGAGCCATACCGGATTAAAAGCAAGGTCATCATACTGCTTTCGGATGGGGAAAATAACAGTGGACGTCGTGATCCGCTTCAAGCTGCGGGGATCGCTGCAGATTGGGGAATCCGGATTTACACGATCGGAATCGGAGGCGGTGAAGCCGCCACTTCCATACGAACCCCATTCGGTGTATACAAGCTGCCGATGAGGCAGGGTGTGGATACGAATACGCTGGAAGCGGTTGCAAAAAAAACAGGGGGATTTTTCAGGATGGCTGAAGATGATCAATCGCTTCGTGAAATTTATGAAGAGATTGACAGGATGGAAAAGACCGAAATCGAATCTTTTAAATTTGTCAATTACAAGGAAGCATTTCTTCCTTTCATCATTGCCGTGCTTTTTCTGACAGGGCTTGAGATTCTGTTAACCGAAACGATATTTCGAAAGATTCCGTAACCGATATGAAGCTGCAGCATATCAACATGCTCTATTTTTTATGGCTGATTCCGGTCTTGGCTTTTGTGTATGCCTATGGCTGGCGAAAACGCAGAAAAGATCTCGAGGCTTTTATCGAAGCCGGAGTGCTCAACAAAATAAAAATCTCCGGAGGCAATGCCCGGCGGTATCGAAAGGCGTTGGTGTTGCTTGCCGCATTTGTATTTCTGGTACTGGCAATGACCCGGCCGGCATGGAATTTTAAATCCGAAACCATTGAGCGGAAAGGAAGGGATGTTGTTTTTCTTCTCGATGTATCCAAGAGCATGCTGGCCGAGGATCTGGTTCCAAACCGGCTGGAAAGGGCAAAGATTGCCATCATGGATTGTGTCGAACAGCTGCGGGGAGACAGGGTCGGACTGGTTGCCTTTGCGGGAACCGCCGCCGTCAAATGCCCGCTCACGCTGGATTATGGTTTTTTTCAAATGATGCTGCACGGAATTTCAACCGACAGCGTTTCAAGAGGCGGTACAATGATCGGCGATGCCATCCGAAAGACCGTAACGGAAGTTTTTGATGATCAGGCAAAGGAGTTTAAGGATATCATCCTGATTACAGATGGCGAGGATCATGAAAGCTTTCCGGTCGAAGCGGCAAAAAATGCGGGCGAAAAGGGGGTTCGGCTGATCGCGATCGGTCTTGGCGATGAAAATGAAGGAAAGCGCATTCCGATAACCAATGAAAAGGGTCAGAAAACATTCCTGAAATATAAAGGCATGGAAATCTGGAGCCGGCTGGATGCCGGGACGCTGAGGAGAATGGTGATTGAAACCCCCGGTGGAAAATATTTGAATGTTTCGACCGGCACGATCGATCTTGGGAAGGTGTATCTGGATCTTGTCGCATCCGCTTCAAAAAAGGAACTTGAATCCGAAACCATTAAAAAATACGAAGAAAAATTTCAGATTTTCCTTGGGGTGGCTTTTGCGCTGCTCTGTATTGAAATGATCATGCGCGAACAAGTGAGAATTTTCAAAAATGGTTGATAAATGGTTTTATCCGATACTGTTTTTTTTGCTTTTTGTTCATTCATACCCTGCCGGGGCAGGTTCTGTCGAAGAATTTGTAGCTCAAGGCAATGAAGCGTATGAGAAGGGGAACTATGGCGAGGCTCTTGCAGCGTATGAAAAAGCCGCGAAAGAATCTCCTGAATCAGCTCGGGTTTTTTTTAATCTGGGAACAGCCTATTATCAGAAAGGTGAATATGCAAAGGCGATAGAGTCTTTTAGACAGGCTGCCTTGAAAAGTAAAGACGCGGAGCTGGAAGCAGACAGCCAATACAATCTTGGAAACAGCAGCTTTCGTGCGGCAGAGCAGCAAAAAACGGGTGATTTGCATCAGGCACTGGAGTCATATGGAAAAAGTATCGAATTTTACCGGGAAGCCCTTGAACGCTCCCCGGATTTTACCGAGGCGGCTGAGAATATTGAAATGGCGCGCCTTGAGATGAAATCGATTATCGAGGAGATAGAGGCATCTCAAAAACAGCAGCAGGCCCGACAGGAGGCAGTTGATAACTTAGAAGAGCTGATTGAAAGACAAAAGCAGCTGAAAGACCGGACCGGAGAGTTCATGGATCAGGCGGTACAGTCAGGAGATACCAAAGGCAGAGAAAACAAGGTCGATGCGCTCGCGGACAATCAGAAAAAACTTTCCCAAGAGACAAAAGAGCTTGCGGAAAAACTGCCCGCTCCGGAGCATGGTCAGCCGTCGGAAGAACATCCTTCAAAAAGTCATATCTCACAAGCCGCTGATCAGCAGGAGATGGCAGTTGAAAAGCTGAATGCAGATCAGGCAGCCAAGGCGATTGAGAATCAGCAGCAGGCGCTTGATGAGCTGCAGAAAGCCCTTGATTCGTTGCAGGATAATCGGAAAAATGATCAGCAGCAGGAACAAAAACCGGATGAGGATGGCAAGGAAAATAACGATCAGGATGATGGCGAGGCCATACAGGGTCAACAGGAAGAACCTGGAAAAGAGGCTGAATCGCAGGTGCAGGACACTCCGGAAGGGGTGGATGCGGCGGCAATTATTGATGAGGAAAGAGAAAATATGAAAAACAGAAGGCAGCGTTCTGCCGCTGGATACAAGGGAGTCGAACGAGACTGGTGATGAAAACATACTGTCTGATTCTATTTCATCTATTGCTTTTGGGGGTCGGGTTTGTTCACGTTGACACAGCAGAGGCTCAACCGCTTCATGCAGAGGCGGTTCTTGAAAAAAAGAATTTGTTTATCGGTGAACCGGTACCTTTTCAAATTCAGGTGACCGGAAGTGAAAACCCGGAGAAACCGGATATCCCGGGAATTGAAGGCCTGGATCTTGCGTATCAGGGAGGGCAGCAGAACAGCAGCAGTTCCATAACCATTATCAATGGGAGCGTTACAAAAAATATCAAACAAGGGTATACGTTTTTATATCAATTGACACCCAAAAGGGCGGGAAGGATTGTCATTCCGGAAATCGCTGTTCATGCGGATGGAAGCACTGTTTTAACCAGGCCCGTGATTATCAATGCTCAAAAGCCGGCGGAAACCGATGATTATAAACTTCGGCTGCAACTTTCCAAAACCGATTGTTATGTGGGAGAGCCGGTAACGCTTACCGTCGTCTGGTATATCGGAAAAGAGGTTCGCGGTTTTCATTTTAATCTGCCGCTTCTGGAAAATTCCAAATTTTATTTTGAAGATCAGAAAGTCGATACCGGCGATGGCAAAAAGTATTATCGCATTCCGGTCGGTGACAAGGAAGTGATTGGAGTCATGGGGCGAGGAAGGATCGACGGAAAAGAGTTTTCAACCTTAAGCTTCCAGATGATTCTGATTCCAAAAGAATCCGGAGAGATTGTCATCGAACCGGCAACGGTTGCGGCTGAAGCGCTTTCCGGGTACAGGCGCAGACAAAACCCTTTTGGGGATGATTTTTTTTCTGACTTTTTTGCCGATGATTTTTTCGGGAAAACCCGCAGCGGCATTTACCGGAAAGTCGTGGTCCCATCCAACTCTCTTGTGCTGAAGATCGATGACCTGCCGCTCGAGGGAAAACCCGATAATTTTTCAGGCCATGTCGGAGAGTATACGATTCAAACCGAAGCCTCCCCGACAGAGGTAAGTGTCGGAGATCCGGTCACCTTGAAAATCACTCTCAGCGGTCCGGAATATCTTGAAAAGATTGATTTGCCTCCCCTTGACAAACAGGAGGCCCTGATCCGGAATTTTAAAATTCCAAAAGAACGGGCTGTTGGTGAAATTGTTGATCATTCAAAGGTTTTCACACAGACGATCCGAGCGCTGCGACCTGGAATCAATGAGATTCCTGCCATTACACTTTCGTATTTTGACACAAAAGAAGGACGATACCAGGTTGCAAAGAGCCGGCCCATTCCCATATCCGTAAAGGCTGCGCATATTGTTACCGCAAAGGATGCAGAAGGTGTGCCTGTCCTGCCCGCGCTGTCCGGAAGCCGGGTTGAAACATGGGGTGCCGGTATTGACTATAATTATGATGATATGAGTGTCCTAGAGAATAAACGGCTCGTTCTAGCTCAATGGTTGAAGTCGCCCATATGGATCAGTATCATAGGGATTCCGCCGATGCTGTATCTGATCCTGTTTGCCGGTGTAACTTACAAGAGACGGATCGATTCAGATCCCTTGGCACAGCGTGCAAGAGGCGCGTATTCACGTTTTCAAAAAACATTGAAAACGATCCGAAAAGATCTCCCTGAAAATCGGCACAGCCGGATTGTTCTGGAGGGTTTCCGAAGATATCTGGAAGCGAAATTGAGGATCAAGGGAAGGGTGGTCACCTTCAATGATGTAAAGGACCGGCTTGAGGCAAAAGGGGTTGATCCCCGGACACGTGATCAGCTAAAAGATTTTTTTGAAAAATGCGAAGCAGGCAGTTATGCCGGTCATGTGATTCGCATCGAATCCATCTCTCTCGCAGACCTGGCGATCGATCTGGCAAAGAGGCTGGAAAAACAGTTATAGGGGAGTGTTGGTTTCAACCGTTTCAAGCCAACAACCTTTTTTAAAAAATAACCCGAATGCTTTATTAAATAGATATATAAAAAACAATGATTTATAAAAAAAAATTAATGTTATGCATAAATATTTTAACGTGGCT
>CAZOEW010000210.1:0-5970 GCA_964578935.1 uncultured Desulfobacterales bacterium | reverse complement strand
GATGAAGTCCAACGAACAGGATGCACTCGACGAGGAATAGCGCGTCGCTCCGCTATGCCCCATTCCACGCAAGTGATCCTCAACGTTCGGCTTTCGGGAAAAAGATTTGACTTTTTATGCATAGATTGTTAATTTTATGCATAAAAGGAGGACAATTATGAGAACAACACTTGATATACCTGATAATTTGGTGAATGAAGCCATGAAAGCAACTCACATCAAAACAAAAACAAAGGTCATTATCACGGCTTTGGAACAATTAATTCGAAGAGCGCAATTATCCGAAATCAAAGATTTTAAAGGAAAAATAAATTTAGATATCGATTTAGAAACAATTCGAGGGCGTAAATGTCGGTTTTAGTCGATACATCTATATGGGTAGATTATTTTAGAGGTGGAAATGATTCTGCACAGATGGATTTTTTAATTGATGAAAACCTTCTTGTAACTAATGATCTTATCCTGACAGAATTAATACCGTTCCTGAAAGTCAGAAATGAAACGAAAATTATCGATTTATTGCATAAGATTAATAAATTAGAGATTTCTATCAATTGGAATGAAATTATAGATTATCAATATAAATGTTTAAAAAATGGACTGAATGGTATTGGAATTCCTGATCTGATAATAGCTCAAAATGCAAAGCAAAATGGATGTAATATCTACACATTAGACAATCATTTCCATTTAATGAAAGATATTATTTCACTACAGATTCAAATATAAATCGAAAAATGCCGAAAAAGACCCCTGTTCTGAAACTAGTTTGTTTTTTCCCCCCCATTTCGATTGAGCAGCACACACACATTTTTGTCTTTTCCGGTTTTATCGGTTGATTCGGAGTAGATCATCACGATATCGCTGTAAGGATCGTCTGATATGGTTTCCGACTTTACATTCAAGCCGTTCTCCGGTACTTTCACGGGAAAGACAACATCCGGATCTGATTTGAGGATTTCACTGTTTGGATTGAATACGATCACGATGGCTTCCCCTTCATCACCCATGTAGTCGGTTTTGCCGTCCCCGTTGAAATCTCCTTCAAATTTACCCACCGGCAATTTGCGTCCTTTTCGGTCAATATGCAGGGTAAAACCGATCACCTGGTCCGGTTCCGGGTTGTAACTCCCCTGTTTTGTCGCCTTGTAAATATGCAGATCCACCTCGGCCTTCCCGGACAACAGGATGCGGATGATCTTGAAAAAACCGAGTTCGATGGAAGGAATCAGCAAGTCCATTTTATGATCATTGTTCACATCCAGGATTGCGCCCCGTCCCGGGAATCCTGTCGTCACAATCGTATTGTCCGGTTTGTTGTTGAAAACAGGTCCTTTTGACGGATCTTCATCGGCCACCCTGCCAAAATAGATTTTCAGGGTTTTTGTGGGGGTGAATGCGCTTTTGGCGTCGGAATAGGTTTCGGTAATCACATCCATGATCCCGTCATGATTCAAGTCCTGAATCGTCTTGATTCCGGTTTTGTTTTTATACCGGTCTCTCTGCTGGATATTTCTGTCCCGTATCCGCAATGCATACGTTTTGGTCAGACTTTCCTCCAGTTCCACATGTGCGGAAGCATCATCTGAAAAGGTTCCGTCGCTGTTTTGAAAATAAATGAGCAGGCTTTTTTCCAGAACGAAAATGAGATCCTTTTTCATATCGCCATTGTAATCGGCAATGATGATATTGGGGATAATGTAGGATGCGACAATGTATTTACCGGCTTCTTTCGCGGAAACGATTCTGGATAACAACTCCACACGAAGAATTGATTCTTTTGTGTAGGCTCCCGCAGCATCCGGATGATGGATGACCACGTGATGAAAATCCGGGACAATGATTTCATCCATTCCATCTTCGTTTAGATCCGCCGCAAAGTTATAGGTTTCCAGAAATGATCCATCCGGAATCTTGAACATGGAATCCGTTTCCATCAACATCCCCGGCTGTGGATTGAATTTTCCCGACTCATTAAAATAGTAGAACAATCCTTTTTTTGTAAAGAACAGGATCTCTTTTCCGGGGTTCCCGGCGATGTCCGATATACAGTAGACAACGGCATTTTTGTCCACCTCAAAACGTTGATCCGCATTGGGAGGAAAGCCGGTTTCTGTCTGATAGAAGACGGAAAAGATACGGGATTCCGTGCCATTGTTTTTTACCATATGTAAAAACAGCAGGTCATTTAATCCATCGCCATTCAAATCCTCAACCACATAATCGATTTCATTTCCTTCAACCGTTAATGCGTAACGTTGAAAGAAATCGTCTTCCGCCCCTGCAGTACAGGGTAAACAGAAAATGAAGGACAGGACAAAGAGGATGAAAACAGATGTGCTGATCCGCATATTTTTCTCCAATCTTGACGGCTTTGTAAAAAGCCCGGTAACGGCGCTCGCCTTGAAATGAAACTGTTCAGGTTGTCATCCTATTTTCTACCTATCATTAGAAAGAAATCACGGCAATTCATATTTTTTTCATCTTCTGATAGCGTCCTGTCCGAAGGATACCCGACAATTTTGATGCATTGGATTTGCCTTTTCATGTAGAGAATATTATAGAGGTATAAAATTTGATTTAATGGAATTATTTTTTGTTATTTTAAAGGATTAATTTATGATAACCCAATTCAGTATATTGGAGCTTCATCACGTTATGAACACAAGGAGTAATCCATGGGAAATTTTAAAGTCAATCCGAAAGAGATTTTTTTTATTTTAAAGGAACAGTTGAATTACGGATCACTCTGTGACCTGGAACGGTACAGGGATCTGAATGAAAAAACACTGGACATGCTGGTGAATGAAGCGATCAATTTTGCCAAGGGGGTTGTGGATCCCCTGCAGGAACTTGGTGAAAAACCCGGAGTGAGGTTTGAGAACGGAGAGGTAAAGGTGCCTCCTGAATTTAGAAAAGCATTCAGACAGTGCGGTGAAGACGGATGGATCGGCATGGATCTGGATGAAGAGTATGGCGGCCAGGCCTTTCCCAATCTGATGACCATTGTCAAGAATGATATGCTGTACGGCGCATGCCAGGGATTCAACATGGCCCCGGGGCTCACCAGGGGAGCCGCGCACCTGATAGAGAGTTTTGCAGACAAAGAACTGAAAGAACGGTATGTGCCGAAGATGCTCAATGGAACCTGGTCGGGAACCATGTGCCTGACCGAACCGGACGCAGGCTCCAACCTGGCGGAGATTACAACCACCGCACTTCGTGAGGGAGATCAGTTTAAAATAAAAGGCACCAAGATTTTTATTTCCTGGGGCGATCATGATATGACCGATAATATCATTCACCTGACGCTGGCAAGGATTGAGGGTGCCCCCCGAGGCGTCAAAGGCATTTCGCTTTTTATCGTTCCCAAAAACAGGGTAAATGCCGACGGCGTTGTGGAAGGATCCAATGACGTTGTTTGCGGCGGGATCGAGGAGAAACTCGGTATTCACGCGTCTCCCACCTGCACGCTTCATTTCGGGACCCGGGATGATTGTATCGGATATCTTTGCGGTCAGGAAAATATGGGACTTGCCCATATGTTCCAGATGATGAACGCGGCACGGATCAATACCGGTGTCGCCGGTCTTGGAACCGCTTCAACCGCCTACCGGAATGCTGTTTCCTATGCAAAGGAAAGAGTTCAGGGCAGGGATATCGCGCGCAGAAAAGAGGGCAGCGTGCCTATTATCGACCATCCGGATGTACGCAGGATGCTTTTGTGGATGAAGGCCACGGTGGATGGCATGCGATCCATGGTATATTCAGGTATGTATTGGGCGGATCTTGCCAAAGCGCTTCCGGAAGGAGAGGAAAAGGAACATTATCTCAACCTCACGGAATTCATGACGCCGATCATCAAAAGCTATTGCTCGGACATGGGGTTTAAAGTTTGTGAAACCGCAATGCAGTGTTATGGAGGGTATGGATTCTGTAAGGAGTATCCCCAGGAACAGTATTTACGGGATGTTAAAATTCTCTCCCTGTATGAAGGCACGAACGGTATTCAGTCTACGGATCTCATGGGACGGAAAATGAACATGAGAGGGGGTGCGCCTTTTTATGCCTTCCGAAAAGAGATCTCGGAATTCTGTGAAAAGCACAAGGAGCATCCGGAACTTGGCGACAAGGTCCGAGCCTTGTCCGGAGTGATGAACAAGGTGTGTGAAGGCGCTCTGGAGCTTAAGTCTCTCATGGCTTCTGATCCCCTTCAGTGGGCTTCCTATACCTTTCCCGCATTGATGGCTCTCAGTGAAATTATTATGGTATGGCGGCTTGTGGACATGGCCGTGATTGCCTATGAACCATCCCTGAAAAGCGGAAAGAAGTATGACTTTTACCGGGGCAAGGTGATGCAGGCAACTTATTTCACGGATGTCACCCTTCCGCATGTTCTTTCGACCATTCAGTCATGCCTGCGCCCGGGCCGCGAGATTGTGGACTTTCCGGAGAGCGCGTTCTAGAGGGTCCGCCGGCCCGTTGATGGGTTTGAAGGGTATCCGGCAGACATCATGGGTAAAGGAGAAATCGATTATGAAAGAGGTCGTGATCATCAGCGCGGTTCGAACCCCTGTGGGGCGTTACATGGGGGCGTTAAAGACAATTGAGGCCTATGATCTGGGCGCCCTTGTACTGGATCAGGCTGTCAGGAAGATCGATCTGTCTCCTGATCAGGTGGATGAAGTGATTATGGGGCAGTCCTATCAGAACGGTGAATACGTGAATATCGCCCGAATGTCGCTTTTAAAGGCCGGATGGCCGGAATCGATTCCCGGCATTACCATCGACAGAAGGTGCTGTACCGGCCTGGACGTGGTTCGGTTCGCAGCTTCCCTGGTGCAGACCGGGCAGGTTGAAATTGTCGTTGCCGGCGGGGTAGAGAGTATGAGTAACGCGGAATTTTACCTTCCAGGCAACATTAAATGGGGGGTCGGCGGCAGCAGGGGCATGCCCCGCGGTCACGGGGATCTGAAAATGTGGGGGATGCCTTTTTATGACCGGATCCAGCGAGCTCGGGTCATGTCCCAGCCGGAAGACCGGTACGGCATACTTCCGGCCATGATGTCCTGGGCGGAAACCGCCGCAAAGGAAGAGAGCATCTCCCGCGAAGACTGTGACAGGTGGTCGGTGGGAAGCCATCAAAAGGCATGCGCCGCCATTGAAAATGGAAAGTTCAGAGATGAAATCATTCCGGTTTCCGTGCCTCAGGCAAAGGGCGATCCTGTTATTTTCGACCGGGATGAGAATCCGCGCGCAGACACCTCCATTGAAAAACTGGCCCGCCTGAAACCGGTATTGGGGGGCGTATGCACGGCCGGGAATTCTTCTACGGAAAATGATGGAGCTGCCGCGGTCATTGTTACCTCGGCTGAAAAAGCGGTTGCGCTCGGGTTAACCCCTTTTGCCGCATTCCGTTCCTGTTCGGTTGCGGGCGATGATCCAAGGCGCGCGTATATTACGGTTCCTCATGCTGTAAAGAAGGCGCTGGCCGGAGCTGATCTGGATATTCGGCAGATGGATCTCATCGAGATTCAGGAGGCCTTTGCCGCCCAGGTTCTGGCGGACTTGAAGCATATGGGGGTCGGCCCTGACCGTTTCCATACGGTCAACGTGAACGGCTCCGGAATCTCCCTGGGGCATCCCATCGCCTGCACCGGAACACGCGTACTGGTTACGATGCTGCACGAGATGAAACGAAGCGGTGCGCGGTACGGCCTTGAGTGTATTTGCGGCGGCGGTGGACTGGGTATCGCGGCGGTCCTTGAAAATAGATCTATTCTTTAGGAGGATTGCCAAATGACCCCAATAGACTTCACTCCGAGGCCACTTTATCGCTTTATAGAACAGGGGAGACGGAACATGTTACGTTGATAAATACGATTGAGTAACTGCAGGAGAACTTACACATGTCAACAGCATCAAGTGAAGTCGTTGTGATCGATGCGGTTCGAACGGCTTTTGGGCGCG
>CAZOEW010000209.1:0-6041 GCA_964578935.1 uncultured Desulfobacterales bacterium | reverse complement strand
TTGAAGCTGTTCTCGGCAATCAACGAAACAGAATGGTTTTTCGAAGGATCCAGAGAGTTTTTGGCGTACCATGCACGGGCCGCCATTTCCATATTCTCCTCCTTGTCGGAGAAGTCATGAACAAACTGGTACAGGGCGTCAAGATTTTCAATGAGTTCTTCTTTTTGATCTCCTTCTACAATAAAGAGCCCCGCCGATTCGATGCCGAGCGGTCTTTTCCTTTCCCACTCAATTTTTTGAAGAAGATCCTTGTTTAAAACATCCGTAAGATAGTCGAAACCCTCTAAAAGCACATGACTGCAGTTGCCGTCCATTGTCATGGAGGCGACACAGGCCCTTCTCGGGCCATCCTGCCGGTTTCTCACCCAGAAGTGCGGGAAAAAGGGGAAGTGAAACGGCCCGTTGTCCCAGTTGCTGGATTTGGGAGATATAAAACCGGATAAGGGGGGAATAATTTCATGATACAGACAGAGGCTGGTTTTTACGACAGAAGCCAGTCCGGCAGCCGCACCGGTATGACCGATATTTGCCTTGACCGATCCAATCGCGATGGAATTGATGTCGGTTAAACTGGACGGATGATTTTTGCTGAAATTGAAAAAGGAGTTTAAGGCGTCAGCTTCCAGATCATCTTCTGCCCTGTCTCCACTGCCATGTGTTTCGATATAGCTGATCGAGGTTTCAGGAATGGCCGCGTCTTTGAAAGCCCGCTCCAGAGAAAGCTGATACGCTTCCGAAGAAGGCATCGGAATTTCAATCCCCTGACTGCCGGCGTTGCCGATGCCTCTGATTACCGCATAGATTCTGTCGCCGTCGGAAATGGCATCATCAAGCCGTTTTAGTACCACTGCGGCAGCTCCTTCTCCGGGAAGGGTTCCATCTGCTTTTGCGTCAAACGGATGACAGGTTTTTTCTCGGGTAAAGGGACGAATTTTATCCACTGTAACCATGTTGCGAACATCAGCCGGAAGATCGACAGCACCCACAAGAAAGGCATCGGTCTCTGAAAGCTGAAGAGAGCGAACGCCGATTTCAAGTGCCTTGATGCCGGATGAAGCTTCGCAGGAGACGACAAAACCGGGACCGCCAAATCGAAATTCTTTTGCGATCCTGCTTGCAATGATTCCGCCTAAAGCGCCTACGGTTCGAGCGGATGTAAGGGGAGGGCCTGAGGCATTGCGGACGGATTCGAGCCAGTTCGCCGTCTCTTTGTCGCTGAGATTCAGCTTATGTTTTTCTTTCCACTTTTTGATTTCATTATACAGATTCCAGCGGAGATGAAAATTTGTCGCTTCCGGGTCAAACTCCATTCCAATGGTAACGCCCATTCTTGGACGGTCCTTACGGTGAGGAAGGCCTGCATCCGCCATGGCATTGGACACCACTTTCAGCATCAGGAGATGCTGGGGAAGCATATCCGGAATCTCATTGGGCTGTATATGAAACTCACCGATGAAAACCGAAAGCTCTTCCACGAAAGAGCCAAAATCGATAGAGGTCCCAAGCAGTTGATCTGCTGTCCCGTCACTTCCGCCCCATCTGTTTTGAGGTCTTTTGTTGAATATGTTTTTTCCGTTAAAAATCGTTTGTTGAAATTTTTCCAGAGAATCCGATTTCCCGAACAGGGCGTCCATCCCAATGACGGCAACGGGCGGCAATTTCTCATTCCCGGTTCTTTCACTTACCGCGGCAGCTGGCTGGTGATCTTCGCTGCCGGAGAGATCCGGGGCCGGGTTTCGAATATAGATTTCCGTGTTGAATAATTCCGGATTCCACTCTTCAAGAAGCAGATGGGCATTGATGCCGCCAAAACCGAATGCGCTTACCGCTGCTTTTAACGGTTTTTTATCTTTTCGCGTCCATTCATCCGTACGGGTCTGCACCCGGAAAGGACTGTCAATCAGCGGGCTTTTGTCGGAAGGACTTGAGAAATTGAGAGAGGGAGGAAGCACTTTATGTTTAAGTGCGAGCAGCGTTTTAATCATGCCGGCGGCTCCCGCGCCGGTGAGAAGATGCCCGGTCATGGATTTTATGGAACCGATGGCGCATTGTTTTTTTTCCCAGCCGGACTCTCCCCAGAGAGATCTGAGACTTGCCAGCTCAATTCCGTCACCTACCGGTGTTCCGGCTCCATGACATTCAATCAGTTCAACTTCATGGGGGTGCCATCCTGTCTTGTGATAAGCGTCTTTCATCGCCCGGATCTGACCTTCACTGTCAGGTGCCAGAAGGTTCCCGCCAATGTCGTTTGAAAGGCCTGTGCCGTGAATCAATCCCAGAATGTCGTTTTGATCCCGCAAGGCATCTTCAAGTCTTTTCAGGACAAAAATACCGGCTCCTTCTCCAACGACAAGGCCATCGGCGGTTTTATCAAACGGGGCGCATCGCCCGGTGGGGGAAATGGCTTGCAGCTGCGTGAATCCAACCTGCGTATACAGGCATTCCGGTCGGGAAACGCCGCCTGCCAGCATGATATCCGTTCGTTTCGCATTGAGTTCGTCACAGGCCAGTTTGACGGCATACAGAGAAGATGAGCATGCTGCATCCAGGGTAAAGCTGCCGCCACCCAGTCCAAGACCTTTTGCCAGCATCGCTCCCGGAAGGCTGGTTACACGGGATGAGAGGCTGTGATAACGCGAAAGATGAAAAGAATCTGTTTCAAAATCGTTGATCAGATGATTTTTTTTCAGTTCTTCAAGCAGTCTTGATTCAAAGGCTCGCCCCAGTATCTCTCTTGTCAGCGTGGATGATGCATCTGTCGGCAGCGCAATTGCGGCAAGAACCACGCCGGTTCGCTTTTTGTCGAGGTTTGAAATCCGGCATTCCTGCAGTGCGTCCCTTCCCGCGGAAAGAACAAGCTGGTATAATGGATCAAGGTTCTGCGCCATATCCGGATCAATATCGATTCCTTCCGGATTATATTTGAAATGATGAATCAATCCGGCATACAGGGAACATGCCTTGTCATTTTCATATCCGGGCGCATGGATCGCTTCAGGCCCGACAATCCATCGTCCCTCCGGAACCCTTGAAATGGCACTTACCTTGTTGATGATATTTTGCCAGAAGCTTTCTATGCTGGAAGCGCCGGGTAATATCCCGGCCATCCCGACAACCGCAATGGGTGGATGTTTTCTCATTTTCCTCTGAAAATAGCTTAATTTCAAGAATTCGTGGCAACACGCTATTCGTTTTTAAATGCCTTCATCAGTGCAGCATCCATAACCGCTTCATATCCGGTAATTGTCGCCACCACATTTTTGCTTTTATCGAGAAAGGTGAAATCCCCTTTCATCTTATGATCCGTGAGTTCGCTGACCTCGAGGACCGCTTGAATGCCGTTTTCCGGGAATGTTTTCTGATACTGCCGGTAGGCCGCGCTATAGCTCGGAAGGGATACAAGCCCTGTAATTTCATGACACCAGAGTATTGCCATTTGATAAGCCGCATCCATTACAAGAGGATCTCCGAGCCATCTGTCACGATAGGGGTTCGTGATCCATTTTTCCGGTTTTGGCGCGGAAACCAGTTCAGCAATCATTCCTTTTTCAGAATATCCTTCAATGCGTTGAATCCCCCGAAGCATATTTCCATGAAAAAGAACCTTTTCATAGGCTTCTTCAATGGTTTTGGAATAGGTTTTTTCGCCTATCCGACCCGATACTTCAAAGACAGGAGCAGGGGAGGGCTTATCGCACAGAACAACTCTGGCTTTGGAATAAATCGTTCGGGTATTGTTCTGAAAACCATTCACAAGTTCCATATCGATTTCAAGAAATTCATCTTTTTGTGTGAACTTGCCCGGAATCAGTCGAATCTTTTTTTTCGTTTTATCCAGTTTGATTCCCGATAGAAGCCTCATGTCATCGATTCCAAACAGCGACAGATTCGGATTCCAGCTGATTGCCGCGTGTCCGAACCACTCCGACATAATGGCGAAGGGAACAACGGGTTTACCTCCCAGGACGTGTGATTCCAGTATCGGATAGTTTGTGATATCGATCTCCTGCTCAAAGGGAGCGGATTTCGCCTGGTTTTCGCGGGCGGCCGCATCTTCTTTCGGATGGTTGGATAATGTCGCGCCGATAACCACTTCAACCGGGCAGTCTTTTCCTCCCATCATTTCATAGAGCATGCTCATTGCACCAGCCTTGATCGGAATCAGGGAAACGTTCATCCTCGAAAACTCTTTTTTCAGGGATGCGGTTACCATGCCTCCGTCCCAGGGCCCCCAGTTTATGGAGATGACCCGGCACTCTTTACGGGAAAAAGCTTCATGCTGGGCAATCTTGTTCAGAACCTCATTTGCCATGGCATAATCCACCTGCCCTTTGTTGCCCATTCTCGCCGCGACAGAGGAAAAAAGGACAATGTATTTCAATTTGTCTTCCCGGGTGGCTTCCAGCATCATTTGAAGGCCCTTTACCTTGGTGTCGAACACCTTGTTGAACTGCTCAATCGTTTTATCGACAATGAATCGATCTTCCAGAACACCGGCACCATGAATCAGCCCCCGAATCGGGCCGTAATTGTTTCGGATTTCTTCGAGCACGGAAATAACGGAGTCCGCATTTCGAACATCAAGCGATATATAGTCAACGGTTGCTCCGGTTGATTTCAACCGGGAGAGGTTTTTCATGATTTCACGGCCGGCCATATATTTATTGAAGACACTGTCAACCTTTACGGGCGTCACTTTCTGCCCCGAAAATTCATTTTGGATAATTGATTTTTTGATCGCGGCTTCGTCGGCTATCCCTTCGATCCAATGAGGCTCCGGAGCGGGCAGGGGGGAGCGGCCCATCAGGATAATGGTTGGTTTGGCATGTTTTGCCAGTGTATATGAACAGGCAGCCGTCACGCCTCTTGCACCTCCTGTTACAAGCACCACATCCTTTTCATCGAGCAGGATCTTTCCTTCCGGAGAAGTCGATGGGGCCAGCATGAGCAGATGTCGCGAATTTTTATCCAGTCCGACTTCAACTGGACCGGGGTTCAAGATTTCATCGACCGCGGCAACAGCAGCTTCTTTGTTATCTTTCCAGGCGGGAGCGATATCGATCGCGTGGCAACAAACATTTTCCCATTCCATGGAAGCTGTCTTTACAAGACCGGCAAGTCCTCCCTGAATGGGGTGGAGCACTCCCTTTCCGGAAAAACCAAAACAGCCGTCAAGACGGGTTATCGTTGCCAAAAGGCCCCCTCCATTGGATGCGGAATGGATGATATCCTTTGCGGCCAGGCTTGCCGCCATAAATGAATTTTTCAGAAACTGCACATCTTTTTCGTTCCAGATGGTTTTCTGATTGAATTTGTCTGTTAGAAGATCGACATCAGGTATCAGGATCAGCCCGCCCGCATTCTGCAGGTTGTCTTTCAGGATGTCTGCATCCGCAAACAGATCTCCGGGTATCAATTCGGTCCGGATATCCCGGTTTTCAAGCACAACGGCAATCTCTTTTCCAAGGCCGGTTTGGTCATCCAGGATGTAAACAATTCGGTCTTTTGGAACAACAAGTTGCCGACCTTTTTTAAACGGTTTCTTGACAAGTGAGACAACCTGACGCTCAACATCTTCCAGAATACTTTCAGGTTGTTCTTTAGATTCTGATGGATAAGTATATGAAACATCAAGAGAAGAGTCTCCACCATGATTCATCTGAAGATTCTTGTCCGGTTTGGGTGTACCGGAAAGTTCCGCAAGGTAGTCGATGATCTGTCCGAGTGTTTTGAGTTCCCCCATAATTTCATTTGAAATCGGCGGCAGTCCGGGCATTTTTTCCTCAAACGCGGAAAGAATTTCAACGCGCTTGATCGAATCGATGCCGAGATCCGCCTCGATATCCATGTCCGGCTCCAGCATTTCCATGGGGTATCCGGTCAGTTCGCTGACAACCTGAAGCATGGTCTGCTCCATTTGGTCGCGGGAACCAGGGGAGGCGGCAGCAGCAGAGACCTCGGTCCGGCCGGTTCCGGAAAGTTCCGTAAGGTAGTCGATGATCTGTCCGAGTGTTTTGAGTTCCCCCATAATTTCATTTGAA
>CAZOEW010000208.1:0-6049 GCA_964578935.1 uncultured Desulfobacterales bacterium | reverse complement strand
TCTTGCCGGTTTTTTATGGCTTCTTTTCTGGAGCAAGGTTCTGTATCGTAAGCATATCCTCTTCCCGGCAGTCGTTGCCGCGCTGTTTTTTCTTTGCGGAGAGACCCTGAACTGGTTTTTCTTACATTATTTTAAATATCAGGAAACCTTTTTTGGATCTGCGGAATTTTCGTTCTGGATCATCATCGGCCTTTACTTCATCCTTTGTTTTGTTACCGGTTTTATTCTTCGATCAAAGGATCAAGGGTAGATATTCATTTCAAAGAGATCTATAAGAGAAGAGCATGACTTTTGTTTCTTGACTCATTTTCAGCAGTTACACGGATGGCCCTTTTTCCGCTCACCGGGCACTCATGTTCACAGGTTCCGCATCCAATACAGCTCTCCGGGTCAACAAAAGGTTTTTGCAGCCGGACAACAATTTCGATACGAATTCCCGGTGAAAGAAAATCATTCTGTGAAATCTCATCTGACAGGGTTATTGAGTCTGACTGGTTATCAGCGACAAGCAGGTATCCGGCTCCTTCAGGGTTGTTAGTTCTCAGGAAATAATCTCCGGTGGCGAATTTTCCAGGTTTCAAAATTCCCCCGGTAGTTGTAACCAGGTTTTTTTCTGCTGCTTGAACCCGGATATCGGAATCAAGCCGAACACTCTCAAAGGATTGCCGTGTAAAAATGGCCTTGGGGCTGACCGGACAGTTTTCCTGGCAGACAATGCAGGGCTTGTCCATGGCCCAGGGGAGGCAGCGATTTCTGTCTACAAAGGCAGTTCCGATACGTATCGGCCCTGTCTCAGCATATTGATTTTTTCCGAGTTTTTCTTCCAGGGTTATGGGTCGAATTGCCGCGGTCGGACAGACATTTCCGCAGGCGATACAGTTCAGCTGGCACCCGCTGGTTCCGATACGGAAGTTGAGCGCGGGGGTCCATAGGCCCTCTATCCCGCCTGTAAATCCGGCAGGGTGAATGATATTTGTCGGACAGATTCTCATGCACTGTCCGCATTTGATACATCTTGACAAAAAGGTTTTCTCATCAAGAGCTCCCGGAGGCCTTATTCGCGCAGGGTTCCAGTTCGGACCGACATTTCCGCTCAAGCGCAAAATCGGAATCAGTGCCGCGCCGGAAAGCGCTGAAACAATCAACTCACGTCTTTTAATATCAGGGGAACCAATTTCGCCGGAAGCAGAAGTGGACGTGGAGTATTGTATCAGATCGGTCGGGCACTTTTTCAGGCAGTTCATGCAAAGAACGCATTCGCTGATTCTTATCCTCGAAGAGGGCTCACATGCACCTTCGCAATCTGTTTCACAAAGGGTGCATTTTGTGCAATCCCCTTTTTTTTGTCCGATCCGCCAGATGGAATAGCGGCTGAATATTCCGAAAAGCGCTCCAAGCGGGCAGACAAAGCGGCAATAAAAGCGGGGAACGACAAGATTCAGGAGAACCGCGCTCACAAAAATCGTTCCGATAATCAGTGCTTCTTCATAATAACGTCTGTTTACCGAAAGGAGCAGAGATGTTTTGTCGGCGATCGGTATGAGGATCAGGTTGACAGACCGTTGAAAAAGTGGAATCGGATCAAGCAGCCCGGTCTGGAGGGAGGATGAAAACGTTTCGTTTGTTTTCAGTAAAGCGCTGATGCCTGCCCAGCCGCCCAGAAAGCTTAAAAGAAGTAGTATCGATTTTTTTGAATTTGAAACATGTTTAACTGCCGGAAGAACAAGAAGTGTTATACCGGCAAGAACCGAGAGAACGATGAAAAACCGGGGGGATGATGACGGAAGTGACAGAATGATGTTAATGGAGTCTCCTGCGGCAGCCGTGAGTAGAAAAATTAGAATCCAGTATTTTAAAGTCTGACCTTTATGATATGAATTGAGAGTGCTTTTTTCCGATTTCGATTTATTTCTTTTTCCGATCACCCCGACAAACTGGTGAAGTGCTCCGAATGGACAGACCCAGCCGCAAAAGAACCTTCCCAGAAGAATTGTCAAACTGATGGTTACGAAGCACCAGGCAAGCCCTTTATAAACCGTATGTGAGGTCAGCAAAACGCCGAGGCCAACCAGCGGATCAAGTTGAAGAAACCAGTTTACAGGCCAGCCTCGAAGTTGCCACCAGTTTTCACCAAGTGTGCTGACGACGCAGAACCAAAGGAACAGGGCCATAAAGAAAATTTGTGAAATTCTTCGAATCAGTACGATTTTCATAATTAAGTTTTACTGTCCTGCTACCCGAATATTTTTTTATATCCGTTCAATTAACCGGCGTTGATCATTACCGGATTCAGGGATTTGAAATCGGCATTCCCGGCCCCTGCTTCTTGGGCCTTTTTTATAAATGGAAGTTCATTCAACTCTTTTCCCAAAAGTGTTGCACCAAATGAATCTGCTGCGACCTGATCCGTGCTGATAATCATGGTATCGGTCTGCTTCAGGTCCGAAAGCGATCCGCCTGTCGGGCCGTTTGTCATCATGGTGACCGTACCGTCCAGAATTACCAGCGTGGGTGTGACCATCATGGCCAGTTCCTTGATGATGTTATGAATATCCTGGTGGAAGACGTTCCTTCTTCCCCCCAGAAGACCATACCAGTTTTTCATGGCCATGGAGGCGCCGCTCCGGTGATGATCTTTTACCGGTGCCATGCCGATTACCTTGTTTACACCCTTGAAAGGATGAAAAAGGAAGGGCCAGTCCTTGATAAGTTGGGCTCCTTCAATCGTTATCGGTTTGAAATAACTTTTTTTTGGCAAATAAATCTCTGCGCCCGCAGATTTCGCCGTGGATTCAATACCGGTCAATGTGAAGCAGCTCGCAGGATCGTTGATTGGATTGTCCGTAACTTTCACCTTTTCAGCTCCTGCCTTCAGACAGAGGCGTACTACTTCTCCGAGCAATTCTGGGCTGGTTGTCGCAGAGAGGACAGGAGGAGTCGCGAACGCAGCATTTACTTTTATAAGAACATGATCCCCTTTTTGAATAAATGATTCGATCCCGCCAAGTGCTTTAAAGCCCATATTTACCGTTTTGATTCGATCTCTTCCGGTTACAACGGCAATTTTTTCTTTTTTCCCCTGGATTGAATAATCAGGAAGACGGATGTTTTTCTCTTCCGAATCAGAAGGTTTCGGGTCAGATGCTTCATAAAAGCCGTAACCCACGGAACATGCAGCGGCTATCGACAGCCCCGCCTTTGTACATCGATTCAGGAACTGTCTTCTGGTCTCCCTGTCGCCCTTTACGGCATCATTCATTTTAAAGCCTCACTGATTCCGCTGAAAAGAACTGCTGCGGCTGTTTCCGCTGTTTTTCTGTCCGCGGCTTCGTGAACACCACAGAAATAGGTTCCTGAGGTAAAAAACAGTTCATAAGTATCAAAAATTTCAACGAGATTTGAATTTTTGATTTGATCAAATTCCGGCATCTCGGTCCCGCCGAAAGCTTTCAGAAACTCCCGATAATCTGAAGAAAGCATCTCAGCGTTTTGAGAAGTTTTTCGATTTGAGATAAAAACCATTACCTCCTTTCCATTCAGATTGCATATGGAAGTAAAGACATTGTCAAGTTTGTCGAACCCAAAGGCACTGGAGGGGATCATCGAAATGCGGTCTAAATCCGAACACGCTTTTGGAAACATCGAAAGTTCCGGAATCGATAAATTTTCCGAAGGTGTTTGCTGAATAAAAAGTTTTGCGAACTCAAGTGAAAATTGTTTCATTTCTTCTGAAGGTTCTGAAGAGATGATCTCAAGATAATAAGAGCCGTGCATCAGAAAAAGGGCATTTTCAGTTTGGTAGGAAAATCTGGAAAGTTCGGTAGGGGTTCCGTCGTCTCGCCGCTGAATGCTGAATACGGTAAAGGCGTTTAATGCGGTTTCCATTTCATAGATAAATGCTTCCATCCATGATTCAGGTTTTTGTTGCGATTTTATCCGCCGGCTCAGTAAACGGTTGAATCCTGCTGAAAGATAGAGTTCAGCCTTTCCATTGATCTTCTCATAAAGGGTGTCCGGAGAAAAAACTTCAGCAGCGGTCATGGGAACCATTCCCGTTGGAATGGGGATCTTGTTTTTCTCATGGGAACGATCACCGGGACCCTTGATGGTATCTTCGGAAAGCAACGCATCATGAAGAGAAATAACAGCGGGGTTGAATTGAAACTGAGTGGCAAAAACACCAATAGCAATCCCCGCAAGTATCACCAGGATCAATAAACCCATGCCGGTTTCTAATTTTGAGGGTTTTTGATTTTTCTTTTTCACATGGATCTCATCGTCTTTTACGCAAGAATTCTGGATGCTTTTCTCATCAGCTTTCCGATTTCCATTTTTTGAGGACACTTTCTCTCTGCGGCTGAAAAATCTGTTGAGGCCATAGCCCTTTTAATTCCGCCCGGGATTTTGTCCTGCATCAGCCTGGCGAAATCTCGTTCTCCATAATTTTGCTGATACATGAGATACCTCATGATATCACCAATCGGAACGCGGCCGTTAATTTCGGCTTCACAGATAGAGGAGCAGCCTGTGCAATACCCGGAGCAGGTTTGAAGAGCGTACTGTTTTAGAAAGGACATCTCCTGTGCTGAAAGACCGGTGTCATCCAGCGCAGCGGAAATATTCGCCATGAGTATTGTTGAGTCCGGCATCTGGGAACAGATGCTCGAGATGTTTTTGTTTTCCCAGACCGCTTTGAGCTTTGCCTGTTTGTCGGTATACCCCTTCTGGACAAATCTGCCTGCCATGCGGAGTTCTGCTTCGGAGTCTGTTTTTACAGATCCGCCTCCCTGGGTTTTCATGGCTGTAAGTCCGATTCCGGCATCGGCACAGGCCTGGATGGCCTCTTTCATGGGATTTTGATGCATGAGACGGAAATTATAGGCAACCATGATTCCGTCTATCCAGTCGAGTTTGGCGCTTTCCATCAGGCAATCTTCCATGTTCTGGTGGGTGCTGAATCCAAACAGCCGTATTTTTCCCTTTTTTTTGGCGTTTTCAGCCCATTTTCGAACATCACTGCCGACCTCTTTCATGTTGCTCACCCCATGAAGATAATAGAGATCAATATAGTCCGTATTCATGCGATTCAAGGAGGTTTCAAGCTGGCTGGTCATCCCTTCCGGATCTCTTGCTTTGGCCTTGGATACCAGAAATATTTTATCCCGGTCTTGCGGGGTTTTTTTGAAATACTTGCCGATACCTTTTTCACTCACACCATTGCCATAGACATATGCCGTATCCCAGTAAGTGACACCGAATTGCGACGCCAGTTTCAGAATGATCTGGTTGGCCGGAATATCGAACATACCGCCAAGGGAAAGCATGGATACATTTTTTCCGGTTCTGCCAAAAGGCCGCGTCGGGACGATTTTGTTTTTAGAACTCTTTACCTCTGATTCCGCGGAGACATTTTTCTGCAGCAGATGTTGCGAAAGAACAGCACCGATTCCTGTTGCACCGGCAGTCTTTAGAAAGTTTCTTCTCGAACAGCCTTTATCCTTTGATGCCATGATCGATTCCTCCTTTATAACCATTTACAGATACAAATTTTTTTTCAGGTATGCGCCATCCTTTTCAAAAAAGAGATCCACTTTTTTCAGCAGCCTCTTCGCTTTTTCTTTGGTTGCCTCATTTGCAAAGCTTTTTTCCGGAAGCAGATCTTCAGGAGCTGAAATGATTTTATTGAGGGTATTGACAAAAAGTTCTCTGTCCTGAATCCGAACCGCATAATACTTGGCATATAGATAATGAAAGGGCAGAAATTTGGAATCGGATATTTCAAAAGCCTTGTCATAATGATGTTTTGCCGCTTCCGGATCACCTCCCAGGTGGAGAGCGGGAGAAGAATTATAGATGGCAAACATTACATGAATAGTGCCGTAATTAAACGTATCGTCAAGCTCCCTCATCCTGTCCATCATGGCAAGAATCTTTGGCCGGTCATTCACGATTTCCGGATTGTTTTTCCATGAGAGGCCAAAGCATGATAACCAGCTGTTTGTTGCAAAGAACAGGGCCCGGGCATCATCTTTGGTGAGTTTTTTGAGTG
>CAZOEW010000207.1:0-6050 GCA_964578935.1 uncultured Desulfobacterales bacterium | reverse complement strand
AGCCGAAACCTACGATGTGCTGGTGCGACCCAGAGAAGATCGGGCATTTACCCTTTTCGCAGAATCTTTGGATCGCAGCGGTTACACCCGAGGCACTCTGGCCCCCGAAGCGGGAATGGAGGCTCCGGTGCCCGCACTGCGGCCGCGTCCGGTAAGGCGGTTGGAGGATATCGGCATGGGGGCCATGGCCCACGGCGGGATGGCCGGCATGGATCATGGCAAAATGGATGGCGGGAATAATCCTTCGCGGCACGATCCACGCATCCCAGGCCCCAACGGTCCGACGCCTTTCAAGCCGGACAAGGGAAATACTAATGTGGCCATGGTGATCATGAATCCCAAATACCGCCTCGACGAGCCAGGATTAGGCCTGGGGGAGGACGGCTGGCGGGTACTCACCTACGACGATCTGGTTTCCACTGAACCCCAGCCATACTCTGCAACCGTCGACCGAGAGATGACCATCAATATCACCGCCAACATGGAGCGGTACATGTTCTCGTTTGACGGTAAAAAATTCAGCGAGCATCCCGGGCCTTACCTCTTTCGGCACAACGAGCGGCTGCGTCTCTTTTTGGTCAACCACACCATGATGGAGCATCCCATCCACCTGCACGGCATGTGGATGCAGCTTGAAAACGGCGCAGACAAACTCCCGTTCAAGCACACGATTCTAACCAAACCCGGCGAGGTGCTCTCCGCCCTGATCACGCCGATCGAAAAGGGCGACTGGGCCTTTCACTGCCACCTGATTTACCATATGAAAGCGGGTATGTTCCAGGTGGTTCGGGTTGCTTGAAAGGAGAAGGGCTGCAATGAAAACTTGGTTGATAATGCTGTTTCTGGCATTTTTACCGGCAGCCACCCCGGCCGCGGACAGCTCCTTTACGAATCCCGAGGATCGGGGCTTTCCAGCAGACTATCACGAGGCGGTTACCCACCCGGAGAAAGATGAGGCGATTCGAAAATACGCCGATGATGCACAATCAGGGGCTCAGGAAAACTTCGGTATGCAGCCTGTTCACGACAACGAGGTCTTCGCCGTTTTTCACGCAGACCGCCTGGAATACCAGACCGGGGAAGGAAAAGACCTGATGCTTTGGGATGTGCAGGCCTGGGTCGGCGCGGACTACAACAAGTTATGGTTCAAGAGCGAGGGGACATGGCTGATCGAGGAAGAAAAATTCGAGGAGGCTCAAACCGAGTTGTTCTATAGCCGCAACATTGCTTCCTTTTGGGATGCACAGGTAGGCATCCGCCACGATTTCAAGCCTGACCCCAACCGGACTTTCGCCGCTTTTGGCGTTCAGGGGCTGGCGCCGCTCTGGTTCGAAGTGGAGGCCACCGCATATGTCAGCGAGGACGGTGACGTTTCTGCGTCCTTGGAAGCCGAATATGACCTGCTGCTCAGCCAGAGGCTGATCTTGCAACCGCGATTCGAAACCAGCATCGCCTTACAGGAGGTCGAAGAATATGGTGTCGGCCAGGGCTTCAACAACATCGAACTGGGACTTCGGCTGCGCTACGAAATCCGGCGGGAATTTGCGCCCTACATCGGTGTTTCCTGGAATCGTAAACTCGGCGAAACGGCGGATCTGGCGGAGGACGACGGTGAAGATACGGACGTTTCCTCCTTTGTGGTGGGGGTGAGGGTGTGGTTTTGAGAAACGGATGTGGTTTCTAACCGGAAAACGCTGGATTTGGGTTTCCTGTTGGACCGCAGGCACTTACCAATACCTCAGGGGATTTCGACCAATGGACTTCTCGCTGAAGGAAGCCCATATGACTGGTACACTGCAAAACTGCTCTGTCTTAGCTTTTCTATAGTAAGTCTAAGAGTACAGGATTGTGACTTCGGCGATTAAGGTAACCCTGCCCGAAATTGCAGCTTTCCTCAGGTAAACTCACTGTTTTCGGCTCCTCTACGAAAATTCTACACAGGCACGAAAAAACTGAAAAGCCAAGTTTGTCTTTTTGGAACGGCCATTAAAACTTGGAAAGCACCCCAGCGCGGAACTTTAAAGATTGGAAACTCACAAGTTTCTTCTCCCTCTCATCCCACAAATTCAGCCAGAGAGATTTTAGGCTCCTGCGAATAGTGAGTGGTCTGACTTGCTGAAGGACGGGGATTTGGTCATAACAATGCTGAAGTTTATAATTGGTATGCGAGGAAATACATGGTGAACATGGTGCAGGCCGATGTTCCCTGAAAACCACTGCAGAATTTTGGGTAGTTTGTAATAAGAGCTCCCTTGCAACGCTGCTTTCAGCGGATCCCAATTCTCATGGCGACTCCAATATACCCCTTCGAACTGGTGCTGAACGTAAAACAGCCAGACTCCTACCGCCCCGGCTACCAGCATGATAGGCACCTGTATCAAGAGATAGGTTTTCCAGCCGATCGTCAGGCTGGCTAATACTATGATGACACAAATGGCCACATTCGTAAGAAAGATGCCATGGTGCTCGTCTTTCTTTTTCCATGCATGCTGATACCGTTGCGCAATTAAAAACATGTATCCCGGGCCTATCCCCAGGAAAACGAAGGGGTTGCGATAAAGTCGATAGGCCAGGCGTATCCGTCGCGGCGCCGCCAGATACTCCTCTACGGTCAACGTCCAGATATCGCCGAACCCCCTGTGGTCCAGGTCTGCGTAAGTTCCGTGATGAGTGTTGTGAGTGAGTCGCCAATAGTCAAAAGGGGTAAAGGTTAAAATGCCTGTTATATGACCCAGAATTCTATTCGCCCGATTCGAGGCAAAATAGGAACCGTGGGTACAATCGTGAAAAAAAATGAAAATCCTAACGAGAAAAAGGGATGCCAGAAGGATTAATGAGAAAATCGCCAAAAGGGGGTACTCATGATTCACCATGTAGACGCATACCGCCCAAATGGCAAAATAAGGGATGAGGGTAGTGAAAAGTTGGAGAGTTGCTTTTCGAAGGTCCGGTTTCCCATAGGGCATGAGCGCTTTTCGCAGGGAATGTATCGTCCAATGATCAAGGCTATCATCTATTTTAACAGCCATAGTGCATCTCCTCCAAGTTGGTGCTCAACATACTTGGGAGAGCCCACCGATGATTCCCTTTCCTCGTCTATTAAAACCTCATCGGTCTAAAGACCAGCACCCCTGTAATGGCTAAATTTTGGATCAGCTCCCAGGGTGTGTATGAAGATGGTGTTGGAGGTGTGATCGAGGTGTCTTCAGTCTTTTTCATGGGGAGGTTCAAAAGGAGGTTGCTTCGCCCAGGATCGCAGCCTGCTGATGACATTTAGTGCAACCTTTCGGCGGGCCATCCAATCGGCCTTTCTTTCACTTATGGAATCATAAGGCAAACCGATCAGAACTGTCAATAAGTTTGGCCCTGAATTGTACTACCAGCATCTTCAAGCCAGCAACCACAAAGATGATACATAAGATGCCCTCGGAAACAAGCGAGGAGTTCCGGGGACGGTGGTGACTCCCGTCGGAAGGGCCTCGATGCAATCCACAAGATAGCGAAATGGAGGTCTGATCAGCATAACCGGCACCAGGACGGGTCTGTATCATTGGCCTCGGGTGCAATTAACGACCTCATAATTTGCCTAACGCTGTATACCAACGACCGATTTACATTCACTAGTCAGCGGCCAAACATGTTATTTTATCTGGTTGTTCAGATAAAGCTGTTTAGCTTTCGACCGCCTGCGGGATCACCCTTTGGGCCGGGCGGCCGGCGCCGGTGCATTCGGCGCCGCCTGTTTGAGATAGCGGTAGAAATCGCTGTCCGTCGTCATGATCAGCATGGAGTTCTCGTTCGACCGCTCGCGGTAGACTTCCAGGGTTCTCAGGAACGCATAGAATTCCGGGTCGCGGCTATAGGCACGGCCATAGATGCGCGTCGCTTCGGCATCGGCCTTGCCCTGGACCTCCTGCACTTGCCGGTAGGCCGTTGACTGGATCTGGCGCAAGTCCTTTTCCATCTCGCCGAGGATCTCGGCGCTGCGCCCCTCTCCCTCGGACCGGAACTGTGCGGCGATGCGTTTGCGCTCGGAGATCATGCGATCATAGACTTTTTCGCGGACACTCTCGACGTAATCGAGCCGCTTGATGCGCACATCCACCAGTTCGATGCCGTACTGCGGGATGATCTTGCTCGCCTCGGCCAGGATCGTGCGCGTGATCTCCTCGCGCCCCCGCGTGATTTCCTTCTTCAGCTCTTTTTCCTGCTCATCCGCAACTTCCGCAAGCACCTCCTGCTCGGGGACTTTCCAGGTCGAGCTGCGGACCAGTTCCACCAGTTCGCTGCTCGACACCTGGTCTCGCACCACGGAATCGATGATGTCGTTGAGCCGGGACTGGGCGCCTTCCTCGGTTGCGACGTTTTCGAGGAATTTCCTGGCATCGGCGATGCGCCAGCGCGCCGTGGTGTCCACCCAGATGAATTCACGACCCTTGGTCGGGATCTGGTTCGGGTCGCCGTCCCAGACCAACAGACGCTTTTCGAACCGGCGCACCTCCTGGATGAAAGGAAGTTTGAAATACAGCCCCGCTTGGGTGACTGTTTCTCCCACGGGGCGGCCGAACTGAACGATGATCGCCTGCCAGCCCTCCTCCAGGGTGTAAATCGAAGTGTAGAGGACCAGAAACCCGATCACAGAGATACCGACAGCGGCAATTTTCAACCCCTTGTTCATTTCGATGACCCTCCTCCAGCGGCCGGTTTGTTCCCGGAATCCAGTGACAGCCAGGGGATCAAGGCTTTCTGCTGTTCGTCCACGATGTAGATCCCCTTGGCCTTCGCCAGGTAATCCGCCATGGCCTCGAGATACATGCGCCTGCGGGTTACCTCGGGCGCCCCCTGGTATTCGTTTAGGATGTTCTCGAAGCGGCTGACCTCACCCTGGGCCCGGTTCACGCGCTCGAGGGCGTAGCCTTCGGCCTGGCGGATATTCTGCTGCGCCACCCCGCGCGCCTTGGGAATCTCCCGGTTGGCCTGCTCCTGCGCTTGGTTGATCGTGCGTTCCTTGTCCTGCCGCGCTTCGTTGACTTCGTTGAACGCCGGTCGGACCTTCTCGGGCGGTGTGACGTCCTGCAGCTCGACCGTAACGAGGCGAACGCCCGTTCCATAGTCGGTCAGGATTTTCTGGATCGCCTCCCTTGCTTCCGTGGCGACGGCCACCCGGTCGACGGTCAGTACATCGCTGCCGAGACGGTTGCCGACCACTCGGCGCATGATCGCCTCGCTGATGTCGCGGATCGTCTTGGGGGTATCGCGCACGTGGAACAGGTAGCCGATCGGGTCCTCGATGCGGTACTGGATGATCCACTGCACATCGATGACGTTCAAATCTCCCGTCAGCATGAGAGATTCGGTTTTGTGGACGTTGCTTTCCGTGTAGCGCGTGCGTTCGCCCCGAACCGAGGATACGGTCCGAAAGCCGAACTCCTCTTTCAGAACCCGTGCGGTGGGTACCCACCGCACGGATTCAATCCCGAAGGGCCATTTAAAATGCAGGCCGGGGGGGGTCGTGCGCACCACCTGCCCGAAACGCTGGACCACGCCGGTTTCCTGGGGCTGCACCGTGAACCAGCTGGTCCCTGCCACTACAAGAACCAACAGGCCTGCAATCAAAAAGAAGGGAAGGGCTTTGTGGTCCTGGGCGTATTTCCGAAACTTCTCTCGAAGCTTCTCGAGGATTTCATCAACCGAGGGCCCAGGGCCGCCGAGAGGCTGGTTCCATTGCTGCATGGTTGAACCTCCTTAACATCGCCGGTGGAGATGGCGGAGAACATGCGCCGATTGAGTTGGCCCGGCGCAGTGGAGCCATTCATGATTTATCCTCTACAGGTTCTTCGGATCGCTCGACTCAAAGGGCAATGGTTCCGACGCCCCTCCATCGTAGCAGTTTTCTGCAGCGCGGCCCCGCTTGCCTTCAGCAACGGATTCCTCAACCGGAGGTACAGCGAGCCTCAATTGGCCACTCCCCCTCCGGTGAGAGGAGGCCCTCTCGGAAAGCAGGGTGGCTTCAGCCAGACAAAGCACGCCTATGGTCGGTTTGATGAGTA
>CAZOEW010000206.1:0-6103 GCA_964578935.1 uncultured Desulfobacterales bacterium | reverse complement strand
TGCTGTTCCAGAACCGATACAGGCAGACCGGCTTTTGCCAGATACGCCGCGCAGGTGAGTCCGCCAAGACCGGCTCCGATGACGACTACCGGATATTTTTCCATATGTTCGGCAGCCGCGGGTATCGCCTTTAAGCTTTCCAGATTGAACAAAGATGCAGCGGAAGCCATTGCCGAGATTTTTAAAAAATCACGTCTGCTTGTTTTATGTTTCCACATGGTCTTCTTCCTCGTTTATTTTTTAAATTTTGGAGGTCTGCAGAGCCCGATCGTGGGTAACATAGAAGCTAAAATAAATCAGGGAGGAAATCAATACGGTGGTTATATTTTATCAGGAACCCTTGAAAACACCTTTTCGCCTCCAAGAAACGTGCCGGTAACGTTGAGATTTTTCCATCTGATGTTATCGGTTGAGAACGGATTTTCGGACAGCAGGATAAAATCCGCCCGTTTTCCGGATTCCAGGCTTCCGATATCATGGTTTAGTCCGAGTGCAAAGGCGGCTTCACGGGTGTACATGGCAAACGCTTCCCGAACGGATATGGCTTCGCATTTCTGAAGTGTTTCATTGTTTTTCGTAATCCGGGTTACAGCTCTTTCGATACCCTGAAGCGGATCACAGGATGCTACGGGCCAGTCAGAACTCCCTGCCACCCTTACTCCTGCATCAAGAAAGGATTTTAATGGGAGCTGCTTTATTCCGGGAAGATGCGGGACATTCTCTTTGCTCATATGTGTCAGGAAAAAAGGCTGCGTGACAACCGTAACGTTCAATTCTTTAATCCTGCGGATCATTCCATCATTTAAAAACAGGCAATGCTCAATTCGAGGCGAAGGATCGGTCCGGTGTTTTTTACCTTCCGCAGCGATAATCTCTATTGCCTGCTTGATTGCTTCATTTCCAATGGCATGGAAAGCCAGTGTATAATTTTTATCCAGGGCTTTTGAAACCAAATCTCGGCATTTGGCTGTATCCGCCATCATGACACCAAAATGAAATTTTAGATCGCTGCCCGGCTTGACCGGACTTCGCATGGAAGTTTTAATTGGATTCAGGGACAGGGTTTGAATGGAAGCAAGAAAAGTCATCAAAATCGTCTTGAAAAATTGTCTGACATCGAGAACCATGGCTGCGCGATCCGCACCATCCAGAAAAATTTTTAACGGCCCGGTCATGAGCAGTTCACTGCCTTCCCATGGTTGTGGCTGATTGACCTTATCCCAGGGAAGTTCAAGCATGTTTTCATCATTGCAGGGGTATAAGACGACCGGGATTTTTAGAAGACCTTCCTCACAGGCCTCCTGATACAGCGCTCTGCTTTTTGTTTGCACGGCAGGATCCCCTATTCGTGTAATCCCGAATTCAAAGAGCGAACGCTGCATCTTCACAAGGCGTTGCATTATTCCGGTTCTGGTATTCTCAATCAGGCTTTCTCTGGATTGCTTTAAAACACTTCCCATTGCGGTTTCAATAAGATGGCCTGTGGGATTCCCTTTTCTGTCTTTTTTAATTTCACCGGCAAACGGCTGGGGAGTATTTTTATCAATTCCGGCAAGCTGCAAAGCCTGGGAGTTTGCGACACACTCATGGACAGAGTAATGAATAATGACAGCAGGATGATCCGGGCAGGCATCATCCAGGTCATGACGGCTGGGAGTTTCTTTCCCGGGATATTCCCATGGATCATACCCGTGTGCAACCACCCACTGACCTTTTTCGCATTGACTTGCCGATTCCTGCAGGAGTTCCTTCAGCCTTTTAATCGTAGGCGCTTTTTCAGGCGAGCAATCCAGAGCGCCCTGATAAATGAGACCATCTAAAAAATGGATGTGCGGGTCAATGAATCCCGGCAACAGGGTATGCCCCTGGCCATCAATTTTTTTCGCTTCTTTGTATTTTTCCAGAAGATCCTGTTTCTTGCCGACTTCGATGATTTTATCTTTTTCCCAGGCGATCGCATCTCCGGTGCTGAAGCTTTTATCCATGGTATAGATGGTGACATTATGCATGATTTTCATCATCGTATCCTGAAAGTTAATATGGATCGTTTCGGTCGCCCGAACCCATTTAATGCAAACCCGTTCAACAAAAAATGAGCTTTTCGAATACACCGGCATGTATTAATTTAGTTAGTCGACTAACACTTTTTGCTGGTTGTTGTCAAACATTGTTTTTTGGCTGTGTCCTGAAGATAACCGCCGTTCGCCGGGATGAATGACTTCAATTCGGCGGCAAGATCAGAAAAAAGGCAGCCGGGTATCAGGGGGAAATTGTATTGAGAATCAATCAACTGTTTGATTTTTTCGATAGGCACCCTCGATCGAATTAGTCCGACTCTCTGTTGCAGAAATAATGGTTGACAATCTAATTAGAACCGTTTAATTGGTTAGTCGACCAACTAAATTATTAAATCTGGTTTCACATGGCAGAGTGAAATCATTTTAAGAGGCATTAAACAGGAGGTGACAGATGACCGACTATCGATCAAAAAGCTGGTGGCTTGAATCCTTACCGCAGGAAATCTCTTCCAATCCGTACCTGGAAGGGAAAAAAACCGCTGATGTTGTTGTTATCGGAGGTGGCTATACCGGCCTTTCAGCAGGATACCACTTAAAGAAAATCGATCCGAATCTAGATGTTCGGATTCTTGAATCAGAGGTCTGTGGATTCGGTGCTTCAGGCAGAAACGGTGGTTTTTCAATGACCCTTTTTGGACTGACAAAAGGGATCACCAAGTTTCGTTTTAATGATGAAAAGGCAAAAAGTGCTCATATCTATATGGAAAAGTCGGTGGATTATCTCCATGACATGATTACCCAAAACAAAATTGACTGTGATTATGAAAGAAGCGGTTATTTGCTGGTCGGGACCAGCCCGGGTCAGGTGAAACGGGTGGAGCATGATTTTAAGATTATGGAAAATTGGGGCATGCGCGGTGTTGAGCGGTGGGAGCGGGATCGCCTTGCGGATGAGTTTAATACAGATTTCTATAAAATAGGCTGGTTTGAGCCCCGTTGCGGTATTGTCAACCCGGCAAAATTGGCCAGAGGCTTGAAAGATCTCGCTGAAGATCAGGGGGCGGTCATTTATGAAAACACTCCGGTAAAGAGTTTTGCCAGAAAAGGTACATCCGGATTTGTTGTAAAAACAGACAAAGGCGAAATCCATTCCGAATATTTGGTTTTAGCCACTAATGCCTATTCTATCTTGTTTCCGCAACTTAAAAAGCTCCAATACCCGGCATTTACCCACATTGTAATGAGCGAGCCCTTGACGACGGAGCAATATCGTTCCATCGGCTGGAAGAATCGCGCCGGCGTTGAGGACGCCCGTGATCTGATACACTATTACCGGCTTACTGCAGACAACCGAATTGTAATGGGCGGTGGAGATGTATCGCTCGGGTATGGTGCGGATTTTGATAAGGATCGAAATGAAAAAATATTCACTCATCTTAAAAACCATGTGATCGAAGTCTTTCCGCAGTTAAAAGGAATCCGGTTTACTCACCAGTGGGGCGGGCCGGTTTCCATCACGATTGACATGGCCCCGGCCATCGGGTATCTCGGCGATGACAAAAAGGCGATTTTTTCTATGGGCTGCATCGGTCACGGCGTATCGCTCACCATGATGAACGGCCGAACCATCGCCGAGTTAATCACAAACCGGCAGACAGAAAGAACAGAGATGTTTTTTGTAGGCAGAAAAGTCTTTCCATGGCCAACTGATCTGGTGACCTACGGCGTAACCCATGCCGTTCGAGGGTTTATGAAGCTTGAAGACATGGTGTATTATAAGTAGGTGGGTTGACGTTTGTTCAAGTATCGCAGCGCATGACCATGAATATCAATCAGGCTAAAATAAACCAGGGATGAAATCACTATGGACAATGCTGTTCACATCCGACTTTTACCATACATGAAAGGATTTATTCATGGGCCGAAAAAACATTCAGACGGAAAGAAGAAAACAGATCCTGGAAGCATTGCATCAATGTCTTCTGAAAAAGCCGTTTGACAAAACCTCCATCAAGGATATCGCTCAGGAAGCGAAAATCAATCACGGGATGCTGCATTACTATTTCAGGAACAAGGAAGATATTCTGCTGAATTATATTGAATATGTGATTAATCTCTATAAGTCCATGTTTGAGGAATGGCTTAAATCGGAAGGGCCCTCATACGGCAGTTCAAAAGATTTCATAAAGGGAGCCTTTGATTTCATGTTCCAAAAAATTACATTGAATCGGGACATGGCAAAGATTTATATCGAAATCTGGGAAATCGCCATATATAATAACAAAGTGAAATCAAAGCTCCGGATAGCCTATTCGGAATGGATCGAAACCGTAAAACAAATAATCTTGGAACCCATCAAGGATGAAAACAAGGCTTCAAGGATCAGTACGGCACTGGTAGCATTTCTGGAGGGGATCTCTCTGTTTTTGATTATTCTTGATCCAAAGGATTTTTCTTTTGAGGCACTTCTGAAAGAATTTCAGGCGGCGTTAATAGAAAGATTGTTCTCCTGAATCGGCCATCTCACCAATTCGGCTGGGAAGAAAATCGGGACTGTGATCCGGAATCCCTTTATTGACACTGAAGCCGGATTCATTTAGTCTTTTGATACACTGCGAATTAATTCGAGACAACGCTTTAGAGGGACAGCGGTGTCCTCATTCATTTAATCGGCTGGAGTTAAAACAGAATGATTTCAAAAAAAAACAGGGTGTCCTCCGGTGTAAGCCAGCTGGATGACCTACTTGGCGGTCTGTTCATCGGAGATAATGTTATCTGGTATGATGTTGCCGGCAGCCTTGCATCAGCATTCTGCATGAATTTCATTCAGTCATCTCAGATGCAGAACAAACCGTTTATATATGTGAGTTTTGATCGCTCGCCAAAGAACCTTCTGGAAAAGCTTGGGCCGCTCGCGGAAAATCAGCACTTGACGATTCTGGACTGCTTTACCCATGGAAAAGGAGATGGGTCTGAAATTTTCAGTAAGTTTTATGAAAAAAATGGTGCGCGGTGGCCATATCAGATTATCAAGGTGAACGAGCCCTGGAAACCGGAAAAGGTTATTGAAGCTGTTTACGGGCTGCACAAAACCATGAAAGGCGATGTCCGGTTTGTTTTTGAAAGCCTTACCGGCATGCAGGACCTGTGGCAAGGTGAAGATTCTATCCTCAAGTTCTATTCCCATTCCTGCCCCAGACTGTATGAACTGGACACGATTGCGTACTGGATCGTTGAAAAAGGAGCTCACTCAGACCGCTTGAAGGCCCATATCAATCAGATCGCTCAGGTCGCCATCGATCTTTCCGTTAAAAGAGGAAAATCTGCACTGACAATTATAAAGGCGGAAAAACGCAGGCCGGATACGCTTAACAAGGAAACTTCATACTGGACTGACGGTATGATGGTCAGCTTCGATGCGGGCAGGGGGGCTCCCGGGAAAATTGATATCGGAATGCGTTTAAAAGAGCTTCGAACAAGACAGGGGCTGTCTCAAAAAGAATTGGCAAAACACGTTGGGGTGACGCCAAGTACCATTTCGCAGGTGGAAAGCAATTCGATATATCCTTCTCTTCAGGCCCTTTTTAAAATTGCGGAAATCCTTTCCGTCGAAGTCAGTTCTTTTTTTCAGAAGAAAACCGACCTGAAAAATCGTACTGTTTTTTCTGGAGGAAAAGCGGTGAAAACAGCTTTTCCGGACCTGCCCAAGGGCAGTATCCGGGGAGAACTGCTGACGCCGATCGATTTTGACATGAAGGCTGAACCATACCTTATCGAGATTCCTCCCAAGAAAAGCCTGCCTTCACATTTTTTCATTCACAAGGGCGAGGAGATCGGGTATGTGTTGTCCGGAAAGCTGCAAACTCAAATCAACAATTCCATCTACAAGGTTGGCGCAGGGGATATCATATATTTGACTTCGGAAATCCCGACCCAGTGGAAGAATCCCGGTCCCGGGACGGCAAAGCTGTTCTGGGTAAAAATTAAGTAGTGCCCATCCAGGAAATAGGGTCGGGCCTATCTAACTGCTAACAATCACAGGTAATAAGCGAAATATTACCCCTCAAATGGGTGCGATATCGTTC
>CAZOEW010000205.1:0-6115 GCA_964578935.1 uncultured Desulfobacterales bacterium | reverse complement strand
GGTTTCGTAATGATGTATCGGGGATAAACTGGTTTTGATTTCAGAAAGGTCCTTGTCGGTCAGGATGATGTACCCCTTAACCGATGGGCATTGACCGGCAATGGCTTCCGCAAGCGGGATCAGGGTTTCGTCAACCAGAATATATTTGGTTTCCGCGTGATTGACCACATAGCCTAAGTCCGCGGGTGTCAGGCGAATGTTCAGAAGCAGCAGAACCGAACCGATGCCCGGAATCCCGTAATAGGCTTCCAGGTGTCGGTTGGAGTTCCAGTCCAGCACGCCGATCCGGTCCCCGAGTCCGGCTCCGAGCCCGATCAGGGCATTGGCAAGGCGTTTGACTCGGCTATAAATTTCCGTATACGTGAAGCGGAGTTTTGTGCCATCCAGCCTTATTGAAACCACTTCCTGCCTTCCGAAGCTCCTTGCCGCATGCTGCAGAATTCTAGTGACGTTGAGCTGATAATCATCCTGCGATGTTGCCGGAAATCCCATGATCGATTTGCTGCTCATAAAGGCCTCCTTGTCTGTCGTTGACTGGATTATTTGAATCTCGATATATTATCTTCCAAAAATTTGTATCTATTTTTAACAATTCAATATAATTTAATTTTTAGTCGGCATTTGATCCATAATATATTCCGCCAGCGCTGTAATGGTTAAGCTTGGATTGACGCCTAAATTGGCCGGCACCACAGAGCCGTCTGCCACAAACAGGTTTTTATACCCGAATATTTCCCCTTTGAAGTTCACCACCCCGTTATCCGGTGATTCTCCCATGCAGCAGCCGCCGAGGATATGGGCCGTGGTCATTGCGTTGAATGCAGCCTCCGGCATCAGGCTCAACGGGATGCCGTTCATTTTTTTCGCCAGCCGCTTCGCGACTTCATTGGCAACGGGAATATAGGACGGTGCTCTTCTTTGTCCGGCCGGGACCTTTGAATTCTGGCTGCGGCTGCCCAATCGCCACCATCTTGGTTTATAATCTAATTCCAAATAATTTTCACATGTCTGCATTACCAGGATCACTGTAGTGGTCGCAGCCATACCCAGCGGCCAGAGCAGGGACAGGAAGCGCAAGGGGTGAAGGAGGATATTGCCTAAAAAGCGAAAGCCCCGGGGAATTTTTCCACCGCCGCCGGTCATGAGAGTAAGGAGATTGAGCAAGACATCCGAGCCTTTGTTATAACGAACCATTTCAATGTGGGTATCTTGATCCGCATAGATGCCTGATGTGATGGCGATCTGGTCGTTCCAATCGACGGTTTTATCTCTTGATTTAACGGCCAAAAGCGCTTCGGAGTTGGTTCGCACATAATTGCCGAGCTGCTCTGAGATATTGGGCAGCAGGCCATCCTGCTTGCATTTGTTCAACAACTTGACTGTTCCCAGAACGCTGGCGGAAAATACCACGCCCTTGGCTTTATAACTTTTTTTTGGATGAAAAATCCCGGTTGATCTGTTTGTCATCACCTCATACCCGCCATCGCAAGGCCGGACGCCCGTCACCATCGTTTCAGGGAAAATTTTTACACCAAGCGCTTCGGCGAGGTGGAGATAGTTTTTATCCAGGGTGTTTTTGGCACCCACCGGACAACCAATCATGCAGGACCCGCAGAATGTGCAGCCTGTCCGGTCCGGACCTTTGCCATTGAAATAGGGGTCTGGTACTTTTTTATCCGGTGTGCCGAAAAAAATTCCCACGTCGTTTTTGTGAAACGTGTCTTTGCCGGTGAGCTCAATGCCGACTTCCTGAAGGCATTTGTCCGCAATACCGATTTGCGGGCTCTGGTTGGCGCCGAGCATTTTTTTTGCTTTTTCATACATGGGCATCAATTTTTTCTTCCAGTTGCCCGGTCCCCATTCCGGTCTTTCAAATACGTTATCCGGCGGTATCAATAGTTGGTTGGCATACACAAGGCTTCCACCCCCTACACCGCCGCCGTGAAAAATCAAGACGTGTTTCAGCTGAGTGAGCATCTGGGGGCCGTAGCAGCCGATGGCCGGAATCCATAGATTTTTCTTTATATTCCAGTTGGTTTTTGGGAACTCTTCTGTTTTCCACCGTTTGCCCTTTTCGAGTACGGCAACGGTATATCCCTTTTCAGCAAGGCGAAGTGCGGAGACGCTTCCGCCAAATCCGGACCCGATGATTATATAGTCATAGGTAAGGCTGTTTTTATCAGACATGGATGTCCCCTCCTTCATTCAAACTTGATTGGTTTATCTGATTTTGTCCCTGTCAGGTAACACATCACCAGTTGTGATGCCACATCCGAATGAATGACCATCCCGGCCTTCCGGATGTCCGCCACCTTGACCACATGGGCCAGGTGGCCGTCCACCGGACTGATGGTTTCCAGCAGGTTGGGCTGGTCCATGAACCACTGACGGTTGAAGTGCACTTCGGACTGCTCCGGGTAAATGGCCATATAGAAAATCCGCGTTTCAATGAGATCATGAAAAAAATGCGTGCCAAATGACAGATCCGGAATCAGGCTTCCGTCCCGGTAGCTGATCTCCGCCATGGCCGCGATGTGATTGATTTCCGAAAAATGAACGGGTACGCCCATGGCCGGGGTATGGGTCCCCCATCGGCCCGGCCCCAGGAGCAGGGTAGGATTTTTTTCCCGGTCGGCGATGGTCCGGTTTAACTTGCCGATGAGGCGGGCCACGCTGTATTTTTCTGAAAGGGAAAGACGGGTATAAGGTTCCGAATCCACAAAAATAATCCCGAAGATTGGCTGGGCGATATTACCGCCCATGAACCGGCCGTCCATGCGGATGACGACGTCCTGATCCCTGATGGATTCAGGCAGGGGGTGTCTGCCGCCCATGCCGATCGTCTGAAAAGGCCGGCACTGGAGCAGATTGATCTGAATTTCTTCGGCCTGGTTGAAATTCACTGTAAATTCAATATCCACCGGATGCCGATAGACCTTTTTCAGCCGGCTGAGCATGGCGCTCATTATGTCGATAAACGGTGATGTGGTCAGAAACGGATCAAAAGTCATGATCCGCTGGTCTTTTTCCGGCCGGCCCATCTCCTGCAGGGCCTGGATCGCTTCCGTGTCCCGGATGGTCAGCAGGTCGATACGGGCGGGAACGTTTTTCTCCATCAGGGATTCCAGGGACGCGCTTTCGATGCTGTTTTCCTCCAGATTCAGCAAGTCAACGGAATGCTGGGAAAATCTCCGGATCTCCTTCATGCCCGCCAGAGGCTTGACCAGGGGGTCATCCATGGCAATGATACGCGGATAATCATTTTCCACCCGATCCACAGCCCGGGTCCCCAGTCCGTAAACCAGACGGATCATACCTGCTTTCGGGTCCATCCCTTTTTTCCACACAAACGGATTGTGGGAAAGCCCCACTCCCGCCATTTCCGGAAAAAAATACTGCTTGTGGTAGGCTCCGGAAACCCGCTGCACCAAGAGGGCCATCTGTTCGTCCATCTGGTCCAGACCCCGCTGAAAGCGGTAGGCCAGGGCATCCTCATTCATGGCGCTGGCAAAGATATGGCGCACCGCCTCCTCAAATTTTTCGTATCGTTTTTCCGGAGGACCCTGATTGACGCAGAAACAGCTTTCATATTTTCCGGCAAACGCGCTACCGAAAGCGTCTTCCAGAAGACTGGAGGAGCGGACAATAATGGGAGACTGTCCGAAATACTCCAGCATCAGTTGAAACTGTTCGGTGATCTCCTCCGGGAACACGCCGGTCAGCATGCGTTCCCGAAGCTCCGCGGCCCGATCAAAATATCCTTCCCGGGTTTTATGGGCCATGAACAGCTTCCACCAGCCGTTCTGGACGATATAAGAATAGAACACATCCGAACCGATGTAGAAGGAATCATGTTGTTCCAGAACATCGGCCCAGTCAAAGGTCGTGTCATCGGAAAGAATTTTTCGCGCCAGCAGCATGCCCACGGATTTTCCTCCGATAAATCCGGTTCCGATAAGCCGCACCTTGATTCTTAAAAGATCTTCCAGCGTCATGTGTTCCCGGATCAGGGACAGGATTTTTTTGTTCCGGGTCAGCAGCAGGCGGCTGAGCTCTTCCACCATATCCTGCTTTTCTTCGGGCCGGACGCCGGATTCATTGATATTCCTGGCCTGCATGAACAAACGGTCCCAATAATCAAGGTGCCGCTGGGCTAAGCCGGTTTTGTGACGGGAAAGATGCGTGAACAGCTCCGTTGCATCCACGCTGTTGATCACCGGTTGAAGGCTGTTTTTCTGCTTGATATGGGGGAAAAACATGGTGGGTGAGTACCGGTGCTGGACTTTGACCGGATGGATGCATACCTGGCCCTTGTAGTTGTATACATCGATGAGTACCTGGGTGATTTCCCGAACCCGTGCAATGGCCTTGAAGGAATGCCGGTCCCGGAGAATGGCGAAATAAGCGATGGTGTTTAACTCGAAGAGATACGGGCAGGTGATGGAAAAAAAATCGCCGATCATCAGATCCGTGGCCCACACGTACAGCAGGTCCGACAGGGAATCAAACACATAGCAGACGTTTTTGCCTTCCTGCGTGATGATGCTGTGCACCTGCGTGGAAAAGGACTCAAATCCTTTACCCACATTGAGACGGTATATGGTCAGGTTGTTGCGTTCCTCCAGCAATGGCACATGGCGGGCAAATCGAAAATACACTATCCGCTCGCCGTTGGCCAGGGCGCTGTTGACAAACGCGGTCACCAGCCGCTGATAGTCATCGATGGCGTCCACCTGCCAGACCACGTTGTCTCCGCGCCGCAGGTGATCGATAATCATATCCAGGCTTTCCCAGCCTGTGCTGACACCGGGATATAAGGCCATGAAAGCTGCTCCTTTTTCTATGTTGAGTCGCCTGTGATCATAGCCCATCGCCGGTCTTAATTCAAATACAAATCCCGGAAACCTTACTGCTCCGGCAATTAACCGATGTTGAGACCGGCATCGGCATTGTATTCCAGCAGGATTCCTGTTACAAAATAACTTGAACGAACGTGTCTGGCCGTTCAATATGACATGCTCATGATGCCATGGGTCACGCGGTCAAACGGGAAAACGGTGTGGTCATGCCCCGGCATTGTCTAAAAAGGTAAAAAAATGAAAAGAACAAGCCATGCGGGACTTCGCCGCTGCATTGTGTGCGGCGCGTTCTCGGCTGAATTTTTTATTCATGTGGACGGTGAGGACTACCGGCGCTGCGGCGCTTGCCGGGCGATTTTTCTGAATCCGGCGCAAAGGCTGTCTGCCCGAGAAGAACATGCACACTACCGGCAACACCGGAACGATCCTTCGGATGCAGCGTATCGCCGGTTTTTGTCAAAGCTTGCCGATCCGTTATTGCAGCGGCTGCAGCCGCAGGCAAAGGGCCTGGACTATGGATGTGGTTCAGGACCGGCCCTTGCCTGCATGCTGCGCGAAGCAGGATACCGGATGCGATTGTTTGATCCGCTTTTTTTCCCGGATCCAAAGCCACTCGAAGGTCGCTACGATTTCATTACCTGCACCGAAACCATTGAACATTTCCATCGGCCGGCCGAGGAATTCGCCCGGTTCGACCGGATGCTGCGACCCGGGGGATGGCTGGCGCTGATGACCTGCTTTCAAATCGGCGACGACCGTTTCGCGACCTGGTATTACCGCCGTGATCCTACGCATGTGGTGTTTTACCGTGACACGACACTGCGCCACCTCGCTCACCGACTCGGGTGGACCTGCGAAATTCCGGTTGCAGATGTCGCTTTAATGCAAAAACCACCTGATTCAAATAACATGGATGAGGAGTGAGAGGAATATCCCGGGGCATCACTGATAATGAGTATTATTGTATAACATTGCAAAGCAAAGTATAATACAAATCGCACAACCATGGTGGCATTTTCACCTGATTCCGCTCCGAAATTATCAGGCATATTGGGTATCGGAAAACAGCCGGAATTTTCAGAAGCGGATTTTTCCCTTGCAACAGCTTTGCCGCTATCCGTCCAGGACCTGAAAGCATTCTATTTTGAGGCTGTAACAGCCCGCCCGGGTTCGCCTCCGCTTTCAACTGCAGCATTTAACCGATGGTTCTGGCAGGAAACAGCAGCGGCCGGGATGGTGAAAGCCGTGAAGGAAAG
>CAZOEW010000204.1:0-6116 GCA_964578935.1 uncultured Desulfobacterales bacterium | reverse complement strand
AATAAAAAACGGGGATTGAGAAGTGATTGCGCCCATGTACAGTTTGCCGACACCGGTATTCGAAATTGTAACGCCGGCCCAGGTGTATTCCATTACCTCAACCGAACCGAAGTCAATTGCAGAAGGATCAATGGAAATTATGGTGTCATCCCGAAAAGAGTCTGCAACAATTCCGGCTTCGGATAGATCTATCCAGCTATTGAGGGCGACAACCCTCACTTTTACAGAATTGAATCCTTCCATCACCGGAAGAAGTCCGGAGATATCCAGATCATTCCAGCCCTGCGAAAGCGTAAAATCCAGTGACAGGGAGGTGTTGATCGTGGATCCGTCCGCCTGATAACTATAAATTTTTACTGCCTGTGATCCGCCGTCAAGGCTGGTAACGTAAAGTTTCAGGTGCAGTGATTTTAAGATCTGTGCTGCGGTGTTTGAAGTCAGATCAAGAACGTCGTATTTTTTGTTATGTTGAATTCTGATTGTCTGATCGAACAATCCGTCTGTCAGCAATCCCAGGACGGAGACGGGTTCGGTTTCAGGAGTTGTCGCCTTTCTCAGGGAAGTACAAACCGTCGCGTCATGTATGATATCCGTATCATCATCACAGGCGTCGCCAATTCCGTCATTGTCCAGATCCGACTGGTTGAGGTTCGTTGTATTCGGGCAGTTATCATCCGTATCGATGACGGTATCATGATCCGTATCTACGTCTACAAGAATATAGTCGGTTTTAACCGTTGTGTCTGTTTCATCAGTTGAATCCGTTATCTTTAAGCTTACCGTATAGTAACCCACGTTATCGTATACGTGGGAAGGGTATTGCTCGGTTGAATCGATCACGCCATCGTTATCAAAATCCCATTCCCGTAAAACGATATATCTCCCGGGGGGAACAATAGACCTGTCGGTGAAGGAAATTTTCAGCGGCGCAGTCCCTCTTGGTTCTTTCCCGGTTAAATAAATGCTGCCGTCAAAATCGGCTTTCAGTTTCATCACGGAAATATAGTTCGGTTTACTTTCCGTATCGGCTGCCCCTGTCGCGTCCGTTGTCTTCAGGCTGACAGTATAATATCCAACGTTATTATAAGTAAAAACTGGGTTTTGTTCGTTTGAATCAATCACCCCGTCGTTATCAAAATCCCATTCCCAGGAAACGATATTGTTGCCTGGTGGAACAATAGAACTGTCGGTGAAGGAAACCGTCAACGGTGCGTTACCTGATACAGGGGTACCTGTAAAATCAGACTCCACTTCCGGTATCGTCTCTTCGGTTGTCATCTGGGCCTCGGATATTACGACCACACCATTGAGAGCGGCAACCCTGATTTTTATGAAATCAAATCCCTCCATCACCGAAAGAAGGCCAAAAATATCCAGATCATTCCAGCCCAGCGACGACAGTGTAAAATCCAGTGACAGGGAGGTGTTGATCGAGGATCCATCGGCATTGTAGCTGTAAACGGTTACGGTCTGTGATCCGCCTTCAAGATAGGTAACGTAAAGTCTCAGGTTCAGGAAAGTTAATTCCTGAGGGCTTGTATTCGACTCAAAATTAAGTACATTGTATTTTCTTTTATTCGGGCCGATAAAAATACCGGAATCGTACAAGCCGTCCGTCAGATAAGAAACAGGTATTTCATTTCCGGATGCGGTTGGAGGCTTGATTGCCTGACAAATGGATACGGTGTCCAGTATATCTGACGGCGCAGCCTGACAAATGGAAAAAAAACAATTTAAAAACAGGAGTACTGAGAGATAAGACACTTTTTTATGCATCAATTTCCCTCCCAAAAGGATTCAATACGGATTCATATCTATGGTTGCGCGGGTACGATGGTTATGCAGGCATCCATTATCGAGAAGCTTTCAGGAGAAGCTGTAATGCCCGGATCACCTTTTGTCAACAATTTTTCGTAATATTTTTTGCGAAATCGTGAATTTTGTCTCGAAATATTCCGGCCGGCCAGGAGTTGTTCCTATCTGTATGCGACTTATTATTCTGTTTTTTATGGATATTTCTTCACCGATGCGTACCATGATCGTTTTATCACCGAAAACGCGATTTGCCGGGGATCCATTTTTATTTCGATCGATATGCGTGCCGGAAACAATTGCATCCGGTGTTTTGGATGGCCGGATTCAATACGAGCTTATACACGTGTTTGGCGGCAGGGGGATAAAAGGCTTGATTTCTGTCGGTATTGTGATATAGTTCCTCTACTTGCCGAGGCCTGTTTTGATCTTGTAGGAATCTCGATTATCAACGTGACATCTCAACTGTTGAAGCTGTGATTATTCTATTAAATGGCGAAAAATTGCCGGTGTTTTGGATTTTTCATGAAAAGAAAAATCGTTTCATGTTCAAAACATTTACTACCGTATTGAAAGGAGAAATGTTATCAATCACAAACAAAATAAAGTAAAAGTCAAAATTAAATATGGCAACATGCAAAAGTATGAATCGATGTTCGTTAACTCTGAAAGAGAAGCCAGAAATTATGTGGCCGAAATTAAAAGATTGAGGCCGGATGTTGAATACCTGATTATAAAAAAATAGGATCGGATTGAACTTTTTTGGATCATCCGGTGTGCTGGTTATCGTGCGATACATATCAGAGTAAATCCTCAATTTCCCCTCTCTATCTCTTCAGTTCCTGATGGTTTGAAGTCAAACCCCGTGCGTTTGTTTTGCCATGAGCGAAGGCGCTATGCGCGCGGAGGTTGCCTTCAAGCGAATATCCATAACGCTTATGGGTTCTGTCACAACTCTGTTCCGGGTCCTGGGCCGAATCTTTTCGCGGAGAAGAGGGGATTCAATCCTCGAAATGTTTTTTGAATCCGGTAGATGAACCTGCTTTGACCTTAAACAGGATTGACGGTTTTAACCCGTTCCAACATCCCTTCGGAAGTTCAACGAATCCTTTGTAAAATTTTTGTAAAATGTAAGAAAAAGCTGTGTTTTTCAGTGTATTTCCTTTAAAGAATGCGCTCGTGCCGTATAACGGTAGCCTGCGTTCAGGCTGTATTACGGTAAACCATCAAAAAAATGGGGCAATAAGGCATATATAGAATCAGCTTGAAAGGGGACATTCATGTTAAGTTTTTTGCCGGGAACAATCCGGGGTATTCTGTCAATGATACTGGTGTCTTTAAACATCCTTGTGATGTGCACAGGGCTTTTTTTCACCGCATTTTTAAAACTTATGATTCCATTCAAATTCTGGAGAACGCTGTGTGATGCGATTCTGATATTTATCTCGACAACCTGGGTCAGAAACAACGCATTCTTCATGAAAGTGATGCATCGAATTCACTGGGATGTGCAGGGGGTTGAAACGCTGGATAAAAATGAATGGTATTTCGTTGTCTCCAATCATCAGTCATGGGTTGATATCCCTGTGCTTCAGACTGTTTTTCTGGGTAGAATTCCATTCCTGAAATTTTTTCTTAAAAAAGAGCTGATTTGGGTTCCGATACTCGGGGTTGCATGGTGGGCGCTGGACTTTCCCTTCATGAAGCGTTATTCGCAGGAATTTCTGCGGAAATATCCGCATTTGCAGGGCAAAGATATTGAAATCACTAGAAAGGCATGTCAGAAATTTAAAACAAAGCCTGTTTCCGTCATGAATTTTATGGAAGGCACACGGTTCACCAGGTCCAAAAAAATAAAACAGAATTCACCCTACAAACACCTGCTGAAACCAAAAGCCGGCGGGATTGCCTTTGTCCTCAGCTCGATGGGTGAATATTTGAACAGCCTTGTGGATGTTACCATCGTCTACCCGGAGGGTGTCCCGAATGTATGGGAGTTTATGTGCGGAAAGATTACCCATATCAAGATTCGGGTTCAAACCAGGCCGATAACAAAGGAGCTTCTGGGGGATTATTTCAATGACCCGGTGTTCAGAGAAAGCTTCCAGGAGTGGGTGAACGATCTCTGGGAAAAAAAGGACAACACCATCGACGAACTGCTGGTCCACACCGTTGGGTTTCTCCCGGAGCCTTTTCCGGCAGCAGCGCCGGAGTATCCGCAAAAGGCATGCGGCGGTTGATTTTACGGGCGCGCCTGTCTGATACCGTCATTCATCGTAAAGTGTGTTCAGCATCTCCATATACTTGGCCTCTACCACGGATCTGCGGACTTTCATGGTTGGCGTCAGCTCGCCGGTATCGATCAGAAAAGGTTTCGGTATAATGATAAATTTTTTGATGGTTTCAAATTTGGCGAAAGATTTATTGGATTCATCAATAATTTTCCGGACCATTTCGTTGATTTCAGGCAGGCGTGTCAATGCCTCAAAATCAAGACCGGAATACCCGTTTTTTTCAGCCCAAGCCCTGAGGTTATCCTGATCCAGAGAGATCAGGGCGGTAAGATATTTTCTGCGGTCACCATGGACCATGGCATGTTCGATCAACGGATGATTTTTAATCAGATTCTCAATATTGGCGGGTGTTACATTTTTCCCGCCGGACGTAATAATAATTTCTTTTTTTCTGCCTGTAATCCATAGATAGCCATCTTCATCCAGTCTGCCGATATCTCCCGTGTAAATCCAGCCGTCATCTGTCAGGGTTTTTTGGTTCAGCTCGGGCTGGTTCAGGTAGCCCTTAAACACAATTTCCCCCTTTACCATCACTTCACCGTCATCCGCGATTTTAAGCTCCACACCGGGAAGCGCTTTCCCAACGGAGCCGAAACGATACGCATCCGGTGTGCAGAGTGTACAAAAACAGGACACTTCCGTCTGCCCATATCCTTCCAGAACAAGCATTCCGCAGGCATGAAAAAATTCGAGGATCTCCAGGGCGATGGGTGCGGATGAGGAGAGAAAATATCCAACCCTCCCTCCAAAAATATCCCGGATTTTTCGAAATACAAGCCGGTCTGCAATGGCATTCTGAAGATTGAGAAGAGGGGGAGAAGCGATCCCAGCCTGCTTATTTCTGCTGACGCGTCGTCCAACGCTTTCAGCCCAGTTAAAGAGCTTTTGTTTTATGGGGGAGGCGGCTGCGGCTTCGGTCTGTATTCGTGCATACGCTTTTTCAAAAATACGGGGTACACTGCCGAAGAAAGTCGGCCGGATCTCTTTCATGTCATCGAGAATACGGGTGATATCCTTTACGTATGCGGATGTTATCCCGCGATAGATGCGCATATACTGACCGGCGACACGCTCTCCGACATGCGAAAGGGGCAGAAAAAACATCATGATGTTTCCCACTTTTTCGGCCCCGATGATGTCGGTGGTGGCAAGTTCTGCGAGGATATTTTTGTGAGACAGGCAGGCTCCTTTTGGTGGACCGGTGGTTCCGGAAGTGTAGATGATGATGGCTGTATCCTGTGGATTGATGAGACTTTCAGCCTGAATTACACAGTCAGGATCTCCGGAAAGCTTTTCCGCGCCTTTTTCCTTGAGAGAGGCAAAGGATATCTGGTTTGGGCCTTCAGGGGTTCCATCCCAGAGGATGATCCACTTCAGTTCCGGAAGGTCGTCAAGATGCGGTTTGATTTTTTCAATCTGCCCCCTGTCTTCGACAATAAGAACTTTTGATCCGGAGTCCTTTAAAATATAGGTGATCTGCTGGTCCGAAAGGGTTTGATAGATGCCGACACTGATGCCGCCGATTCGCAGAACTCCCAGATCCGACAGGGTCCACTCAAGACGTGTGTTGCCGAGTATGGATACCGTATCACCGGGTTTAAGGCCGAGAGCCAGGAGGCCGGCTGCGATTTTTTCAGCCTGCTCATCAACCTCGGACCAGGAAACGGGGTTCCACTGGTTATTTTTTTTTACCAGAAAAGCGGTTTTTTCAGAATCCGCACGACAACGCTCTCGAACCATTTCAGACAGGTGTTTCATGTTGCCTCCTGTTTCAATTAATCAATCTGCAAGGCCAGAAATTCATTTATGATTCCGGATACGACTGCCGGTTTTTCCATCGGGATCAGGTGGCCCGCGCCATTCACTTCTGTGTAGCTGCCTTTCGGAAAGGCAGCGGTCGCTTTTTTAAGGTCAATCATTGTCTTGTTGATACTGTTTTCTCCTTCGACAACCATAACCGGACAGGTTATCTTCGGAAGGAGAGGCCATGGGTTATATGCACTGCCGCCT
>CAZOEW010000203.1:1545-6163 GCA_964578935.1 uncultured Desulfobacterales bacterium | reverse complement strand
AAATTGTTCAGGTTGCGCCTATGAAGAAAAACATCCAGGAATACTTTTTCGGGTTTTATCCGGATCTTTGATCGCATTGATTTTATCCTTTAATCGGTATCCGGAAGATGCCGGCGTGTACAAACCGCTACTTGTTTTCGACTCTCCAGACAAATATGTTTTTTGCGATCTCTTTGTCGATGGCAAGCTCCGTATTTTCAAACTTGATGCAGAAAGCGGGTGTGGTCCTGTGAACGGTAACAACAATACCCGGATGTAAACCGATCGATAGAAGATGATGCATATTCGAATGGCTGCCGGGTTTTATGTAAGTGATTTTACCTTTTTCTCCCGGCTTGATATCGATCAACGAGACGACAACATTGCTGATTTCCCGAAGATTTTTTTTGCAGCATCTGCCCTTTGGAATCGGTTTTCCATCCGGGCAAATTCCGGGGTGCCCGAGAAGGGTGCAGATGGACTCCTCCACTTCGGGAAGCAGACTGTGTTCAACCTTGCATGCAACCTCTTCCATGTCAGCATCCTTCAGCTTGAGGATGCTTGATACGAGCGTTTCCGCCAGACGGTGTCTGCGAATGATGCCTTCCGCGATTGTTTTTCCTTTGCCTGAAAAAAGAATCTGATCATGATCGAATATAATCAATCCTTTTTTTTCAAGATCTTCCAGGTCATCTGATGTGAAATCGACAATACATTTTTTCCGGATGGCATCAACGGAATATTTTTTATTTTCACCCGAGCTCCAGATTGCCTCCATGATTTCTTCTAATTTTTCATCCAGCATGATTTCCTCGACTTTGTTGCATACTTGTTAACCATTATATTTGTTGAGTGTCTCAGGTAAACGTAATCCCCAGTATCCGACAGGCATGACTTACAACACTTCCAATCAGTATGGCGTAAACCACATTGATCGTCATGATTGTAACTGCTGCTCTGGTTCCGCGTTCTTTAAAAAGTACGATTGTCGCATTGATACATGGAAAGAGGAATGTCATGACAAGCAGGTTTACGACAAGCTGAACATTGGTGTAGATTCTGCTCAGATGTTCGATTTCAGTTGCACCGTTCTCTCTTCGGATGATTGTCTTGATGAATACCTGTATGCTTTTCTCAGGAAGCCCCATGAAATCTTTGATGATGGGTTTGGATATTTGTTCCAGAAAGGCCAGACCCCCGAGTCTTTCAAACAAAAAAACAATCAGGGAGGCTAGAATGAAAACGGGAATCGCTTCTTTCATAAAAAAATAGGTCTTTGCCGTAGCACTCTTTAAAATCTGAATCGGTTTTGGCAGACGCATGCTCGGTATCACCATGATTAACGGAGAGCGCTTACCGGGCAGGATTTTATTTGCTATATATCCTGCAATGAATATTTGAAGAAAAATGATTCCGAATACGGCAATGGAAGCAGATACAGGCATTTTGCCCAGAATGATGAACATTACCGCAATAAGAGGAGCGCAGGGCAATCCAAGGAGAAGAAGGAAAGTGGCGATGTTTTTTTCCTTGTCTGTATCCAGCATTCGTGTGGTCAGTATGGCCATTGTAATACATGAGAACCCCATTGCAAGCGGGATAACCCCTTTACCGTTCAGCCCCATTTTCTGAAACACTTTATCGAGCAGTATGGAAAATCGTGCCAGATAACCGGAGTCTTCCAGAATTCCGAATGCGATGTAAAAACAGAAAAGAACCGGCAGCACGAGCCCCAGAGCCAGAAAGACGCCGGTTGGCAGAATGCCGAAATCAGGGTCAATAATCATGTCTCGGATGAATGCGCTTGGTATGGGAGCAACAATTTTTTCAGCTGCCGGGATCAAGACCTCTTTAAACACGTTTATGTTGATTGTATCAACAAGAAAAGTCGCTCCAAAAGTGCCTACAAACTGATACAGGATAAATAATATCAGTGCCGCAATCGGGAGACCTGTTGAAAGGTTGGTACACCATCCTCCGAATCTGGCGATAAAAGGGCTTCTGGATGGCGGATCTACTTTACGAATTTTAGCGACAATCTGTTCGGCTTTCTTGTAATGCAGATTTGTCAGCATGATGCTGGCGGGCTGATTCAGATATTCACTGTATTCCATTGTCAGACTTTTGAGCTGTGTGAGCATTCCGGGCCCGAACCGGTTTTCAATATATTTTTCGATGCTGCTGTCTCCGGTGAGAAGCAGAATTCCGATAATTCTTGAAGAGATTTCTTCTGTTTGAATTCGTTTTTCAACGAGTCCAAAATAGGTGTTGATCCAGTCCGGATACTCGATCAACCTGTTGGCAACTCGCATTTCAGATATGCGTGACAGTATCTTGGAAATTCCGATTCCATCCCTTGCAATTGTTGAAACAACGCTGACACCCAGTATTTCCGAGAGACCTTTGATATCGATTTCGATACCAAGAGACGCGGATTCGTCCGTCATGTTCAGGTTGAAAATCATGGGCAGTTCGAATTCAGCATATTGAAGGGCAACGGAAATGGATTGTGCCAGATTTTTTGCATCTGCAACAACAATGATCCCCTGGATACCGAATATCTCATTGCTATAGATGAGGATATTTCTTGAAAGCTGCGCATCCTCACTTGCTGAAAATATGGAATATATTCCAGGTGTATCAATTGCCGTATAGTCTGTTCCTTTGATTTTTCCAGATGTTACGGATACGGGACTTCCGGGTATCTTTAAACTCGTTATTTTGCTGTCGCACAGCTTGGAAAAAAGCGTGGTTTTCCCTGCTTTCATGTTGCCGACAACAGCGATGGCCGCTTTTCTGCTGGAACAGGCCTTATTGTCGCGGCGGGCTGGACCTTGCCCCATTTTTTCCCTCCGGCCGATATTTAAAAAGATGGCTTTGAAACAGTCCAGGTCGGCATTGACGTTTCATTTCGTGTCTGTGCCGAGTTTCCACTATGAATCATCTCGACGTCTGCTTACTACGAAAGCCTTTCAGCTGCTGTTGTCACGGTATTACTCATGATTTAGGCGCCCTGAACGTTTTGTTTTGCCATCGTATTCATAATATTTTGATGAAATCGTCGATTGGATATGGTTGTCGTTTCATCAAGTACCTGTTTTGGGTTCCGGTTGTATATTCTTATTTAATAATGTTAGATATACAAAACTTAGTATTGCGTCAAGAAAAATATTTCATAAGCATGCTTTTCAAAAGAAAAGGGGTCACCAGAACGGGAAGAATGTCCTTATGGGATCAGCACCGGGAGAATATAAGATTTAATTCCATACAGGATTTCGCAGTTGAATCCTGCTTGTTTAGGAAGCGTAACGGTAAAAGAAGAAACAACCATCACGGCCGCTGTCCCAGAAGAATCTGCCCGCCTCTTAATCAAGAAGCGGGCAGTAGGGCAGTTTGGTTCAGGATACAAAATTGGGATTATGCATCCATGAAATGCTTCATGCTATTTTGCAGCCTTCAAGAGGTCAATCAGCTCTGATTTGCCTTGCTGCTTCGCCAATTGCAGCGCATCATCGTTTTCATCTTTCGCGCCTTTATCGAGAAGCAGCTTGACAATTTCAGGATTGCCGTTGGCGACAGCACCCACCAGGGCGGTAAGGCCGGGTTGAATTTCCGGTCCGTCTACGATGGAGGTAAATTTTTCGGTGGTTTTCGCATTGACATCCGAACCTTTTTCAATCAGAAGGTTGCAGATCTTTAAATGGCCTTTGGATGCGGCAGCCATCAAGGGTGTCAGGCCGACTCTGTTTGTTAAATTCGGATCAGCACCTTTTTCAAGAAGGAGTTTGACCACACCATAATGCCCAAAAGCGCACGGACCTATTAATGGGGTGTTCCCTGCCAAGGTATGGTTTTCCTTATAAATATAATCCTCTTTGATTTGTGCGTTCACATTGGCGCCGGCGTCGATCAAAGCTTCGCAGATCTTGGGGTGGTTCATTGCAGCCGATGCAAATAAAGGAGTCGTTCCTTTTTCATTCATAATTTCCGGGTCAGCTCCTTTTTTCAGCAGCAGATTGACGACAGCCAGATGTCCGTTAAATGCCGCGCCGGTAAGTGGATTGGATCCCACGTAAACATTGACCCCTCGAAATACAAAAAATTTTGTGGATTTCGCATTTACATCTGCTCCGGCATCGATCAAAAGTTCGGCGCAGTCTGTGTGACCGTATGCAGCGGCTGCCGAAAGGGCGCTGCTCCCGTTTTCATTGGCTGAGTTGGGGTTCACACCATAGTCCAGAAGGAGCTGAACCACCTCTGTATGACCTTTTGCCGCGGCACCCATAATGGGCGTGGTTCCAATATATACGGTGTCCCCTTCGTCGTTTTCAAATTCGGATATGATTTTTATGTTTACGTCCGCGCCATGCTCAAGCAATACCTTGACGACATCCACATGGCCCTTTGAGGCAGCTGCGAGAAGCGCGCTGACGCCTCCTTTGCTTGAAATTACGCCATTTACATCCGTTCCTCCGCTGAGTTCTTCTTTTACGGCTTGCGCATCACCTTTATCCGCAGCGCCGATTAATTTCAAAACAGGAAGCGGTGTTGTGAGAAACATACAGGATTGAAAACCAAATGAAACCGCGACAACAAAAACCCATAACCATCCTCTTTTTGCTTTCATGTTTCCTCCTAA
>CAZOEW010000203.1:0-1445 GCA_964578935.1 uncultured Desulfobacterales bacterium | reverse complement strand
GTATCCGCTTTTTCCAGCAGCGCTTTTGCCTTGTGTCGGGCTGCCTCATTGGCGAAATTCTGCTCCGGGAGAAGGTCTTCGGGTGCTTCAATAACCTCCTCCAGTGTTTCAACAAAAAGATCCTGGTCCTGAACCTGAACCGTATAAAATTTTGCGAACAGCAGGTGCCAGATTAAAAATTTACGATCCGAAATCTCAAATGCCTTTTCAAAATGTTTTTTTGCCTCCTGCGGCTTCCCCCCGAAAATCTCCGGTTTTGCGGCATGATACGTGCCCATAACCGCATGAACAGCACCATATTTATACGTCTCATCCAGTTCCAGTATCCGGTCCATCATGGCTTCAACCTTCGGTAAATTCATCAGGAGTGAAGGATCTTCCGCATTTGCAAGGCCGATATACGACAGCCAGCTGTTCATCCCCAGATATAAGGCCGGCACATCTTCCTTGTCAAACGTCTTTAAGGCTTCGGCAAACTCGTCTCTGGTTTTATCACAGGCATCTTTGAATGCCGGGTTCTGTTGCAGGACTCTGAATGCATATTCTTTTGCTTTCTTGAACAGTTTTGCTGCCCGGGGCTTATTTTCATCCTGGACAAACAGGAAAGCATAGCCGCTGTTTGATTCAGAAGCTGATAGCAGAAGCTCCTTGTCATCCGGAGCCATTTTGATAAAACCGTCCATCTGCAGAAGACCGCCGGGCAGGCCGTCACGAACCATTTCAAAGTCGGAATTTTGATTCGCAGCCTCCGTTATACTGGCACTTGCCAGTTTTGAGGAGTCAACTACCAGATTGGATTTAAAGCCGGTACAGCCGCCGATACCAAATGCCAGAATGATTAAAAAAAGTCTGATGCTTTTTAACCTGTGAGTTCCATTCATAAAAAGAGCCTCCATTGATTTTGATTACCCTCAACAATAAACATCGGAATAACAGCATGTTGAATTATAATATGTTATAGAACAGGCAACGAATGAAATTTTATATTCAAAACATCGATTGCTTAACACAGCCAATATCTAAACACAAATATTAGTTTATAAATTAAATATATAGTCTAATGACACTAAAGAACTTGACAAAAAATATTTGCTTGAATACATTGAATTTCGTTTATTTTTAGATCTTTCTCAGGTTTTCACTGGAGAGATCCGGGCAGACGATTATGGTATTATGTGGGACTGAAGAAGCGGCTTTGGCGGCACACGAGGAATACGTTTTTTAGTGTTTCGCAATCACAGATAGATGCCCCTCTGCGGAGAGGTATTTTTTTTGAAAAGCGGCTCAGAAAGCTTTCGGTTCTGCTTTCGAATTCATCTTCAAATAGTACCTTGTTTAACCAACTTACAACAACGTTCCCGGAGCGGGCGTTGTAAACAAAAGCAGGGTTTTGGGAAATGAAATTTTTAAAAGCGTGGGGAAAATTTTCCCTTGCAAAACCTCAT
>CAZOEW010000202.1:1166-6171 GCA_964578935.1 uncultured Desulfobacterales bacterium | reverse complement strand
TATGGCAGCAGCAAGACCTTTACGTTCACCCCGAATGCAGGGTATCATATCGCAAACGTCCTGGTGGATGGTTCTTCTGTGGGAGCAATATCCTCCTATACCTTTACCAACATCACCGCAAATCACACCATCTCCGCGAGCTTTGCCGTGAGCACCTACACCATCACGGCATCAGCCGGACCTAATGGAGCCATCTCCCCTTCCGGGTCGGTCAGTGCGGATTATGGCAGCAGCAAGACCTTTACGTTCACCCCGAATGCAGGGTATCATATCGCAAACGTCCTGGTGGATGGTTCTTCTGTGGGAGCAATATCCTCCTACACCTTTACCAATATTACCGGCAGCCATACAATCCTGGTGAATTTTCAGGCAGAAAACCAGCCGCCGGTCGCCAATGCAGGTCCGGATCAACTGGTTGACGAAACAAGCACCGTAACCCTGAGCGGGTTGAATTCAAGTGATCCGGATGATGGCATCGCCAGGTTCTCCTGGATCCAGATCCAGGGAACACCGGTTGTGCTTTCAAATCCGGATGAAGAGGAAACAACCTTTATCGCGCCGGATGTTTCTTCTGCGGGAGAAACGCTTGTCTTCCAGGTGACGGTTGAAGACTACAGCGGCGCTCAGGCAGCAGACACCTGTATTGTCAATGTCTCCTGGGTGAATATTCCTCCGGTTGCCGACGCAGGATCGGATCAGACCAGTAACGAAGGCGATCTGGTTGTACTGGATGCATCCGGCTCTTCTGACCCGGATGACGAGATCGCTTCTTTTCAGTGGACCCAGATCGAGGGCGTTCCGGTAAGTCTCTCGGACGCACAGGCAATGCAGCCGGCCTTTATTGCGCCGGATACCGGTCCGGAAGGAGCTTCCTTGAAATTCAACCTGATCGTTACGGATCAGGGAGGCCTGCAGTCAACCGATACCTGCATTGTCAATGTCACCTGGATCAACATGCCGCCGACCGCGGATGCCGGCCCTGACCAGACCGGATATGAGGGGGAAACAATTGTATTACATGGTGAAAACTCTACAGATCCTGATGACGGCATCCTTTCTTATCAATGGGCGCAATTAAGCGGAACACCGGTTGCTTTCTCAGATCCTGAGTCACCTCAGACCGAATTCATAGCACCCGAGGTTCTTACCGATATTGATTTCCTGACATTTGAACTGACGGTTACGGACCACGGAGGGCTGAAAAGCACCGCAACCTGTACAGTCAGCGTCAGACCAGTTGAGGAAAATGACTCTACGCCTCCGGAACTCATGATCGAAATACCTACTTCCGATACGTATTTTGAAACAACCGACCAGAATATAACCCTATCCGGCTATGCCTCGGATGACATCGCCGTGTCGGCAGTGCTCTGGAATAGTTCAAGAGGAGACAGCGGAACGGCCTCCGGAACGGAAAACTGGGAAATATCCATGATGAGAATCAAACCCAAATTAAATGTCATCACCATAACGGCAATTGATGCAGCAGGAAACAGTGCCAGCACAACCATAAACATTTACCGCCCCGTCAATTAATACAGGGTTCAAGGTATGTATGCTGAAATCTTGCTGAATGTTGAAATGGTTTTAGGGGAAAATCAAAAATTCCCAGTGGAAAAAGGGCTAAAGCATAGCGCGTGGATGAAACTGCGAAAGGCTTTTCAAACAATCGCTATGCCTGCCCTGATCCGGATTCGATGGGATACCAATATCAGCTTTTTACGGCCGCACCCATGATTTTGGAGCTGGTCAGTTTCAATGACTTCGGGTGAATACATTCCTGGATCTCCGTGAAATGAAATCCCGTCCTCTCGAACAGCGATCTGGTATCCCGAATCAGACTGCATCCGCAGGCTATCTTCTTCCAGAGTGGGTTAAGACGCGTCTGCCATTTTGCCAGTCCATCCTCCCAGGAGTGAACATGCTCAAAAAAAAGCAGTTTTCCATCCGGCTTCAGCACCCGGTATATCTCCTGCGCGGCAAGTTCAGGGTCTGGAACCGAGCAAAACACCAGAAATGAAATAACGGTATTGAATGAATCATCCGGAAAATTCATGGAAGTAATGGAACCCTTTTCCAGGGTTATCTTTTCAGCAAAAGGGGTTACGGTTCTCAATTTTTCAATATGATCCTGGGCTTTGCGGATCATCGAATCAGCGTATTCGAGACCGATGATTTCAGTGACTGCATTTTTATAGAATTTGAAACCAGCTCCCAAACCAAAGCCGATTTCCAAAACCCTGCCGGACGCCTCTCCGAATATTTTTTGCCTCTCCTTATCAAACGGCTTACCCGCCTGCGCGCAAAGAAACGGAAATATCCTGTCCTGATAAAATCCCATTGTAATCTCCCGATTTTTTGAAAAGCCTCCGGATTCCCGACTTCGGTTCAAGCATCCCGGTCTTCTCCTTTGACAAAAGATCGACCTGCTTCAACAGAGCCGGAATGCGATAACCCCGTCCCATATTTTTCCCCGTTGGCCGGTTGACAGCGAGTATTGAAACAAAAAAGCTTAACACACGTACCTATTGAGCGATATGGATTACCCGGCCACGGGAGGTAAAAGAAATGCCCTGCTGGGTCTGGGTGCCAATCATGATTGATTCAACAATAGGCGGATTAACCGGTTTGTCGGATTTCCATTCAACGATGAAATTGGCGCCTGATCCTCCGCTTTTGTCACTCTCCGGTATAACATAGCGCAATGACTGTAATGGGCCAAGGACAACCGGCTTATCGATAAATTTTTTTAACCGCCTCCCCTGCGTCTCGTAATAGTCAACCAGGGTGATTCGGATTTTATGCGCGGGATCGATGTTTCTGAGGCTTAATGTTACCGTCAACAAAAAAGGTCTTTCATTGTTGCCGCTGTAAATATGCGAATAAGCAGGCACATAAATAATCTGTCCATCGGACAACCCGATTTTCTCCTCAGCCTGTAAAAGCGGAGGTGAAAAAAAACAAACCGATAAAAAAACAAACAGACACACAAAGGGATAATTGGTTCTCATGGTCTTTCTCCAGTGTAATTTAACGATACAGAACGCTGAGATCAGCGACTCAATTCAGCAGGCCCGATGAATTGAAATGATTATGATCCATTACATCGCCATTCAATATACCCGTTATCTCTGGGGGCTGTCGGGTTCAAATCAAATAACAGTATATACCATTTATATTTTTCTTTAACCAGGTTAAATCCCCAACTGGCCGCATCTTCAAATAAAAATATCTTTAATTGGAGTATATGCTGGCGATCTAAAGCAAAGTCACTGCAGATGATAATGGAATTCAGATCATAGACAGTAATGTTATGCAGCGACCTTTTAAATTGTAAAAATGAATACTTCCTGCGGGTTTCGGTGGAGAGCAAATCGTACGCTTCGCGTGGATGTGAATTGTATACCGCATGCAGATATTTCTGCAGTGTCACAACCGGCCTTGCGGCCGACAATATTATGGTATCATCCGGGTATATCAAATCAGGATTGGATATGTTGTTTGATTCTGCAACACGAAAATAGTTTAAATTTCCAGTATAGCTTAATGTAATCTCACTTAACGTATCTCCTGGACGCACGGTATATACATATGCATGGTAATCCATTGGGAAACAATCACCAGATACCATCAGGATAGAGAAGAAGGCATAGATTGCCGGGGCACACTTTTTGCGACTATATTGAATCCAGATCATGATCCAGCCGTAACAGCCGCGAACCCTTTTCTCCATATCGGTTTCTTCAACAATTGGCATTTGAAAATGGATCTGCAACATGACCTTGATGAGTTGGATAACATAGCAAAATCTTTAAATCATTTCTTTCAACCATAACGAAACAGGAAAATTTATTTTTTTTTAGTACAGCTGTTTCCCTCATCTATTATTTCAGGAAACTCAGATCAGACGCTGAAATGACGTCTGAACATATAATCTTTTCGAGGTTGACTGCTCGATCAATGGACACAGAGAAAGCGACTATGCTTCCGAATCGCTGCTATTTGCTACTGTCATTTCAAATGGGGTCTGCGCCTGATCGTTTTCAGGTAGTGTTTTTTCGTGTTAATTCATTCACGATTTCCGTCGCAACCTGATCCATGGCGTGATCATATCCTTTTTCCATGATTTTTTTTGATACATTTGAATAAACACGAGCCGCATCGAGAGCCCCTCGGGGAATCAAATATTCACGGATGTACCGATCGATCGCCTCCCGGATACGCGATTTCAATCTTTGCGCGCGAATTTTGATCACGGGTTCCTCAATCGGCGGCTCAGGTTCGGCTGACGCAGATTCCGGCAGATCGGACGCCGCCGTTTCCAGCCACGTTTCGAATGTTTTTGCAAGCAGTTTTACATCACCGCTGTTTTGATAATAGCACCAAACGGAAAACCGATCAAACCGGTCCAGATAGAGTATGTCGCCTTCCGCTTCGCCAATGGCGATACCACCGCTCAGTCGTTTCACTTCATACGAATTGCCGTTTGCATCATTGGTGTAAACGCCGATCAATTCCGATAATTTCTTTGCATGCAATTCAAGAACACCGGTAAACGGTGCTTTCTCACCGCTGACTGTCACAATTGATGACAGTGCGGACTGCGCGTCGTCTGACACGCTGCCCGTTGCTGACAACGGTGCAAGAAACCACCGGCGCCCTTCAAACAGATAAGGTCTGCCTGCGCTATCTGATAAAACAAATTCACGATAGGCATTTGGCAACCGGACACTTACGCGGGATTCAATCTCCGCCAAGATCGTTTCACGGTCTGAAGTGTTCATAAATTCCCCGATAGTATTTTATGATTGATGGATACGTGTCAGCATATCGCCTTTATAAATAACATTACCCTGTCAGCTGGGTGAATCGCACTGTTATGTTTTGCTTTTTTGACTCCTTTCAATTTTTCGTTTAGTATTCAATTGAAAATTTACATTTTGGCACGAAACGCTTTCCATTGTTCAATTCTTTTTTTCCTTATTTTAACAGGATCTTTTAGTAT
>CAZOEW010000202.1:0-1066 GCA_964578935.1 uncultured Desulfobacterales bacterium | reverse complement strand
ACGCTTTCCATTGTTCAATTCTTTTTTTCCTTATTTTAACAGGATCTTTTAGTATTTGATCATTCTGTGTTTCATCAGCATCTTCTGAAACTTCATTTTCTCTTTGGGCAATATTATCTTTAATTTTCATTCGCCATAAGCCACTTATTTTCTGATATTCTTCCTGGGTTATTTTTTCATGATTGGCATTAAAATAGATGACTTCGGCCAGGCTATAGATTGATAAACCCAGAGTAATAATAACGACGGTAGTATAGAAGAGAAATATTTTCATTTTGGTTTACCTCCATTAATGAAAATTCAGTTAAGTAATATTTTTATCTAAATGGTGAGCGTATCAACAAAAGCAAAGTGGATTATGATTTAACAACCTAGAATAATTATAATATTTTTATAATTTTGTCAAACTCCATCTGCTTAAATGAGTAAATATTCTTTAAAATAAATGTTAAAAACGAAGAGATACAATCAAACGTTGTGTTTAAGGAAACAGGTGGTGTATCCATCGGTTGACTGTTTGCCGACAATTAACCGACCACAAAATGGAAAGGATACACACACCAAGACAAACGATAACGTAATATCTTTAAAAAAGCCAGAACCCTTTGTTAATGACCCGATTACAGAAATTTTACGGAACGGAGCCCGAAGGTTGTTAGCCCAAGCCCTTGAGACAGAAATTGAAATGTTTTTAACCCAATACAAAAATTTAGCAGATGAATCCGGTCGGCAACGAATCGTCCGGAATGGCTATCTGCCGGAACGGAAAATCCAAACCGGCATAGGTCCTGTTTCTGTCAAAGCACCTCGGGTTCGGGACCGTCAGCATCGGGCAAATAGAAGAATTTACTTCAGCTCATCTATCCTGCCACCATACATACGAAAAACAAAAAGCATGGAGCAATTAATTCCCTGGCTGTATTTAAAAGGCATATCCACCGGAGATTTCAGTGATGCCTTAGCCGCTCTTGTCGGTAAAGATGCACCGGGATTATCGGCCCCAACAATCAGCCGATTAAAAACGATTTGGCAGGAGGATTTACAAGCCTGGCAAAAACGTGATCAA
>CAZOEW010000201.1:0-6239 GCA_964578935.1 uncultured Desulfobacterales bacterium | reverse complement strand
GGCCCTTCCACGGGTTTGCCGACACACGCCAGTCAGGGAGACGTTAACCAGGCAAGCTGGGGAACGCATGGAGATCACGCGATCATCGCGCTTACGGCTTCCAACCATCAGGATCTGTTTGCGATTACCGTTGAAGCGTTTAACCTTGCGGAAACTTACAGGACGCCGGTGATTCTCCTTTTAGATGAAATCGTCGGCCATATGCGGGAAGGTTTTGTGATTCCAAAACCAGGGAACATCCCTCTTGTCGGTCGGCTTCGAACCTCTGTGAAGCAGGGCGTTGATTATCATCCGTATCTCCCAAGGGAAGATGGCCGCTTGCCCATGTCGGACTTCGGCGGAGTTCACCGATACAACGTTACCGGTCTGTTTCATGACATGTGGGGATTCCCGACGGATAATCCCAAAACCGTTCATGGGCTCCATCGCCATCTCATCGATAAAATATTGAATAACGTTCATCTGATTGCAAAACACAAGGAATACTATCTGGATGATGCGACCACGATTCTCATATCCTATGGGTCTTCGGCACGGTCCGCCCGGCACCTTGTAGAGAATCGGAGAAGCCGAGGAGAGCTGCTCGGACTTCTGGAACTCCAGACCCTCTGGCCGTTTCCGTATGGTCTTATCCGGAAAAAATGCGCTGAAGCACGATACGTCGTTGTCGTTGAAATGAATATGGGGCAGATTCTCCGGGAAGTTAAAATCGCCGTCGATGATCCGAAAAAGGTATTTCTGGCCAACCGGGTTGACGGTTCATACATCACGCCAACCGACATCCGCAATATACTGCGTCTTATTCAGGGAAAGGGGATATGAAAAAATGGCGATAAGAGATTATCTGCGAGAACGTTTTTTCCCTCATATGTGGTGTCCTGGATGCGGACATGGCACGGTATTGAACAATCTGATCCGGGCGATAGAAAATCTTAAAATCGAAAAAAACGATATTGTAATGGTATCTGGAATCGGTTGTTCAGCCCGTATTTCCGGGTATGTTGATTTTCACACGCTTCACACCATTCATGGCCGGGCTCTCGCTTTCGCGACCGGAGTTAAAATGAGCCGTCCGGAACTGAACCTGATTGTCCCCATGGGAGACGGCGACGCCCTTGCGATTGGCGGCAATCATTTCATTCATGCGGCAAGAAGAAACATTGATATCACAGCCATTATCATGAACAATCGCATATATGGGATGACAGGCGGGCAGTTCTCGCCTCTCACCGGCACCGGCAAACTGGCAACAACCGCTCCTTATGGCAATATTGACCATGCTTTTGACACGGTTTCACTGGCGATTTCTGCGGGAGCAAGCTTTGTCGCCAGAACAACAACCTATCACGTGAGGCAGATGGCGGATATTTTTCAGAAAGCCATTTTGCACAAAGGATTTTCCGTGGTTGAAGTCCTAACCCAGTGCCCAACCTATTTTGGACGCAAAAACAGAGAGGGCAGCGCCGTGGAAATGGTTGAAAACTATAAAAACATCACCACACCGGTTGGCTCCAAAGCAAGCCGGACAAATTCCGAGCTTATCGAACGCGGCATTTTTATCGAAAAGGAGATGCCCGAGTATTGCAGCGAATACGGTAAAATTATTCAAAAAGCCATAAAAGGGAAATAGCCATGGAAAGACTCAGAATCGTCATGTCAGGCTCCGGCGGCCAGGGGGTGATTACGGCAGCCGTGATCCTTGCTGAGGCGGCTGTTTTATATGAAGACCTGACAGCTGTCCAGTCACAGGCCTATGGCCCTGAAGCGCGCGGCGGTGCAGCGCGCTCCGATGTGATTATCTCGGATTCGGAAATATATTTTCCAAAGGTTACACAACCCAATGTGCTGGTATGCCTTACCCAGATGGCATATAATAAATTCGTTCCGATCATCAGGCCGGGAGGTCTATTGATAACCGACAACCGGTATGTCACGACGGAAAGAAAAGTCGATGCGAAACAGATAGAACTTCCTTTGTACAACCGCGTCATGGCTGAATTTGAAAATCCCATTGTATTAAATATCTGTATGCTGGGCGCCCTGATCCGCCTGATCAACATAATTCGCCCGGAATCCATTTTGAAGGTCCTCGAGAAAAGACTGCCTCCCAATTTCATTGGAATGAACAAAAAGGCGCTGGACCTGGGATATAATCTTGCTGAAAATTATTAAATCGTATTTTTTGAAACCAAAAAAAAATGAGAGGGGGCATGATGTCATTTCCGGACCGCAACAATCCATATACATTTGACGAATTCCTGGAATGGCGCAAGAATGTTGACTACTACCGGGATGACCATTTCATTCAGAAGGTTCTGCAGCATTTTGCCGGTGACGATTGGGAAGAGGTCAACCGGGAAGCGCTTCAACTATCCCGGAAGGTTTCCTGTCGGTGGAGAGATTTTTCCGAAGCAATCGCTCTTCCGGAAAAAAGGCCATTTATAATGCATTATGACGGCCATGGGAATCGTATTGATCGAATTGTCCGCCCATTTGAAACCGAGGTTATGGAAAAAGAGGTATTTTCAGAAGCGCTTTTTTCATCCCGGACTCCTTTATGGATGAGACTGATCAAGATGTATCTGATTTATCAGAACGGCGAAGCCTGTATCAGCTGCCCTGTCACCTGCACGGAAGGACTCGTGGCCCTCCTGGAGAAGTATGCCGACTCAAAAGAACTGGAAACCATCCTCCGGCACTGCAAGGAGGGCATTGACGGTGAATTCGGCATCGGAGCCCAATATCTGTCGGAAATACAGGGGGGTTCCGATGTGCCGGCAAACGTTCTGGAGGCGATTGAAGAAGATGGAAACTGGAAGCTTTATGGCCGGAAATTTTTCTGTTCCGCCACCCACGCAGATTATGCGGTGGTTACCGCAAAACCAGAAGGATCGGAAACAGTCGCCATTTTCATTGTCCCCTCATGGCTTCCCGGCGATAAGAAAAAAGAAAAACGAAACGGATATACGATCGACCGGATCAAGTGGAAAATGGGCACAAGCGAACTGACTACCGCCGAACTGACCTTCAACGGCGCATTGGCCTATCCGGTCGGCCCCCTGGAACGAGGACTCGCCAACGTTGTGGGTATCGTGCTGACCTATTCCAGGCTTACCGTCGGTCTTTCGGCTGCCGCAAACATGACTAGGGCATACCGGGAGGCCCGAAAATATAGTGAATTCAGAATCGCCTTCGGTTCCAGCATCGCACAGTTCCCCATGGTTGCGAATCAGATCCACAAGATGGAAAGGTACGCCAAGAGAACAACCGCCGCGGCCTTTAAACTATACAAAGAAATCCTATCGCTGAACGGCGGCCTGCATGGAAAACGTTCCCCGGATGAATCCGAAGCCGAAAAGAAAAAAAGATTCAACATACGGGAACTGATCATGCTTCAAAAAATTACCGCCGCCTGGGACAACATGGATATAACCAGAATGGCCATGTCCATCTTCGGCGGACACGGCGTAATGGAAGATTTTTCATCCCTGCCTCGTCTTTTCAGGGATGCGGCCATCAATGAGCTCTGGGAAGGGCCTCGAAACGTTCTTCTGACCCAGATTCACAGAGATCTTCAAAAAAACTCGAGCTGGTATTCCCCGGCCGAATTTGTGAAAAATATCCTGGCGGGAATCGATCATGAACAGAGTAATTCCCTTTGCAAAGAAATAACGGAGCTGGTTTCTCATCCGAACCTCTTCCAGATGGATGAAAAAACACTTGAAATCTGTGAACGCTGGGACAGGTTCTGTCATACGCTTTTCCACGCTTACCAGGATCTTGCTTACCGGGAAGTCGAAAAGTAGTATGGCGTGCAGGGAAGCTTCCACAGAACCAAAAGGGGGGATATATATCCATATCCCCTTTTGTGTTCAAAAATGCAGCTACTGTGACTTTTATTCCATCACAGACCTGTCACTGACCCATGATTTTCTAAACGCCCTCCATACGGAAATCCGCATCAGAAGGACCGCCTTTCAAGAATTCGATACCCTGTATATCGGAGGAGGAACCCCGTCTGTTATGCCTCCGGAGCAGATAGAAGCACTGCTTGAAAACGTATATAAAAACGTTAAATTTGTTCAACATCCTGAAATCACTATTGAAGTCAATCCGGGCACAATCAATTTTTCAATACTGAAACAATACAGAAAGACCGGGATCAACCGGCTCAGCATCGGCATTCAATCCTTTTCTGAAAAAAATCTCCGTTTTCTGGGGCGAATCCATTCCGCATCCGATGCGACAAAGACAATTCAGGAAGCACGAAATGCGGATTTCGACAACATAAGCCTGGACCTGATCTATGGCCTTCCCGGGCAGACCTTGAAAGCCTGGGAATCGGACCTTGCCAGGGCACTTGAATTCGCTCCGGAACATCTTTCGTGCTATATGCTTACCTATGAGCCGCGTACGCCATTGACCGCTGCCCTGAACAAAAAGCATTTTTCTCCGCTTGGAGAAAAAAAAACCGGAGAGCTGTTTATGGCAACCTCTGTATTCCTTGCAGAGAACGGGTATCTCCAATATGAGATATCCAACTATTCCTTAAAAGGAATCTTTCCCTCCATGCACAACCGAAAATACTGGTCATTCCACCCCTACACCGGTCTCGGACCCTCGGCCCATTCCTTTTCCGGCAACATCCGATCCTGGAATCACCGATCGGTTATGCATTACATTGAAGACCTGAAAAAGGATCAGCTTCCGGTTGAGAACAAAGAAATTCTGAACCGGGAACAGAAAATGATCGAGGCCATCTATCTGGGTCTCCGACAGACAGATGGTATTGATCTGGAAAATTTCCACGCGAACTTTCACCAGCGGTTTGAAAAGATCTTTAAAGATGTTATTGCGCTTTTGAAAGATAAAAAATATCTGGAAATGGATCAAGGGCGCTGTTTTTTATCGCCGCAGGGGATGCTTTTTCTGGACAGCATTGCCGGCATGTTTGCCGGAACCGACTTTTAGCAGGAAGTATCGAAAACCGGAAACATCAACCGATAAAACCCATCATCCTGGTTACAACCGGAATGATGGGTTTTATGTGGCCAAAGACTATGTGGAAAGCGTCTTGATCAGTACGGCGATATAAAATCGGGCATGGCTGATATGCGCTGCCAGGTTGGCTCGGTGGTTGGCAAAAATGCTGCTCAAATCACTGTTGATAATGAGAATCGGATCAATATGGAGTGCATGTTCACAGGACGCAATTGCATGATGGAGTTCTTTCAGGCAGTTCCTGCGATCCAGTGTCTGATGGAAGTCCATTTCGATCGCTTTTAAAATTGTCGACATGGAGCTGACAACGCCTTGGGCGTAATAAAAATAGTTATCCGCCTTGAAAAAGCTGACCTTGCTCCCGTCATCCTCCTCGAATTTCACAAGATTATCATCACAGCTTCCAAGAAGGTGCTCATACTCGATGAGCAGCGGTATCAAATTATCCGCGCGTGTATAAAAATTCGCCTCTCCTTTCTTCAGTTTCTCGACATATTTCTCAAGCTCTTTCAGACCATCATTGTATTTCTTCTCCGAAGATGGGAACATGAAGCTTTCAGCTTCAATTACAAAACACGTGCTTCGGGCGTTTTCAAGATGCTTGTCAAAAGCGGAAGCAACTCCGGTACGGGAGATGTTCTCCGCAAGCTTTTCCGCTGTCCGTCTTGTAACCTCGATAACACCCAGCTGAAAGTTGTTTACATTATCGGTAACAAAACTGAAGACGTCGTTTGGACGCCACCCCCAGAATCGCTCACTTAATTCATATCTGAGAGGCTGGATCGTAGCCTCCACAAAGGCGGCACCGGCCGGAAGCTGTTGGGCAAGATCCTTTTCGTCTGTCAGAGAATCATGCTTTACCGTCTGTTTCGTATCCGCTTTTTTCACCTCCCGGCCTGAATCTTTGGAAGAAGAAATGTGCGACTTGTCTGCGGTCGCGGGTCTTTTTCTCAATCCTTCTTCAAGAGCTCTTTTTTCCGAATCCCCCATATCACTTGTTACGGATTTCTGTTGCGCTTGAATATCTTCTGAAGCCGGGGGTTGCATTGGTTTGGTAAAATAGCCAAGACCCATGGCGCTGATCAGCAACACAACGACAGCAAGCAATACACCGACAATAATCCGTTTTGCGGCAAAACCCTTGAATCCTCCGCCGGCCTCATTTTGATTTTCCATAATACCCCCGCCTGTTTAATGATCCATTCCGATCAGAAAAACTTTTTTCTTAATCGTAATGC
>CAZOEW010000200.1:0-6284 GCA_964578935.1 uncultured Desulfobacterales bacterium | reverse complement strand
TGATTGAAAATTATCGTTTTTCAGCCCGGTATTTTCCTCGACCCCCCCAAAACGTTTTCCGGTGTGATACGCATTTTCAGGAATGCTTTCCCGTAATTCGTTCCGGAATTGATCAGATAAAGAAAGATTTTTTGATCAATTACTTCTTCACTTTTTCAGACCGCCGCTTTTTTGTAAAATCCGGAGGAATCGCCTGAAAGGTTATCAGAACGAGCGCAAAGAAAAGAAGATACAGGACCATAAAAGTGCCTTCACTGAAATCATAAAACATGATTTTTTGAATCCACTCCTGAATAAAACCGGTTTGATATGTCTGACCTTCTCCTCCTTGTATCCTTAAATAATTTTCCCATTCGGTGAGAGGGCAGATGATACCCAGAAGGCTTTCACAGAAAACGATCCCCATAATGAGTGCATGGCTGATTCGGAACTTCGCGTTTCTCACAAATTTCCATTTTGCGAAATATCCGATCCATATGAATATAAAGCCAAGGACAACAAAGCTGACAAGGGCAAAATGTATCAGCAAGATTCCGTCTGCCAGAAGCAGATATTTATTGTATGCCGGATTCATATGGATCCTGTTCTTTCATGCCACACGCCTTATTTTTTGAGGGGAAGTCCTTTTTGATAACACCGGATCGGAAGGTGGTACAGGATTGCGGCAAGGCATCGGTTGCAGGAGATACAGGAAACCGCATTCACTTTATTCTGTCTGAATTTTTTGACAATGTCCGGCTCCCGGATAAAGGGTCTTGACATGGAAATAAAATCCGATTTTTTTTTGGAGATTATTTCTTCCATGTGGTTCCGTTTCCGAATTCCTCCCACTACCGCCAGCGGTATTTTCCCTAAAACGGGTTTGATCACTTTCGCGGCTTCCAGATTGTAGCCTTCCTGAAGGTCGTACTTCCCCGCCCAGCTTTTCAGCATCGCTTTAATGAACGGTTTTTTCCACCATGGGAAGCTTCCAGCCATTTCCTCAATCGGAATATCACCCCTGCATTCATGAAATGGCGCAAAATCCACACTTCCGCAGCTCACTTCCACCAGATCAATGTTGAGATCAGCAAGCCATGTTGCATACGTTGCGGCCAGGCTGGGAACTACTCCTTGCCGGGGTGTAAAATCATTGCTGTTCAGTTTGACAAGAACCGGCATCTTCTCCGGCAGCGCGCTCCGGACCTTGGCCGCAACTTCTTTTAAAAACCGGAATCGATTTTCATCCGAACCGCCCCAGTCGTCTTTTCGATCATTATAAAAGGGAGAAAGAAACTGGTTGATCAGGTAGCCATGTGCGGCGTGGAGCTGAACACCATCTGCTCCCGCTTCTGCCGCGCGTCCGGCTGCATTTCCAAAATCCCTGATGGTTTGATGGATTTCATTTTCTTTCATTTCCAAAGGCCTTGTGAAATCGACGGGATTTCTCCATTTGGCGGACGGCCCTTTTGGTTTGCGGCCGATCAGCTCTTTTGTGGTCTGCCGTCCGGAATGGGCGAGCTGGAAAACAATTTTGCCGTCATGCTCGTGAACGGCATCCACAACCTTTTTTAAACCGGGAATCATTTCGTCGGAATGGATGCCGGTTTGATATTTCAATGCCTGTCCATGCGGATGGATGAACAGATATCCGGGTATAATAAGTCCTGCCTCCCCTTTGGCGATCCGGGCATATCTTTTTATGATCGCATCCTGGACTTTACCATCTGCCGCAGCCATTCCTTCATATGTGGCGGAATGAATGAAACGGTTTTTGATCTCCAGATTTCCGATCTTTGCCGGTGAAAACAGCAGTGACATCGCAATCTCCTGTATAAAAACCGATCATTCATTTTGATGAATGAGCTTCATGCCCGGGTGAGGGACGTTGAAGCAGGGAACTTCTTCTCCCTCCAGGCTTCCGATAAAGGCCGTTCTTCTGTCTTCCCCTCCAAAGCAGATATTTGTCGGGCGTTTTAAAACGATGGCTTCGGGGTCCTCCACTACGATTGTGAGCTCTCCTTGAGGGGTAATATAGCCCACGGCGTTTTGCATGGGAAAGGTCACCCACAGGTTTCCTGCTTCGTCAAACGCTATCCCGTCCGGGAAGCCGAGGCGGCCTAAAAATTCCGGGCCATAGACTTCCCGGTCATGTAAAGAGCCGTCAGCGGCTATTTTGAAGCGCAGTATATCCCGCTTCATGGTTTCCGCGACATACAGATATTCTTCCTTATGATCCAGGGTGATTCCGTTTGCAAAAAAGATTTCTTCCGTGACAATCCTTGCCGCGCCGTTTTCTATCAGGACGATGCAGCCGTCCGGAGTCGGCTTTACAAGGGATTCTTCTATATTTTTTCGAAAGGTGGAATTGGAAATCCACAACCGTTCCCGTGAATCGATAAACGGGAAATTCGGAGAATTGATCTTTTTAGAATCTGCTTCAACCAGCAGCACTTCATGGCTTCCGTCGGGTGAAAGGGACTGTACCTGACCATTTCCGATGTTCGCGATGATGCAGTTTCCGCTTTTATCCAGGCATATGCCATTGGGTAATCCGCCGACAGATCCGAAAAACGCGGTGGTGCCGTCCCGGCTTATTCGGGAACACCGCCCCCTTGCATCCGCTGTCAGGATCGTGCCGTCATCTGCCGCCATCACGCCTTCAGGTCTCCGCAACCCGCTGCCGATGGTTTTGATTTCGGAAAGATACATGCATCCATCTCCCATTTTTCTAAAAACAGAAGGGTTTTATTCGCATTTCCCGATATATTTGCCATGGATGTGGCTGGTCATTTCCATACCGGACTGTTTCATCTTCATGGTGCCTTTCATGGTTTTCCCATCATAGGTAATGTTACCGGTTCCGGTAACCGGTCCGTCCTGACCGCTGCTGCATGTGGTGGTCCATGAAATCGTGTTTCCGCTGATTTTAATGTCGCTTGTTTTACATTCCTGTCCTGGATCGGAATCTTCAGGAACCATATTTTTTTTGGTGAGGCATTGTGTCATTGTTACCGGAGGCATTTCCATGGGCATGCCCGGCATTTCCAATTTTGTCGTGATCTCCCATTTGCCTTCTTCGATGTCGGGAACGGCATACGAAACGGAAGCGGCGGCCAAGAGCGTTATCAGTGCGACGCAGATTTTTTTCATCATGGTTGATTCTCCTTGATTCCAGGGATTTTTTTTGGATAAGGCTTGCTGCAACAGGGGAAGCAGCAAGTCACGCGATGGTTATTTTTTAGTTCGCCTTGTTGGCGATTTTGGTCCATGAATCTTTCAAGGTGACCGTTCTGTTGATCACCGGTCTGCCGGGAACGGAATCGACTGAATCCACACAGAAATAGCCGAGCCTTTCGAATTGAAAACGATATCCTGGGTCGGTGTTTGCCAGCCCGGATTCAATTTTGCAATCCGACAGCGTTTCCAGGGAGTTTGGGTTTAAGAAATCCGTAAAGGTCGAACCGTCCTCTCCTTCTCCGGGATTTTCCCTGCTGAATAGCCGGTCATAAAGCCGGACTTCGGCGGTTACCGCATGTGCCGCGGAAACCCAGTGAAGGGTTGCCTTCACTTTTCGGCCATCCGGAGAATCTCCGCCGCGTGTCATGGGATCATAGGTGCAGTGAACTTCAATGACTTCTCCGGTTTTTTCGTTTTTTACAACCTGCCGGCAGGTAATAAAATAAGCATAGCGCAGACGGACTTCCCGGCCAGGCGCGAGGCGGAAAAATTTTTTTGGAGGATCTTCCATAAAATCATCTTTTTCAATGTACAGTATCCGGGAGAAAGGAATTTTGCGCGATCCCATGTCCGGATTGCTGGGATGAAAAGGAGCATCGAGATCTTCTGTTTGATTTTCCGGGTAGTTGTCGATGACAACACGCAGAGGGCGGAGAACGCCCATGTGACGGGGGGCTTTTTCATTCAGGTCTTCCCGGATGCTGTATTCCAGAAGGGCGACATCCACCATGCTGTCTCTTTTGGCTACCCCGATTCGCTCGCAGAAATTCCGGATCGCATCGGGGGTGTACCCGCATCGCCTCATCCCGGCAAGGGTTGGCATTCTCGGATCATCCCATCCTTCCACATGACCCTTTTCCACCAGAACCTGGAGTTTTCTTTTGCTCATGACCGTATAGCTGAGATTGAGGCGGGCAAACTCGATCTGCCGGGGGTGGCACTCGACATCCAGTTGATCCAGTATCCAGTCATACAGGGGGCGGTGGTCTTCAAATTCAAGCGTGCAAATGGAGTGTGTGATACCTTCTATGGAATCGGACAGACAGTGGGCGAAATCATACATCGGATAGATGCACCATTGGTTTCCGGTTCGGTTGTGTTCGACATGTTTTATTCGATAAATCGCCGGATCCCGCATATTCATATTCGGAGAAGCCATATCGATTTTGGCTCGAAGAACGTGGGCGCCTTCCGGGAACTCTCCTTTTCTCATTCGTTCGAAAAGATCAAGATTTTCTTCCACGGATCGATTTCGATAGGGGCTGTCTTTTCCGGATTCCTGAAGCGTCCCGCGGTATTTCCGGGTTTCTTCCGGGCTGAGACTGCAGACATAGGCGTTGCCTTTCTTAATCAACTCGACAGCATACTGATAAAGCTGTTCAAAGTAATCGGATGCATGACGTAACCTGTCGCCCCAGTCAAAGCCCAGCCACCTGACATCGTACTTGATTGCCTCCATGTATTCGACTTCTTCTTTGCTGGGGTTCGTGTCATCAAACCGGAGGTAGCATATGCCGTTTTTGTTATCGGCGGCGATTCCGAAATTCAGGCAAATGGATTTGGCATGCCCGATATGGAGGTATCCGTTGGGTTCCGGTGGAAAGCGGGTCGCCACCGTGCCGTTATGTTTGTTTGATTTCAGGTCTTCCGCAATAATGGTCTTGATAAAATTTGAGGAGGGAGACATGGTGTTTGGTTTCATTGTACAGTAAACCTTTTGATTTTTATTGTATGGTAACTGATCGTTGCCTGTTTCCTGATTTTGAACAAAAATGGAAGCTTCGATATGGATGCCTCCGTAATGAGTCTTTCTAGCACAGAATTCTGGAAAATGAAAACCCTGAGTTGATTTACCCCATGTGATGGACCTTTCTTTCAGATGTTTCATCCGGGGATGATTTTTTTTCTGAAAACGGAATTTCAATCAGTATGCGTGTGCCGGAACCGGGTTTGGACTGAATATCCATGGTGCCGTTGAGAAGACTGGCCCTTTCCTCCATGCTTCTCAGCCCCATGTGTTTTGGGTTCCGCTTTGGATTTTTATATTTTTTGATATCAAACCCTTTGCCATTATCGGTTATACGAAGAAGAATGTTTGGATATGACGCGACCATATTGATTTTGACACGGGTTGCTTCCGCATGCTTTCTGATGTTGTTCATGGCTTCCTGAATCAGCCTGTAAAGGTTGATTTCCATCTCCAGATTCAGATCGAGCGGATCGATCCCTGCTGAATGAAAATCCACGGGAATGGAGACGGTTTCGGAAAATTCTTCGCAGTAGTGAAACACGGCACGTACCAGCCCGAGCTGATCGAGAATCGGAGGTCGCAGATCATATGCGATATCCCGTATATTCTGGATTGTTCTTTGGAGCATATTGGAAAGCCTTGAAACCCTTTGATGAACTTCATCGGAGACATCCGGCTGCTTGTCAAAAAGGGTTTCACAGATAATTCTGGATGTTGAAAGATCCTGCGCCGCCCGGTCATGAAGGTCGCGCGCGATTCTTTCCCTCTCGGTCTCCTGGGCTTTGATCAGGTCATGGGTAAGGGTTTGAATTCTAATTTCCGCCTGTTTCATGTCCGTGATTTCATGGGCATAAATGGCAATCTTTTCAATGCGGTTCTTTTCGTCGAAAACCGGAAACATGCTCACTTCAAAAACTTTTTCTTCAGTCTTGTTCTCAAATCGGAATGGAGAGCCGGACCGGATAACCTTTTCGAGCTGCGTTTTGATCAGCCGGTTTGTTTTTGTTGAAAAATATTCAAAAAGAGATTTACCGGAAAACTCATCAAGGTTGTGGTTAAATATTTTTGCAGCGGTTTCATTGATTGAAAGAAGCGTTCCATCCGGCTCAATCAGAAAAGCAGCGTCTGATGTCGCATTCAAAAGAGCCCTGGCCATTTCGTCGCTTTTTCGGAGTGCTGTTTCTGCGCGGATTCGGGCCTGGATCTCTTTTTTCAGCCGCTGATTGGTTTTTTCCAGTTCCGATGTCCGGTCTTCAACACGCTGTTCCAGGCTGTCTCTTGCTTTTTGAAGGTCTTTTTCCGCCTGATGCCTTTT
>CAZOEW010000199.1:0-6299 GCA_964578935.1 uncultured Desulfobacterales bacterium | reverse complement strand
TTATTCCCATACAAAGCACCACACCACTCTGCCCCACGCCGCCTCGCCACCGTCAATAGCGTAATCCAAGCCAACACTCACTTTGTGAAAGGCATGGACGTAGAGGGCGATCGCGCCGTTCTGCGTCCAGTCTACGCCGCGGTTCACCGGTGCTGTCACGACCGAGGGAATGAACGGACCCGGCCAGGGCGCGAGATAGCCGGCAGCGGTATTCCCCTCGCCCAGGGTTTCCTGCACCCAATCCGTCAGGTAAATCACTCGCGTGAATACGAAATACGACAATGGATCGGTCGGGGCGAAGGCGATCCTGGTGGCGCCGGCCACCAGTGTGGTCTTCTCGATCGACAGCGCGGAGAACAAACCGCCAACGATGCGCACCGGCGCGCAGTCCGGCAGTTGCGCATAGCTGTTCTTGGTCCACTCGATACTGTTCTGCACGGGGAGGTGTGAGGGCCCCGGTATTACGCCGTCAACCACCAGGTCGACCCAGTGCACGACTTCCCCTTCCGTGAGCCCGATGAGGTTGTCCTTGATCTGATGCGCGTCCCAGAAAGACTCGGAATCGTGAACCAGGACGTAAGCGGGATATTCCACCACGCGCCCTTCGCCGGTTTCCGAAGGTCCAACGATGAGTGGTGCCGGCCGTATCACCTTGAAGGCGCAACCCGTACAACCAGGCAAAAGAAAAGCCGCGATCGCCATCCAAGACCAAAATGATACGTTCCGGTGGTTCATTGGAGTCCCTCCCATATCTCCCGGATTGGAAGGCCGTCCATACCCGCGTCCTTCGGGTCCTTGCCCATCATTTGAAGGACTGTCGGCATGATGTCCACCATCCGGTGCGGCGTTTCAATGATCGCGCCTTTCCGGATTCCCGGCCCGGAAACAAAGAGGCAGTGATTGGTCGTTTCGCGGAAGGCCATGCCGTGGCGGCTGCCAATGGTGGCCTCATTCCGGTTGGCCAGGTTAATCTTCGGCTCAAACACCCAGCCCTTGTTCGCAAACAGCAAAATACCCGGCTGAGAGGGAACGGGCGAATCCTCGGTCACGGGACCGTCCCACCGAAAGTAGAGGTTCAGCGTGTCAACGCATCCGGGATATTCCGTTTTATAGGTAGCCCGCAGCCACTCCGTACCTGTGTGATAGGAGTTCATCCAGTGCGTCACGTTGTGGACTTCTTCTCGGAATGGCTCGCTGTCCAGGTAACCCAGCGGGTCGCTACTGGTGATCGGCGCAAGCGGCTGGTCGGACGCATAGTCATGCACCGGTGTATACTTAAACTCAAAAACGCCGTCTGCGTTGGGGCGCATGTGGATCAGGGCCTGGCGTTCCGGGGTCTTGTGGATCAGGACGGTATCCGCGTCCACCTGTACCACGGCGAAATCCACGGGCCGTTTCGTGGTGTCCTTCAGCTTCCAGCGACCCGTTGAACTATACTCGGCAAAGAGCTCCACTGCGTTCACCTTACTTCCGTCCACCAGGCCGTAATGGATCAATTGTTCGTAGGTGCTGGGGACTGAAAGGTCCTCCGAGTCCACTCCCCTCAGCGGCAGGAAGATGCCCACCGCGCCGTCGGAGTCGGACACTGCGCCCAAACGGTCCTCCGGCGCGCCAGGATAGTCGAACCGATGCCAGGCGCCGACCACATTCATCTTCAAGTGGGCGTGGAAGATCTCGCGTTTCACGTCAAAGCGCTTGTTGACGATGTCATGGCCGCCTGCGTGGCCGTGGTCGGAGACCAGGATGAAGAAAGTTTTTTCGAACCGGTGGCGGATCTTGAACCGCTCCACGATCTGGCCGAGGTCTCTATCCATGCGGGCGATGGTCGGACGACAGCCGCCAAACTGCGCGTGCGGGGTGTGCTCACTGACGACGTCGGTGCTCGGCAGCCATACCAGCATCACCTTGACTTTCGGCGAAGACACCAGGTCCAGCGCAAAGCGCGTTTGCACCTCGTCCATCTTATTTTTGATATCGCTGGCATAGTTAGCCGTGTTTACGGCACGATGCAGCCACTCCACCAGGTTCATCTCCAGCACGTTCGCCCGGAGCGGTTCATAGGGCATCGCGCCGCTGCCGAAACTGTCCGGAAAATAATCATAGATCGTCTTCACCCCGCGCGCTTTTACTTCGTTGGCGAAGCGTGTGAAGTAACGGACGCTGAGTCCGTCGACATAGGTGTCGGCCTCACGGTCATAGTAGGTCTGCATTTTGACCCCGTGGCGGTTGGCATAGACACCGGTGATCATGGCCGAGAAGCTGGTCAGCGTGAGCGAGGGCTGCACGGTGAAAGAATTGCGCACCCAAACGCCGTTTTCCAGGAAAAGTTCGCGAAAGTTGGGCATATGTCCCCACTCCGCCATCTCCACCAAGACATCAGGGCGCAGGCCATCCACGTAGATGACGATCACGTTGGCATCGGGAATGGGTTTTGGCTGCTCCAATGGCCTAACCACTTCTGGTACGGGCGGAGGCGCATCGGGATTGTCCAGCGCTTCGGTAGCTGTTTCCTCCTCCGTGAATGCCGGCTCGGGCAATGGTGCCTCTGGGTAGTTCAGTGATATTCGACAATGAAAGGCGCCGCGATTTTGTTGGGGCGTCGGATCGTTAATGCCCAGCCATAACATGCCTGCCTGCGGCGCCAAACCCTGAAAAAGCGATCCCACAAAAAAGGGGACGCCTTTCTCGCCTATCCGGGCGATAAGACAGTAGCCTGGATAGCGCCGGTCATCGTGGACGCGGTCGGGTTCGAGCGGGTAGGGACCGGACTCGAGGTCGAAAAGATACGTCCCGCGAGCGCTGACCGCCTGATTCCGATCACCCTTGAACAATATTTGCCGCGGGCGCTCGACCTCCTCAATGAGCAACTTCTGATTAAGATCGAGGGTGATGCCCGTGGAAGTCCATGTTTGATTGCCGGGCACGGCGAAAGTTCCAGGCTCGACAGGCTCAATGGGCTCCGCGCGGTCCACCGTCGCACAGCCGGCGAACCAAAGAACGCCGGCTACGATGGCCACAAGGAGGAAAGTCAATGCATGAGAAACCATGGGTCTGAAAAGAATCACCTTCATAAGCCTTATAAGATTAAATCTTTATGTGCATCGTAGCCATCATTATCAGAATCTATGCAACCTACTGCAGTTATTCGCCAATTCCAGACCAGCTTAATTGTCCTGAATGCCAGTCAAAACTTCCATCGCCGTTTGTATCAGCCGATATTTCATAATAGGATGAATCAATCGCTGTTAACCGGGACATCGTATTGCCGCCTGCGCTTCCAACCGCACCTTCAACCTGTGTGACACCTGAACTGGGCCATGTGTTGCCGGTATTCATTATAAATGGTTCTGAAGTCGAAATATTTACATAACCGTAATCTGAATGGTAAAACCGGCCGGAGATTGTAAACTGAGTGTAAGAGTCTCCTTGCGTTACTTCCGTTGTATAATCATCGTACATGAACGTTTGTGAAGAATTGGTATCTTTCATGACAATATCCATCACCATTATATCTGTATCACCATTTCTAGCTAAGGATAGTTCTCCTGCCATGTTCGATGTTCCATCATAATAGGTTATCGTTATCAGGCTGAATGAAAACCGGATCCACTCAATATCGACTGTATCCAGGTTGACCTCCCCGGAAATATCTGTTGGCCCGGAGATAGTCGTTCCAGCCTCACAAAAGTTGTTAAAATTAATATTTCCGGTAAAATCACCTGTTTGATCATCGTCATTTATGTATATCGTAAAAAGTCCCCCGCAATTGCCGGTATAGGTTTCGTTTGCTTCACTCAATGCAACTCTATGATTCGTCAAATTGCCTTCTGTCTGGTTGGCGGATTTTAACAATACATCATAGAGAGCCAATGAGAATGGCATGCCAATGCCTCCACGATCTTCTTCATACTCCAGAACTTGTCTAAAGCCCGAAGCTGAATTGTAGCTATCAAAAGCACTTTCCATAATATCCTCGGCATTTTGTTGATTGATATTCGCTTGATTTCTCGAACCGGTATATATTGGTGTTGTAGCTCCTGCGCCGTCTCCACCGTCTCCATCATCGCTGCTGCTGCATCCGATACTGACAATTGCCGCAAATAAAATGGTTAAAAGTAACCTGAAGAATCTTAACCGGATATGGCTAATTTTGTTACTGAGCATCATCATCGTCTCCTCCCCATTATCGTCAAAAGTTAAAAAAATCAAAATCCAAAATCGTTTCAGGGTTGCCGGGTTGCCTCACAGAACCGTTATAAAAGACTTCACAGCTGTCGCCTTGAACAAGACGTTTTGTCTTCACGTAAAGATTGAAGATCGGTTCGCCAAAGGACTGGAACATGCTCACCGCGCTGATCTCGGGGCTGCCGAGGGGACCGCTGATGCTTTGTTTGTATTTCGCGCATCCCTTGTCATCGAGAAGCGCCACTGTTACATCATCATATCTCTCGCTGATAAGATTCAGATCTCCTATAAGAGCGACCCGATTGTGTTGTGTCGCAAGGGCGCAGTCTATAGCACTTGCTATACCGTTCTGGATCTTCCAGTGGGAGATGAACTGTGTAATGAAGCCCGCTCCTTCCCGGGTCTGGTCATAAACGTCCCAATAACGGTATCCCTTGAGTCCGACAGTGCTGAGAGGGCCGGCGATAAAGAAAGCGCCGAGATCGACAAGATTGAACTGCTGGCTCGTCTCATAAGATGAGAGCACCTCGTCGAGGTCCACCGTATGGATGACAAGATTATCACCCCGGAGAGAAAAAGTACCGTCCATGCCGTTGATCAGATGGAGACTTCCATTTTCTTTAATCGTCAGGGAAGCATTAAGATCTCCCTTTCCGTCGATCACCTTTTCCATGCCGAAGGACTCCTCCAGTTTTGCGAAGTCCAGATTGGATATCTTCAAATTGATTTTATAAACAATATCGACTTGCGACATATCGATCGCGGCGTCTCCTTCACCCTTTGCGCCGAAAATATCCATAGCAAGCGATATGAGATTAATGATCCCCTTCTCCGCTTTCACAGGGCTTTTGAGGTTATCGATTTTGAAGACATTTTTCCGCATTGCCTTGCATTCGATGTTTCCCGTGAACGAGACGTTTTTGATGATATCCTCCGCAATATCACCTATCCGGAAATTCTGTAAGGATAGATTGATTCCCTGTAACTCCGTCTTTTCATCCGCCTTCTGGTCAAAATAGACCAGTGCCCCTTGGGAAAGCCTGAATTTTTCCAAATGAAACAACGTTCCCAGCCTCTCTTGCATCGATTTCTTTTTGAAATTATATTTCCCTTCGGCATCTTTCACGATGGTGATAGTCGGTTTGTCAAGCTCGCAACTGGTGAATTTGAGTTGATTCTTCAGCAGAGAAATTAACTCCATCCCGATTTTGATTTTTTTGAGGGAAAGGATTTCAACTCCCTTGCCGGCGACATGAATATCATCAGCCGATAAGCCAAAGGGAAAGAAAGAGAGGCCCATTTTTCCATTGATCCTGACATCCAGACTGGTCACCTCGGATGCTGCTGTTTCGATGCGGGGCTTGTAAGAATTGATATCGAACAACAGGACACCGGCAATTGCAGCGATTACGATCAGGGCGATAACGACGCCCGCGATCACCGGAACTTTTTTCCTTTTCGCTGCCATGGCTTTCATTCATGATAACCATTTCATTGCTTTAATAAAAAAGAGACCAGGGGCTCGGATCGATGTAAAACGCTTTTCCGAGCCCTTGCCCTCATGCTCTTGTTTCACAATGATTTTGAAAAATATCCTTCTACTTGTCCACAACTTTCTTGATCCGGCCGATCTTTTCTTGAACCTCTCCTTCTAAATTTTCGTTCTTGCCTTTGGCTTCCAGGTCGCGATTCTTGACTATTTTCCCGACGACCTCCTTGATTTTACCTTTCATTTGGTGCAACTTTCCTTCTGCGTTGTCTTTGATGCTTGATTTCATGGAGTTTTCCCTCCTGACTGAGCCAATGGGTTAACTTCTTCGTTCAGGATGGTAACATCAACCCGTCTGTTCTGCTTTCGTCCCATAACAGTATCATTGCCGGCCACCGGAAATTCTTCTCCAAGCCCCTTGGTTGTAATACGACTGCTGTTGACCCCCTGAGCGACCAGTTTATCGCTGACGGCATTGGCGCGTCTTAGAGAGAGATCACGGTTTGTTGCCTCCGCCCCTGTACTGTCGGTATGGCCCTCAATGAGCACGTTGCGTTCAGGGTATTTCTCCATAAAGGCTGCCAAACTGTCGATTTCGTTATCAGCCATGGGAGACAGGGTGGCC
>CAZOEW010000198.1:0-6328 GCA_964578935.1 uncultured Desulfobacterales bacterium | reverse complement strand
CATGGATCACCACTGATACTGAATACTAAACAGGATTTGGCAGGTAATTTTTTTGTCTTGTATTATACAAAATTTAAAGCATTATTTGTCGAACAAATCACTGCTGAAAATGATCGTGGGAAATATTTAGACATTTTCCATCAAACTATAGCTGTCTTTATCAGAAAAAAAGAGTGACGGCCCTCTCTGCTTGTCACACATCTGTCACACAAAAAAGGGGGAGGAGATTTTTACGACACTTCGAATTTTTTTATATTATGTGGTACCTGGGGCCGGAATTGAACCGGCACGGTATTATATACCGAGGGATTTTAAGTCCCTTGCGTCTACCTTTTCCGCCACCCAGGCTTGTTGTTTTATGCCCCGGAGAAACAATTCAGTCTCGACCGAGAAAACTTAAGTATATGAAATGGGATGGATTTGCAAGGCAAAAAAAGTCCGTTTTTTCCTTTGTATTTGACGCGTCTTGCCGGCTGGTGTATTGTGACGGATTGTTTTTTTGAGTAATTCAATATTTTTTTTACAACATGGGGTTTGAGGATGATGGATAACAATCTGTTGCATGAAGTTTTTTCAACAGAGAAGCTGGACGGTCTTTTCCCGAAAGACCGGGCAGATGTCTTTTTTGATGCTCTTTACGGGGATGCATCGGACGGAGCGTATGATATTTCTTTGAAATTCAAGAGCGCAAAGGAAAATGTGCTTCAGTTTGAATTCCATCTTGAACAGCGGCCCGGAAAATGTCTTGCCTGCAACCTTACGTATGGCCTGCCCGAAGTATTCTCACGCCATCCGGTGATTAACATTGCCGATCTGGCAAAAGGAATTATGCGGCTTTTGAACAAAAATACCGATTCTGTCCGGTGGAAGATTGGTGCTACACGGGAAATTTCCGAAAAACGCCATGTGATTCCTCTCGATATATTTCATGAGGTCTGAAGTGTCTGTTCAACCGGCTGGTTTGTAGAAACAAACTGTATTGCTGCTTGAAATCAATTTGCTTTTTGATGTGCCTCTTCTTAAGCGCCCGCCTCTATTTTTTATTACCTATTGTTTTTAAACGCAATTCTAACATTTTCCGTACTGTCTCCGATAGTCTGGATGAGAACTGCCAAATAATCCACTTTTAACCACCTCATTGATTTGGTTTTAATGCACGTTAATTATTTAAAAATTTTAAAAAATATCTATTTTTTTTCTTGACAGTTTCACCAAATAATGTAGTTATAGCAAACAATGTGGATAAAAGTGGTGCATTATGGTGAATTATGTTTCGAGGTAGCTCCTTCCATACAATCGATGCCAAAGGGCGGATGATCATTCCGGCAAGATTTCGTGATGTTATCAAGGCCGGCGGCGGCGACGGCGTGATGTTGTCCAGGATGGATCTGAGCCTCTTTGCCTATACATTCGAAGAGTGGAAAAAGATCGAAGACAAAATTCTTTCCCTGGCTGAAAAAAGTGAAGCCATGCGCCGTTTCAGAAGGGTCTTCATCGGCGGCGCATTTGAATGTAATTGCGATAAACAGGGGCGTATCCTTGTACCTCCTACGCTGAGGCATTACGCGGGTGTGAAAAAGGAGATCGTGCTTGTCGGTGTTCTGGACCATTTTGAAATCTGGTCTCGCGAAAATTGGGAAGCTGAAAATCTGAGGATGGAAGAAGATATGATGGGGGAGGGTGTCAGAAACGAAATTGCAAAATTAGGGCTGTAATATCATGCCATATCGGCACATATCCGTCATGCCCGAAGAGACGGTCGAGATGCTGAACTGCCGGCCGGGTAAAATCTATGTTGACGGAACGCTCGGTGGCAGCGGTCATGCCGGATTGATTCTTGAGAGAATAACACCCGGTGGAACGCTGATCGGAATCGACCAGGATATGGATGCCGTCCAAAATGCGAAAGACGTTCTGTCCCCGTTCCAAGATCATGTGCACCTGGTTCACGATAATTTTGTTAATCTCAAAAGTATTCTGGCTCAGTTCGATATCTCGGTTGTAGATGGCATTCTGCTCGATCTGGGACTCTCTCTCAATCAAATAGAAAACAGCGGGCGCGGGTTTAGTTTTATGCGGGATGAACCTCTCGATATGCGGATGAATGTCACCTCATCGACGACGGCTGAAGATATCATTAACCGGTTTGATGAAAAAGCGCTTGCCACTCTTTTCAGAAAAAACAGCGATGAAAGATGGGCGCGCCCGATAGCAAGAAAAATTGTCAAGGAGAGGAACAGGCATCCGATTCGTTCCAGTAAACAGCTGGCGGACATTGTCTGCAGTGTGGTTCCAAGAAAAAGAAAACCCGGCAGGACTATTCATCCTGCGACAAAAGTTTTTATGGCGCTTAGAATTGCAGTCAACCGGGAACTTGAAGTGCTGGAAACGTTTTCAGAGACTGCGGTTGAAATGCTGAATCCCGGAGGCCGCCTTTGTATTCTCTCGTTTCATTCGCTTGAAGATCGGATTGTAAAACACAGTTTCAAGAGATTGGAAAAGGGATGTATCTGTCCCTCTGATTTTCCCCAATGCAATTGCGGCAGAAAAAAACTTGTTCGTGTTTTAACTCCGAAAGCTCTCAAGCCGTCGGACAGGGAAATCGCGGAAAATCCGCTGTCTCGAAATACGAGACTTCGGGTGGTTGAGAAAATTTAACGATAGTCGCATTTGTTGTTTGAACATATGAAAAAGGCCAAAAAGAAGTTTCGCTCCCCCGTCTCCATCGGTATCTGGATCGTACTTATCCTCATCCTGATGGGGGAGCTTCTTTTTTATACCTGGTGCCGTGTGCAGTGCACAAAGACAGGGTATAAAATTACTGATGAAAAGAGAAGAAATAAAAATTTGTTAAACTTACAAAAAAATTTGAGGGTTGAGCTGGCCGGTCTGAAATCCCCGGATAGAATCGGAAGGATTGCAAGGGAGAAGCTCAAATTGGTGATGCCGGAACCAGGTCAGATAATCGTTATCCCATGAAAAAAGCGGACAAAAAAAATATACGGCTTCGTATCATACTGATCGGCATATTTTTTAGTCTGCTGTATTCTGTCATTTTAGCAAGAGCGGTTCAACTTCATGTTTTAAAAGGAACATGGCTGTCTGAAAAAGCAGCCAGACAATATAAAAGATCTTTTGTCGCGACCGGTAAACGGGGAACGATATTTGATTCCAAGTATCGAGAGATGGCTGTGAGCATCGATGTCACATCAATCGGGGCCTTTCCGGGTGCAATCGAAAATGCCGAAGAAGCAGCCGGATCCATCGCTAAAATTTTAAACCTCCGCAGCGAAAATCTAAAAAAGAAGTTTTTGTCAAAGCATTCTTTTGTCTGGGTAAAGCGCTATGCAACCCCAAAAGAAGCGAACATGATTAAGTCTCTTAATCTGGCAGGAATTGGTTTCATTACCGAACACAGCCGTGTATATCCAAACCGTTCATTCGGCGCACAGGTTCTTGGTTTTTCCGGCATAGACGGGCAGGGGCTTGAAGGCCTGGAATACTATTACAATGACTACATGAATGGTGCGACAGCAAAGCAGACGGTTATTCGGGATGCCCTTGGACGGGGGGTTGATTCGGAACAAAAAGTTCTTGCGGAATATAATGGAAACAATCTCGTTCTCACCATTGACAAGGCAATCCAATACATTACCGAATGCGCTCTCGATGAAGCCGTCAAAACCCATTCCGGAAAGTCAGGAATCGCTGTTGTCATGGAGCCGTCATCCGGGGCGGTACTGGCTCTCGCGCACTTCCCCCATTTCAATCCCAATAATTATCGAAAGTTTGACCGCAACCTGTGGCGCAACCGGGCGATTACGGATCCTTTTGAACCGGGTTCCACCATGAAAATTTTCCTGGCAGCTGCCGCGATCGAGTCCGGAGTCTGCAGTCCAAACACCATTTTTTATTGTGAAAACGGAAGATATCGAGTCGGCAGAAATTTTATCAATGATACTCACGCATACAGCTGGCTTTCTCTTCAGCAGATCGTAAAATATTCAAGCAATATCGGGACGGTCAAGATCGCCGAGAGTATCGGAAAGGATAACCTGTATCATGCCCTCCGGAATTTCGGGTTTGGAGAGAAAACCGGAATCGATTGCCCTGGTGAGACATCCGGAACATTGTCCTCGTATTCCAGGTGGTCCAAAATCGATGCCGGCGCGATCTCATTTGGCCAGGGTATATCGGTTTCAGCCATCCAGCTCATCACCGCTGTTTCTTCAATAGCCAATAACGGCATTTTGATGAAGCCTTATGTGGTTAAGGCGATAACCGATCGTAATGGAAGACTGGTTAAAAATTTTCATCCTCAAAGAGTGAGAACGGTGATTTCACCCGAAACAGCCGGAACCATAAGAAGGATCATGCAGACGGTTATTGACGAAGGCGGTACCGGTGTCAATGCGGCTCTTGAGGGGTATACGGTTTGCGGTAAAACCGGCACGGCCCAAAAGATCGATAAAAGCGGGAGGTATGCACGGGGGAAATATGTATCCTCTTTTGTCGGGTTCGCTCCGGCTGAAAATCCTGCTGTGGCGATTATAGTCGCTGTCGATGAACCCGAAAAGGCACACTACGGGGGGACGGTTGCGGCACCGGCATTCAGAAAAATCGCATACGATACGCTTAACTATCTGAACATACCGCCGAGTATCCGGAAACCGTTGAAAAATGAAGGCCGGCTGATCGCTTCCCGGGATAAAGGAGCAAACGGATGAGACTGTCGGAGCTCCTCAAAGCGATCAACGTGAATCATGTTTCCGGGACCGGAAAAACATCTGATCCGGAGATCGTTTCCATTCACTACAGGGCGGATCAGGTTCGGCCGGGAGGGTTATTTGTAGCCATACCGGGCTTTAAAACAGATGGTCATGATTATATCGATCAGGCGCTTGACAGGGGAGCGGCAGCGGTGATTATCGAAAAACCGGTTCAAAAAAAAGCCATCCTTGTAAAAGTGGATAATGCAAGGAAGGCGCTTTCAGGAGTCGCTGCGAAATTTTTCCTTCATCCGTCCGAGAAACTTACGGTTATCGGGATAACCGGAACAAACGGTAAAACAACCACGTCATATCTGATCGAAAGCATGCTTCTTCAGTCAAAAATCAGATGCGGCGTAATCGGGACCATCAATTATCGATTTTTAGATCGAGTTTTTAATAATCCGATGACTACGCCTGAATCGGCGGATCTTCATGAGATTTTATCTGAAATGTCGGACGAAGATATCACTCATGTCGTCATGGAGGTCTCCTCCCATGCGATCGATCTTGAAAGGATCAGAAATATCCGTATCCGTATCGGGGTATTTACAAATTTGAGCCAGGATCACCTGGATTACCACGGAGATATGGCATCGTACTGGGCATGTAAAAAAAGACTTTTTACGGAAAGCCTGGACAAGAGCAGGATAGCAGAACCGGCCTTTGCGGTTATCAATTGCCTGAATAAAGAAGGGGAGGATCTGCGGGAAATTCTGGAATCCCGGGAGGCCAAGCCGGAGATCATTACCATCGGCACACCGGACAGGCATCAGGTCAGCGCGGTCGACGTTACTTTCAATCTGGACGGTATTGGCGGCTTGATTACAACCCCTGCCGGTAACTTTGAGTTTCGCTCTTCTCTTGTAGGTCGTTTTAACCTGGACAATATTTTATGCGCGACCGGTGCCGGGCTTGCAATCGGCCTTCCGGTTTCAGCGATAGCAAAAGGGATTGAAACATTTACAAGAGTTCCGGGACGGCTCGAGCCGGTGGAAAATCATTCAGGCCGTTTTGTGTTTGTTGATTACGCGCATACTCCTGATGCTCTGGAAAACGTACTTTCAACCCTGAGAGCCCTGACATCAGGAAGGCTGATTTGCGTATTCGGGTGCGGCGGAGACAGGGATCGGTCCAAACGGCCCATGATGGGTAAAATTGCAGGAGAATACTCGGATCTTTCCATCATTACATCGGACAACCCAAGAACAGAAAATCCTATGGCAATCATCGAGGAGATTGCTTCCGGAATAAAGAAGGTCGCCCTGCCGGTAGATTTGAAAGCCGGTGAGCATGACCGGGGTTACTGTATTGAGCCGGATAGAAAAAAAGCGATTGAAGCCGGGATAGCAGTATCGATTTCGGGTGATACGGTTCTGATCGCCGGAAAAGGACATGAGACATATCAGATTGTAGGCGTTGAAAAATTTCCCTTCGACGATCGTATTGTAGCGGGAAACGCATTAAAAAACAGGGGCATATGAATCGACCACTTCCTTTTACAGTCCAGGATATCCTGACCGCAACCGGCGGTGAACTGTTGTTTGGGGATCAAGCCA
>CAZOEW010000197.1:0-6361 GCA_964578935.1 uncultured Desulfobacterales bacterium | reverse complement strand
CGCCTTTTGCCTTGATTTTCATGAATGAGCAAAGTATGTCGGTATGAGCATTTTTGATACGTTGTTTATCCCAGACATGGCGGGAGTTGAAGTTGCTTGAAATGGGCCGATGGGTCAGGAATAGATTGCTTTTTTGCCGCGCCCGGGGCACATCGTTTCTTCTTGTGAAACAGGGAATTGAAAATCGGCTCCTTCTGCCCAATATCTCTGAGCCGGACTTGCCGGCTTGTGACGAGACTGTCGGACCTGAATTTTAATCTGTGAAGCCACAAATGCTTTTTTTCGATTATCATTTCGGTTTGCCTGATACCGGACAAGAAAGAGAGGCTTGAACTTGTCCTAAATAATTTTATTCGGAGGTGATATGCCGAAGCGTAAAGACATTAAGAAAGTATTAATCATCGGGTCAGGGCCTATTATTATCGGTCAGGCCTGCGAATTTGACTATTCAGGAACCCAGGCCTGCAAAGCCCTGCGGAGCCTTGGGTATGAAATCGTGCTTGTTAATTCGAATCCTGCTACCATTATGACCGATCCGGGGACTGCGGATAAAACGTATATCGAGGCTCTCAATGTAGAGGTTTTAACCAAAATTATCGCCCTGGAACGACCGGATGCCCTTTTACCCAATCTTGGCGGCCAATCGGGTCTCAATCTCTCTTCGGAGTTGGCGCGCGAAGGCGTACTGGAAAAATATGGCGTAAAAGTTATCGGTGTCAATGTAGATGCGATAAAACGCGGAGAGGACAGGACTGCATTCAAGGAGACGATGGAGCGCCTCGGGATCGATATGCCGAAGAGTAAAACCGTAAATACGGTTGAAGATGCGTTACTGGTCGCTGAACAACTTGGCTATCCGGTTGTGATTCGGCCTGCGTATACAATGGGAGGAACCGGCGGTGGAATGGTCTACAATGTAGAAGATCTGCAGATAATTGCCGCGCGGGGTCTGGCTGCCAGCCTTGTCAATCAGGTGCTGGTCGAGGAATCTGTTCTGGGTTGGGAAGAACTTGAACTGGAGGTTGTCCGGGATTCCAAAAACCAGATGATTACCGTATGCTTTATCGAAAATGTGGATGCCATGGGTATTCATACGGGAGACTCGTATTGCACGGCACCCATGCTTACCATTTCTTCCGAGCTGCAGCAGCGATTACAGGCTTATTCGTATGCGATTGTCGAAGCAATAGAGGTGATCGGCGGAACGAACGTCCAGTTTGCTCATGACCCCGAAAGCGACCGGGTCGTGGTGATCGAGATTAATCCACGTACCTCTCGATCATCCGCACTGGCTTCCAAAGCGACGGGATTTCCCATTGCTTTTGTCTCTTCGCTTCTTGCAGGGGGGTTGACATTGGATGAACTCCCCTATTGGCGGGAAGGGACACTCGAAAAATATACCCCTTCCGGTGATTACGTGGTCGTCAAGTTCGCAAGGTGGGCGTTTGAAAAATTTGAAGGCGTTGAAGACGTTCTGGGAACGCAGATGCGGGCTGTCGGCGAAGTGATGAGCATCGGAAAAACTTACAAAGAGGCAGCTCAAAAGGCTATCCGATCTCTTGAAAGCAATCGGTATGGTTTTGGTTTTGCCAAGGACTTTAACCGGAAACCGTTGAATGAGCTGATGAATTTGCTTGGTACGGCCTCCAGCGAACGTCAGTTTATCCTGTATGAAGCCCTGCGAAAAGGGGCTGAGATTCATGCCCTGTATGAATTAACCCATATCAAACCCTGGTTTATCGAACAGATGAAGGAGCTGGTTGATCTGGAGGAGGAAATATTGACCTTCCGGAATGAAATGCTGCCGGATGATCTTCTGGTAAAGGCTAAAAAGGACGGGTTCTCCGATAAATATCTGGCACAGCTTCTCAAGATTTCCGAAAAAGAGATTCGAGAGAGACGAATCGCTTTAGGCCTTGTTCAGGCATGGGAGCCGGTTCCGGTCAGTGGTGTCGAGAACGCAGCTTATTATTACTCCACATACAATGCGCCGAATCAGGTACAGATCAGCGATCGGAAAAAAATTATGGTTCTCGGAGGCGGTCCAAACCGGATCGGGCAGGGGATCGAATTCGACTACTGCTGTGTACACGCGGCCTTTGCCATTCGGGATGCCGGTTTTGAATCGATTATGGTGAACTGTAATCCAGAGACCGTATCAACGGACTATGATACCTCAGACAAGCTGTATTTTGAGCCGTTGACGGTTGAGGATGTCCTGAGTATCTACGCCAAGGAAAAGCCGGAAGGAATCATTGTGCAGTTTGGAGGGCAGACGCCATTGAATATTGCCAATGAACTCGCCGAAGCAGGGGTCAACATTCTTGGTACCTCACCGGAAACCATTGACCTTGCCGAAGATCGGGATCGTTTTCGCGAGATCATTGCCGAACTGGGAATTCCTCAGCCGGAATCAGGCGTCGCCAGCACAATGGAAGAGGCACTTGAAATCGCTCGAAAAATCGGATATCCGCTGATGGTCAGACCTTCATTCGTGCTGGGGGGCCGTGCCATGGAAGTGGTGCAGGATGAAGAGATGCTCAGATACTATATGACCGCGGCCGTAGCGGTTTCTCCGGAACGACCGATTCTGATCGATAAGTTTCTGGAGAACGCTATTGAAGCCGAAGCGGATGCGATCGCGGACGGCCAGGATGCTTTTGTCCCGGCTGTTATGGAGCATATCGAGCTGGCCGGTGTGCATTCCGGAGATTCAGCCTGCGTGATACCCCCGGTGAGCATCCCCCAGAAGCACATTGAGACCATCTGTGAATATACCCGAAAGATTGCGGTGACCCTCAAGGTTGTCGGTTTGATGAACATTCAGTATGCCATTGCAAATGATACGGTTTATATCCTGGAAGCGAATCCTCGTGCATCAAGAACCGTTCCCCTGGTTTCAAAAGTCTGCAATATCCAGATGGCCCGTATCGCAACCCAGATGATACTGGGTAAAAAACTGTCCGACGTAAGGATTTCATCCAAATCTCCCGGATATTTTGGAGTCAAGGAGTCGGTTTTCCCCTTCAATATGTTTCCGGAGGTGGATCCGGTGCTGGGGCCGGAGATGAGGTCAACCGGTGAGGTGCTGGGGCTGGCGGATTCTTTCGGCCTGGCTTATTATAAAGCTCAGGAGGCCACCCAGGTTCCGCTTCCATTAGAAGGTTGTGTTCTGATCACGGTCGCCGATGTCGATAAGCCTGGTGTGATCACGACGGCGCGATTGTTCCAGGATTTAGGATTCAGAATTCTGGCAACAAAAGGAACGCAGCAGTTTCTGACGGATCATAAAATAACGGCGGAACAAATCTCTAAAATCGGCCATGGTCGTCCGGATATCGTGGATACAATTAAAAATGGAGAGATTCAGCTTGTTATCAATACTCCGAGCGGCAAAGCCAGTCAGGAGGATGATTCCTATATTCGAAAAACAGCAATTAAATATAAAACACCATATATTACAACAACCGCAGCCGCTGTGGCAGCCGCAAGAGGCATTGCCAAAAGACGGGAGGGGGCAACATCGGTTCGATCGTTACAGGATTATCATGAAGGACTGGATTAGCAGGAGGTAAATGAATGGGTGGAGTATTTGGGTGCGTTTCCGCGGGAGATTGCGTCAGCGACCTGTTTTACGGGACCGATTACCTGTCACACCTCGGGACCCGTCGCGGCGGTTTGGCGGTAAAGGGCGTTGATGGCTTTGAGCGGTCAATTCACAATATTGAAAACGCTTATTTTCGGAATAAATTTGAAGGGGACCTGCCAAAGTTCAAAGGCAATATCGGTATCGGTGTCATTAGTGATACCGATGCACAACCCATGGTTATCAGCTCTCATTTAGGACAGTTTGCAATTGCAACCGTTGGAAAAATCAACAACCTGGAGTCGCTCGCCGGGAAAGCTTTTGTAAATCGTCAGCATTTTTCAGAATTGAGCGGCCCCAGCATCAACCCGACCGAACTGGTGGCCATGCTTATTTGCAGGGAAGCGACTTTTACGGATGGGATTCAGCATGCTCAGGAATCCATTGAGGGTTCTTGCTCAATGCTGCTGCTTACCGAGGAAGGGCTTTATGCGGCAAGGGATAAGCTGGGGAGAACTCCGCTTTTAATCGGCAAGAAAGAAGGCGGATTTGCGGTATCCTCCGAAGCGTGTGCCTTTCCGAATCTGGGTTTTGATATCGAGAGAGACCTGGGGCCCGGTGAGATTGTCAGGGTGAACGCTGATGGATATGAGCAGAAAAAGCCGGCAGGCAATAAGATGCAAATCTGCACCTTTTTATGGATTTATTACGGATATCCGGCATCCACCTATGAGGGGGTCAGTGTTGAAGAGGTCAGATACCGATGCGGCCGCGCACTGGCTTTGAATGATTCGGTGGAGATTGATTTTGTTTCCGGAATTCCTGATTCCGGTATCGGGCACGCACTTGGGTATTCAAATGAAAAGGGAATACCCTACCGGAGGGCATTTGTTAAATACACACCAACATGGCCGAGAAGCTTTATGCCCCAGAGCCAGGGGATTCGGGATCTGGTCGCCCGTATGAAACTGATTCCCGTACGGTCGCTCATAGAAGGGAAACGGATTCTGTTCTGTGAAGATTCCATTGTTCGTGGAACCCAGCTGAAGGAGAATGTCCAGATCCTGTTCGATTATGGGGCCAAAGAAGTCCATATGCGTCCGGCATGTCCGACACTGATCTATCCTTGTGAGTTTTTGAATTTTTCAACCTCCAGATCCACAATGGATCTTGCCGGCCGGAAGGCGATTCAGGAGATTGAAGGACGGGAAGATCAAAATCTGGATTTGTACGCGACAAGCGGTTCAGACAAAAACCTCATGATGATTGAAAACATCCGAAAAAAATTACGGCTTACATCTCTTGTTTATCAGCGCATGGATGATATGATAGAGGCGGTCGGTCTGCCTAAAGAAAAACTATGTACCCATTGCTGGGATAGCTCAAGTTATTTTTAGTGCTTAAGACATGAAAATGAATTATTTTTTATTTGAAAGGATTTTTCAATATGTCCATCCTATGTAGAAATGCGGAAGATGTAATCCGATATGTAAAAGAAAACAATGTCAGTTTTATTCAATTCTGGTTTTCGGATGTTTTGGGATTTTTGAAAAGCTTTGCCGTGACCCCATCCGAACTGGACGAGGGATTAACGGAAGGAATGGGGTTTGACGGTTCTTCCATTGAAGGGTTCGCGAGAATTGAAGAGAGCGATATGATCGCAAAACCAGATCCAACGACGCTTCAGCTGGTTCCCTGGAGAAGCGGAGATCAACCGGTGGCGCGCGTTTTCTGCGATATATTGAATCCGGATGGAACACCCTATAAGGGTGATCCGCGGTATGTATTAAAACGTCTGTTAAAGAAAGTTCACGACAAAGGCTACATCTTCTATGTAGGGCCTGAACTGGAATATTTTTATTTTAAAGATGATACAAAGCCGGAGTTTCTGGATAAAGGGGGATATTTTGATTCCAGACCGGTTGATATGGGCAGCAATCTCAGGCGGGAGACGATTTTCGCGCTTCAGGCAATGGGAATCCAGGTGGAGTACAGCCATCACGAAGTGGCACCCAGTCAACATGAAATCGACCTGCGATACGACGAGGCCCTTAGAATGGCGGATAAAACAATGACGTATCGTCTGGTTGTAAAAGAGATCGCCCGGCAGAACGGAGTTTATGCCACCTTCATGCCAAAGCCCGTAGCCGGTGAAAACGGCAGCGGAATGCATGTCCATCAATCACTCTTCAAGGGGGAGCGCAATGCATTTTACGACCCGAAAGATGAAAACCATCTCTCGGATACCGCCAAGCATTATATCGCCGGTTTGATGCGCCATGCGCCTGAAATTTCGGCTATTACAAATCAATGGGTTAACTCTTATAAACGGCTGGTGCCCGGATATGAAGCTCCTGTATATGTTTCGTGGGCAAGAAGAAACCGTTCAGCCATGGTCCGTGTGCCAATGTACAAACCGGGGAAAGAAACCGCGACACGGATTGAGTTCAGATCACCGGATCCGGCATGCAATCCTTATCTTGCCTTTGCAGCCATGCTTGGTGCAGGTATGGAGGGAATCGAAAAAAAATATGAACTGCCGGATCCCATCGAAGAAGATATTTTCGAAATGAAACCAGATGAGCGGATTGCACGTGGGATTATGAATCTGCCGGATAATTTGTATGCAGCCATTCTTCTTACCGAGAAGAGTGAACTGTTGAAAAAGGTGCTGGGCGATCATGTCCATAATAAGTTTATCGAAAATAAAAAAATTGAATGGGACAAGTACCGGACCCATGTCAGTCAGTTTGAAAACGATCGATATCTGCCCAA
>CAZOEW010000196.1:0-6362 GCA_964578935.1 uncultured Desulfobacterales bacterium | reverse complement strand
CCCTCCAATGGCTGATGACTTTTCAACGAGATATACATAGTATCCTGAGTTGGCAAGGTCTAAAGCGGACTGCATTCCTGCAATACCCCCGCCTAAAACCATAACAGATCCAATGACTTTCTTGGCCATACACCCTCCAAACACGTTTTCTTACTTTATCATTCAAGAAGGTCTTTCTGCGTTAAAATACACTGTTCCGTGGTAGTTACAACGTTCTTCCCATCAATATCAAATTTTGTCAACCCCAATTTATCAAGACCAATAGCACGATTTTAGGGGGATGGAAATAAAATCAAGCGTTCACAATCCCGGTAGAATTTTACCTTGAAACCGGAATACCGGCCATGATAGGGTTTCGCAAAACTGAAATTGTCGGCAGAATGACAACGACGATGCCATGACACGACCATGGCTTTCAACAAACAGACTTGTTTTATCGGTTCGGCGGCTCTACAATAAACCCGGCAGTCCCCCTGCAAAAAGGGAGTTAATGTTGTCTAAAAAACATGTTATCATGAATATAGCCCTTATCGGCGGCGGCACGTTCTGCAAAGATTTTCTTACAAAATCAACATTTGAATATCGCCACGAAATCGATGCTAAAATAATCGCCGTCGCAGACCCTGACCCCAATGCGCCTGGAATTTTATTCGCGGAAAAAATCGGGCTCAAAACCGTGACCGACTACCATCAGCTGTACTCCCCCGACTATAACCTGCAGCTGCTGATCCTGATGACTCCGGAAATCGAAATATTAGAGGATGTTCTTGCAACAAAACCAAAGAATATCAGGCTATTATCATTCCAAACCTTTGAAATTCTATGGATCGCAATCAGCCTTGAGGAGCGAAAACTCAGGGAGCGAACCAAAGAGATCGAGACCATCATTGACGGGATTCGTGACTTTATCCTGGTTCTGACACCGGATATGAAAGTTGTCGAAGTCAATGAAGCCTTTCTCCAGAAAACAGGATACAGCCGCAAAAACGTCATCGGAAAAAAATGCTACGAGATTTATCATAAGATCGATCATCCGTGCGACGAAAGCAACGTTAACTGCCCGCTGAAAGATGTCATCCGGAACAAAAGACAGTGCCGCCAGGTGCAGACCCGTCGAATGCCGAACGGCGAAAAGCGATATTACGAAGTCAACCTCTATCCCGTGTGGGAAAAAGATGGGAAAATTTCCAAATTTATCCACATCAGCAGAGATATTACAAAAAGCAAACAGGAAGAAGCCGAGATCACCAGAAGACTGGAAAAGATGGTCGAAGAAAGAACCAGGCAGCTTAAGGAAACCCATACGAAACTCCTTCATCAGGATAAAATGGCATCCCTAGGAAAACTTTCAGCCTCGGTTGTGCATGAGATCAACAATCCGATTGCCGGGATACTCAACCTGATTATGCTGATAAAACGAATCATAAAAGAGGATGGACTAAGCTCAAAAAAAGGCAATCCGTTCGAACAGTATCTGGATCTCATGGAAACGGAAACCAGACGAACCAGCCGGATCGTATCCAATCTCCTTGCCTTCTCCCGTCAATCCAAGATGGAGCTCAAAAAGATCAATATCAACCAGCTTATCGAAAAGACGATTTTTCTTAATTCGAATCTTCTAAAAATCGACGGCGCGGAAATCAAAACCAACCTGGATCCGAAACTGCCGGATATCAAAGGCTCAGAAGACCAGATTCTGCAGGCTTTTATGAATATTGTATCAAACGCGGCCGAAGCGATTGAATCTTCGGGTGGCGGTGTTCTCAGTATCAAAACAAGTCATTCCGTGAAAAAAAATACGGTAAAAACCATTTTTAAAGATACCGGGATCGGAATACCTCCGGATAACCTTCCAAAGGTTTTTGAGCCTTTTTTCACAACCAAAAAGAAAGGCAAAGGAGTGGGGCTTGGTCTTTCGGTTGTTTACGGGATCATTGAAGAACATGGCGGCGTCATTAATGTCAAGTCCTCTAAGGACAAAGGTACAAGTTTCTCAATCGAGCTTCCGATACATTCAAAATCTGCTGCGAAGAAGTAACATGGAGGTCTCTTAATGAACGGTACAAAAATTCTGATCGTTGATGATGAAGTAATTATGAGGGAATCTCTTGCGGGGTGGCTTGAAAGGGATGGACACCTTGTTGAAAAAGCAGGCAGCGGTGAAGAAGCCCTTGAAAAAATAAAAACGGTACGCTTCGATATTTTGCTGGTTGATATCAAAATGGGCGGCATCAGCGGACTTGAAGTTTTAAAGAATGTGAAAGAAAGTGATTCGGATGTGGAAGTCGTAATGATCACCGCATACGGTTCTATTCCAACCGCGATCGAAGCCATGAAAAACGGAGCATATGACTATTTGCTGAAACCTTTTGATCCAAATGAACTGGGTGTTCTCATCAATAAGATCATCAAATATCAGGCGCAGGCAAGGGAAAACCTCTATCTGAAAGAACAGTATAAGGACAGAACACGATTTGAAAGTATGATCGGACAATCACTTCCGATGCAGGAAGTTTTCGATCTTATTCAGGATATTGCTCCTGTCGAATCGACGGTCCTGATACTTGGTGAAACCGGAACAGGGAAAGGTCTTGCAGCAAAGGCCATCCACACCGCCAGTCCTCTTTCTGAAGGCCCTTTTGTGGTTGTCAATTGCGGTTCCATTCCCGAACATCTCATGGAAAGCGAACTCTTCGGGCACCAGAAGGGCGCATTTACCGATGCCAGCGAAACCAAAAAAGGAAGGCTGGAACTGGCGCACGGCGGCACTATTTTTCTCGATGAAATCGGTGAAATCAGTATGCGGATGCAGATCGATCTTCTTCGTGTCCTTGAAGATCGTGTTTTTTACCGCGTAGGGGGCACACAACCCATTACGGCCGATTTCCGTGTTATCGCCGCGACAAATCGAAATCTGGAGGAAGCTGTTCAAGAAGGCATTTTCAGAGAAGACCTTTACTACCGCTTGAATGTCATCTCTTTCAAAATGCCTCCGCTGCGCAAGCGTAAAGAAGACATACCTCTTCTTACCGAGCATTTCATAAGACGCTTTTCGCAGGAAACAAAAAAACAGATCAACACCATCAGCCGAGACGCAATGGATGAAATAATGATGTATGAATGGCCGGGCAATGTGAGAGAACTTGAAAATGCCATCGAGCGGGCTGTGGTTGTCGGTAAGGGCAGAAGCATTCAACCCGGAGATCTTCCTCTCTTCAGAGCTGAGTACCAGAAACAGCCGGGAAGTTCTTCTCTCAGGGAAGTAGAAAAACTTCATATCATGAACATTTTAAAGGAAAACAAATGGAATATCTCGAAAAGCGCTAAAATCCTCGAGGTTGACCGTTCCACGCTATACAATAAAATTAAGAGTTACGGTATTGATAAATCAAGTTGAAAGTCCTTCCTGAACATACGATTGCCATTTCGCCGGTAGGGGATTTCGAAAACTCACTTTTTGAAATCGCGGGCAGTGAGGTAAGCAGGATCTTCGGCTTTCCCACACAAGTCATATCCCTTCTCTCCGATGTTTCATTTGCGTATGACCATGATCGGGATCAATATAACTCAACCCTGATTCTTGAGATGCTATCCAGAAGCAATCTCACGAAATCCTTAAAAATACTGGCTGTAACGAAGGTTGACCTCTTTATTCCTATCTTAACATACGTTTACGGAGAAGCCCAGCTCGGGGGCAGAGCCGCCATTATATCCACACATCGGCTGGAAGAGTCTCTTTCGCCGGTTAACCCCCAAGAGGCCCTTCAATCAAGGGTTTGCAAAGAGGCGGTTCATGAACTGGGGCATGCGTTTAATCTAAGGCACTGCAGGGATTCTTCCTGCATCATGCATTACTGCCGATGCATACAGGACGTAGACAAAAAATCCGATCAGCTCTGCCGCTACTGCAGAATACTTCTTTCAGATGAGATCAAAAAAATCAAATCCATATAAATGAGGTCTCGGGAACTCCCTGGTGGCGGATATAAGTAACAGCGGGATCGATGATAAACAGGCCGGGATAGCATTGCTTTTTTTTGCAGATTTATCTCAACGTGTTCGCAGTTCGATGAACAAAATCACCAGTGGGGCTGGTTGCCGATACCATGTCCCATGACTTCGAGTGTCTCATTAACGACGACAAACGCATTTGGGTCCTGTTCTCGTATAATCTGTTTTAACCGGGACAGCTCCATGAACGTGAAAACCGTATAGAGCATTTTTTCTTCGCGACCGGAAAATCCTCCCTCTGCCTCTATAAGGGTAACGCCCCGTCCAAACTGGGACATTATTGCCTTTGCAATTTCTTCCCCTCGCGGGGAAATAATAAAAGCGGATTTTCTCTGGCTGAGCCCGGTTACCATTATATTTAAAACCTTGGAACTGACGTACATAAAAACCAGCGTGTACAGAGCGGCTTCAAGAGAAAAGAGAAGCGCGGCTAAACATAACAAGGCCAAATTGAAAAATAATACGGTTGTTCCCAGCTGAATCGAAAATCGCTTCATCAGTATTACGGAAAGAATATCGAGGCCACCTGCCGATCCTAATGATCGAAGAATAATCCCGCCGCCCGCGCCTGAAAGGATACCTGCCAGTATCGCTGCGAGAATTTTGTCCTGGATTGCAAGGGCTGGATGAACAAGGGTGATGACGGTTGAGAAAATTAACACCCCGGCGATGCTGTATATAAAAAAGCGTTTCCCGACATAAATCCAGGCAAAAAGATAAATGGGAATATTGATGAACAGGTATATCCATCCCACTTCCAGGACAGAGAAAACATCGTAAACCAGTATGGCAACGCCTATGAACCCTCCGCTCAGAAAGCCGAGCGGAACAAGAATTCCATTTACGGCTATCGCGCACAGGAAACTGCCGGCGGTTATCAGGATCAGGGTCGATAGTATCTGCTTAATCGGGAAGGAGTTCATGATTTCAAAATTTTCTCCGGATGCGTTGATGTTTCTATGTTTCAAACGGTCAGATTTTTTTCAAGCCTTCTGATATGCATTCAATTCCTTCTAAACGCCCGTCATGAATGCTTACCACAAATAACGATGGAATCAAATAGATTGCCGCAGCCAAATCACAACATCGAAAATGCCCCGACTTTCATTTTAAACAATTATCATGGCTCTTCTGAATTGATCAGCCACCAGCTCCACAGGCTATGCATTCCCTCTGCCTTTGACATTTATTTCAAAATGTGAATTGAATAGATGAAAATATCGTATCGACCCGTAATGGGGATCAGAACGAAAAAATTCATCATGCCGATTCCGGTTCAGCTGCTTTTCCGGTGCCGGCTTTCTTGCCCTGCACGTATGAGGAGGTTTTTATGACATCTGCATCCGAGCTTGCGCTGGCAGGCCTCAGAGATCTTTCAACGATCAAGTGGTATGTTATCCCCCTTCTGGCAATTGTTTTTTATATCTACACTACAGAGATTCAGAAGGCAAGGGAATCGGGAAACTGGGACGCTGTTTTTGCAGGCCTGACGCTTTTTGGTGTGGATTTTCTGTTTGAAACCATCAACGGCTGGATATTTCATTTATCCGGGCATTCCGCTTTCTGGACCACCCCGGGAGAAACAGCGCTTCGTACGACTGTGGGCTGGAACATCGAAATCATGTTCATGTTTTCCATTGCCGGGATCATTTATTACAACACACTGTCCGGAAACAGAAACACAAAAATCCTGGGAATCCCGAACCGATTGTTCTGGTCCATCACCTACGCGGCTTTCTGCGTGTTTGTTGAGTGCCTGCTCAATATCGGTGGGCATCTGGTCTGGGAATATCCCTGGTGGAAACTGTCTGCGGCAGGTGTGCTGCCCATCTTTTTTGCAGGGTATTTCCCTCTTTTCCTGAGCCCGATGCTGGTGATCGGCTTAAAGACGAACGCGATTAAAATTGCTGCTGTCTGCGTGGTCTATTCGCTCGCGGCTGCCATGAATATAATCGCCCTGGGTATTCTCGGCTGGAACTACTAGAATCTCAAAGATGTCATGATTTTCCGACAAGGAATTGCCTGCCGGATGTGGCTCCCTGATTGAATTTGGAGAATGGCTTTGCGGAGAAGTCCTTAAATCAGTTCCCCATCGACAATGGGTCTTCAGTATTCCAAAAAGCAATTATACCTGTACTCCATAAGCAGAAAGATACAGTGATGCAGCGGATGCTGTAATTCCTGAAAGTTTTCCCCTAACCGCTTATTTCAGATGGTAATGATTCCTTCAAAAATAATTGACATAAAAACTGGACTCCCATATAATTGTCCTGCCACAACAGCGAGAGACTCTTTAAAATAAAAACGAGAAGTGGAAGAGGGGGAGACAATGTCCGGAGTGAGCTTTATAA
>CAZOEW010000195.1:0-6370 GCA_964578935.1 uncultured Desulfobacterales bacterium | reverse complement strand
TCACACAGCCGGCTTTTTACGACTGCATCAATTCTGATTGGCTCTGCGCCAGACCTTTGGAGAAATATAAACACTGCCGAGAGACCATATGCCCCTTGCAGCCTCTTTTGCTTCCCTCTCCGCAGCTTTGTAAGGTTCAATATCAAAGCCATGTGGCAGTTCTCCCCGATATACTTCCGCAAGCCCGGCTTTTACCATCTCAAGATTAACATTTTTTCCTTCTGAATCAACAACGGCAAGGATACGGTTATCTGCCAGACGACTGTATGCTCTGTAAGAAAAAGATTTATTCAGAATCATTTCAGATAGAGCTTTAAATGCTTTTTGAGAAAAAGGCTGGCCATTGATTTTTTTCCCCCCGGGCATTTCAGGGGCATCGATACCCGCCAGATCGATCTGTATCTTTTTCCCATTTGCCGCTATGACTTCAAATGTGTCACCGTCGATCACACGGCTCAGCCTGAAATTTTCACTGAAACACGCTGCTGGAAACGAAATGCAACCGATCAAAACAAGAAGCGTAATTCGTAAAAACTTCTCCAAAGAGTTCCCTCTTTTTTTCAGACAAGCTCGATGGCCTTGTAAAAAGCCGACTTCTGTGCGAAAGGTTGCGCCTTCTTCTGCCGCCAACAAGCTATTCCGCAGAATTTGCGCGCCTCGAACTTGAACTTTTTTCTTTGTATTCAATGTGTTAACTTTTAATCGGCCTTTCCAGCTTCACCGAAGCGATGTGTGTATGCCGCATCGCTTCCAGGCCGTCCGATCGGTTTGCGAAATATCTTTCATTCTGCATGTTCGTATCCAGATCCTCCTGAAGCGCAAAACCAACTTTATTTAATTCATCAAACAGCTCTTGCTGACAAAAAGCGGTAATCATTTCCTCACCGCGACGCTTTGTAAACCTTCTGACCTTCTTGATGGTTTTTGTATCCGGCATCTGCCCATCGGCGTCGGAGCAGGCATAATCAAATACAACCTCACTGCCCTTTGCCGCACAGGAAGAAATCGCTTTAAAGGTTTCAAAAACAGCATTTTTTGTAAGATAGTATGTTGTCCCAAGCCAGGAAAAAAAAGCTGGAATTTCATTTTGAAAAGGCGATGATGTCAACACCTGCGCAAGAGACTCCTTCTCGAAATCGATGGGTATGTAGACCACATTTGACGGCGGGGTGAAACTGTTCTCAGACAGTTTGCCCTTTTTCCATTCCTGGGTACTGGGATGATCGACCTCATAGATCTTCACCGCTTCTTCAAGTTCAGGGCGGCGCATTGCGAAGGAATCCATTCCTGCGCCAAGCAGAACATACTGCGAAATATCATTGCCAAATGCCTTTTCAAAACGATCTTCCGTATATCTGCTTCTGGCAAGTATCTGTCCGACAACAGGCCTAGCCCATCCGAACAGGAAATTGGCGGTTATCAGACGGAGAATAACTCTTTTCCGGATCATCCATTTCCAACGGCCTCCGATGAAATATGCCGCATAGGGATCTTCAAATATGATCGGCTCATAATTCATCATAAAATGGGCTGCGCGCGCTGCGGCTGCTGATTCAGCCGTAAGGCTTCTCCGAGAATCTTTCATGACGGTCTCGCTTTTTGATTGGTTGGTTCGTGATGTTTCGGCGGTATTTCTATTTCATGCGTGAAAACCATCGAGTATGCTGAAAAGCTATAACAAGTTCAAAAATATGTCAAATAAAAGGAAAAATGAAATAGATTTGACATGACGCCTCAAATTTACTAATGATTTTGACAAAATATCCACTTCCGAAAAACAATATACCCCGATTACCAACAACAGAGGTAATTTCGTGGACAGAATAAGGGATTATTTTTCAGAAAAATTCGAACATCTTTTCGTCCTTGTCCTTCTCGTCGCCGTCGGCGTGATCCATTATTTTATTCATCAGAAAATCGCTTTTTTTAATTTTTATTTTCTGCCTGTAATTCTGTCCGGTTATTATCTCGGGCTTCGGAAATCCATTCTGGGGGCTATTCTCTGTATCCTGCTCGTTACGGCCTACACCATCATCTATCCAGATCTTTTTATCATGCCCGCCTCCAGGCTGGACCTTTATCTCTATATTCTCACATGGGGAGGCTTTTTAATTCTGGCAGGAGCGTTTGTCGGAAAACTGCAGGAAAGGCTCTCTCTCAAAATCAAACAGACACATCTATTGAACAAAAAACTGCAACAGCAGCAAAAAGCCTTGAACAAAGCAAATCTTGCCCTGAAGAATCATTCGAAAAATCTGGAAATACTCGTTCGAAAACGAACAGCCGCATTGCGAAACAGCAACCTGGCATTTCAGACGGCAAAAGAAGCTGCCGAGAAAGCCACAAATGCCAAAAGCGAATTTTTAGCCAACATGAGCCATGAAATCCGTACACCCATGAATGCAATCATCGGTATGACGGACCTTTTAATGGGTACGGAGCTGAATCAGAAACAGAGAGAATATCAAAATATTGTCCATTCTTCGGCAAGATCCCTTCTGGGACTTATCAACGACATTCTTGATTTTTCCAAGATTGAAGCCGGAAAGCTTGAATTTGACAATATTCCGGTTTCCGTAAGAGAAATTGTCGAAGAAGTAACGGATATGTTTCTCGCCAAAGTTCGGGAAAAAAAACTGAAACTCATCGTTGATATCGATCCGAATGTTCCGGACAGGCTGGTGACAGACCCGTTCCGATTGCGCCAGGTGCTTATCAACTTGATTTCCAATGCCTTAAAATTTACAGATCAAGGAGAGATATGCGTCACCGTAACCAAACAGGATGAATCTCCCGGCCATGTTGATCTGCTTTTCTGTGTGCGCGACACCGGTATTGGAATTGACGCGGAAATTTCGAAAAAACTTTTTCTCGCTTTTGAGCAGGCAGACGGATCCATAACCCGAAAATACGGCGGTACCGGTCTTGGGCTGACCATATGCAAGAAAATTGTCGAAATGATGAATGGACATTTATGGGTTGAAAGCACCTTTGGCAATGGGGCCTCTTTTTTCTTTACCGGTGTTTTTGGATATCCTGTCGATGAACCGAGCCGGAAACCGGTTCTTCCCCCAAAACTCATTGGACTCAGAGCGCTTATCGCAGATGACAACCCTTCGTCACTTCAGGTTCTGAAAAAAATCGTCACGTCACTGGGCATGATCCCGGAAATCGCTGCAAGCGGTAAAGAGGCGATCTCCCGATATGAACATTCAATTGACGAAAAAAAATTCGGTCTCCTCATTATCGATGCAGGCCTTCCCGATATGGACGGAATCCGAGTGGCTGAAATCATTAAAAACAACAGCCGCACCAGCCCTCCCCCGATTATTGTTACAGGCACATCCGGCAATGAGACCGATATCCAGCGCTCCAGAGATGCGGGTGTGGAAAGTTTTCTCATAAAGCCGGTCAAGCAGTCTGCTCTGTTGAATACAACCCTGGAAATTTTTGGATATCCGTCGCCGCACACAACAAATATCCCAGCCGGTATTGTCGAGTTCAACTCTTTTTCAGGAGTTAAAATTCTTCTGGTGGAAGACAATCCGATAAACCAGGCCGTCGCCGGAGAGATTCTCATGACAGGAGGCATTATCCCTGATATCGCGGAGAACGGACTGGAAGCTGTAAAAATGATTCAAGAAAAACAGTACGACGCGGTCTTGATGGACATCCAGATGCCGATCATGGATGGAATTGAGGCCTCCCGGCATATCCGGGAAAAACTCGCCATAAAAGATCTGCCGATTATCGCCATGACAGCACATGCCATGCACGGAGACCGGGAAAAATGTTTTAAGGCCGGAATGAATGACTACATCCCTAAACCCATTGATCGAAAAGAACTGTTTGCGGCTCTCCGTAAAACCATTCCCGATCTGAAAAAAACCGTTGCGGACAAAACCGACCTTAAGAGGAAACCGGAAGTATCAAAGCCCGAGTATCCAGCGGAACTTCCCGGTCTTGCCATCGAAGAAGGCTTAAAACGCCTGGGGATAACCCGGGACAGATACTTCAATATCCTTGAAGAATATTACAGCGCATTTAAAAATTTTGCTGAAGAATTCCAAGTCCTTGTCGACGAAAACGATTATACAACAGCGAGACTCAAGGCGCATTCCCTGAAAGGCGCTGCCGGGAACATGTCCGCTCCCGAACTTAGCTCGGCAGCCGGCGATCTTGAAAATGCCTGTGTTGAAGAAAACAGGGATGAAATTATTAAGGTACTCCGGAAAGCTGAAGAAGCTTTTTCCAAGGTTGAAGAGTCGATCACGATGATTCGCGAGTTAAACGCTTTTGAGCAGCCTGTTTAATTTTTTCAAGTTACAGCGGAGATGGCCCTTTGATCAACCCCGGGCTTTCCATAACAGGAGATCAAGCAGGATAAGCTGAGATACCATCGATTGCGTTCTGAAAGGTTCATTAAAAATATGGTCGGAGGTAACCATGAAAAAGGTTCTTATCGCCGAAGATGACGCTGTCTTTTTAGATCTTTTAAAATCAGAGCTGGAAAAATGCGGTGACCGTTTCGAGGTTCTAACGGCAAAAGATGGAATAGAAGCTATCCAGATTCTAGACAGCACCCAAATCTCCCTGCTTCTCACCGATATAAAAATGCCACGAATGGATGGACTGGCCCTTCTGGCCTATGTTAATGAAAATTTCCCTTTTATCCCGTGTTTTGTAATGACCGCCTATGAAACGCCTGAACTTCGGGAAAAACTTCCCAAGGATATCCGTCGATTTTTTCGAAAGCCGTTTCCGGCAGATCAACTTATCCCTGATATTCTGAAAATATTTAACCAGGATATACCCAAGGGAGTTCTGCATGGGATATCGGTGAGCAGTTTTATGATGATGATTGAAATGGAAAAGAAAACCTGCATCTTGGAGGTTAAACTGCCGGATGGCGATAACGGATTGTTCTATTTCGAAAATGGCGTTCTTTATAATGCGGTCTGCAAGGATTTGAAGGGCAGAGCTGCCGCATTAAAATTTGTGCGCCGAAAAAGAGCACAATTCTTTTTCAAGCCGCTTCCTGAAAAAAAGATCGCCAAGATTGAAAAAATGCTTCTCAAAGATCTGGTGCAGGAGGCCTCTTCTGCTGACGAAAAAACAGATGAACAGAAGGATAATACCATTCAACCGTCTGCATTAAATCTGCCCGGAGTATTTGTCACTTCCGATCAGACAAAGAGAGGTCAGATGACAGTGACGAATTTGTCGATCACCGATATCCGGATGTCTTTTACACTCAAACCGGAACTGACAGTTGGGGACAAACTCATGGTCGAATTCCATCTGGACGACAAACCGCAATCGCTGGTTTCCAAGGAAGTGGTTGTAACCGGTATCGCGGGTCATGTTGTGGATGCTGAATTCTGTTCAAAAGAGCATTATGACAGGCTGGGGCCCTATCTGCACTTTAACGGTCTCGAAAAAAAACACTGGTGCGCTTACTGATAGTCCGGATGCTTGGAGCCTATTGGCGAAAGTTGAAGCACAGGCTTAAAGCGGAGGGCAGCGAAGTCGTGACATTTTGTCACGGGTTGAAGTTGCCTGCCCCTGACGGCAAGATGAGGCAGACCGATTGCGCCAAAACCCGGCACTGATGATTTGGGGTGATAAAAATACCGCGCTCGGAAAAGAGCTGACCTATGGCACCGAAAAGCTGGTAACCGATTTTACGATCAGATTTTTACCGGATGTCTCCCACTGGGTTCAGCAGGAAGCTCCGGAAGCCGTTAATGAAATGATAGAAGCCCGGATTGCCGGTAAGGAAGTTCCGAAAGCCGGATCAGAGTGGAGTTGCCCATTCGCGAATTTAAAATGGCTATTATTTGTAAAAAAGTATATTCGATCCTGTAATCGAAAAAATGTATTCCAATCTTTCCTGGCAATAACGCATTAGGATTATTTGATATTTAATACTAAATTCAAGTCTGAACGTTTTTCATTAATAGATTGGTTTTATGGAAAACAAGAATAATCATGATGGCAAAAAATAAAAATCACACACGAATGACAGGAATGGATCAAATATTATGGAATATGGTGTATGATCAAAATCTTTTCTGCATTTGGGGAATCGCGACACTTAGGGCACCCCTTAAAGATGAACTTATTGAAAAATCATTGGAATATCTCATTGCCACCATACCAGTTTTAAATAGTAAACCGGAATTTGACTGGCTTCACGGGCGTTGGAAATTTATTAATATCACTGATGTAAAAGATTTAATTTTACGTATCAAAACAAAGACAGATGAAGAGGCTAAAGAAAAGAGAAATAAACTTTTTGTAAATCCCATAGATTCAACAAAAGTCTCAATGATTCGTCTCATATCGATTGATGGACTTTTAAAGCACT
>CAZOEW010000194.1:0-6413 GCA_964578935.1 uncultured Desulfobacterales bacterium | reverse complement strand
GCTTCCGGCGCCGGTAATTACCACCCGCTTGTTTGGAAATTTTTTCATATCGTCTCCAAATTCAATCCCATAAAATTGTTGAATGAACTGAGAGCATGACCGTATTGATTACCCGAACCCCCGGCAAAGAGAGGCAATCCGAACGGTTGCGCAAAGATGCCGCACCTTTTCCGATCCTGTTTGAGTCACTGGAGTTTTCAATCTGACTATCATATTTCTGTCTGTTTGTAATGATTATTTTATATGGCAGACGCATCCGGATTTTTACAGGTTTTTAACCGGCGGGAATGGTTTTTTTCAGGCTTTGCTTCCTCTGGATTTGATGATATAGCAAAAAGGAACAGGTTTTCATCCACCTTGATTTTTTGAAACATCGCGGGAGGGAGCATTGGAAAAACCGGCGGAAACCTTGAGCGAGAAGGTTGATGTTGTGGTCATCGGAGGCGGTTTTGGCGGGGCCGCGGCCGCACAAAAATGTGCGAAAGCAGGGTTGAAGACCCTTATTATCGAACGGTCTGAAAATGTCGGCGATAAAATCATTTCCGGGCTGACCATTCCCTTTCATGGGTTTTTGTTCGGACCGGATTTTATCCGGGATGGAAATCCGCCGATTGAAAGGCCGGTGGATGGAATTATCAACTATATCATAACAGATATCGATGCCGGAGAAATCCATATTGACGACACCATGAAGGTTCCCAAACCGTTTTCACCCGTATTTACCCTCGGTTATAATGCATACTGCAAAGCGTTTTGCCAGTGGGAAATGGAGCAGGCGATAAAGGCTGGCGCCGAGCTGCGAACCTCCGTGACCGTGGTGGATCTGGTCCGGAACAACGGGTGCGTAACCGGGGTGAAAACAGAAAACGGAGAGATCATCCAGGCTGAAATCATTATCGACGCAGAAGGCTCGCACGGGTTGCTGGCCATTAAGGCCGGAATCCGGGAAAAATATCCGCCGGACACCATTTCCCTTGCCGATGTTTATGTCTACGACATGGAAAAAAAGGATATTGACCGGATATTTGGGTTTTCCCTTCGCTTCTGCTGGGGATGGGATGAGCAGAAAATCGCTCCGCCTCTGGGACATGGCAATGGCTTGATGGTCTGGCCATACCGGGACAGCCTGCATTTAATGCAGGACCAGTGCCTCAGAAATGATGAAGGGCCAGTGTATAATGTTGCTTCCGACCTGAAAAAATATCATGAAAAAATTACTGCCGGGCTGCCCTGGTGGCGGGATGAGGTGGCACCACTCACCCGTCTTCGGGCACACATGTGGGACGGGTTTGAAATATTTGTCGGTCTGAACGAGCGGCTGCGGAACATGCCCAACTATGCAGCCGGCATACTCCTCATCGGCGATGCTGCCGGCCTGGAAAACACCGAGCTTTGCGACGGTGTTCCGACTGCCTGGTATTCCGCCGATATCGCGGCGGATGTCGCCATTGAAGCTATTCGGCATCATGACACCTCCGCTGCATTTCTGAAACGCTATGATGACCGCATAAAAGCGCATCCGATTATTCAGTGGGCCATTACGTCCACCAACCGGTATAATCTCCGGTATGCGCAAAAGGATCATGATGAAAAAAAACTGAGAAAATGCATCCATGACGGTTGGGGCCTTGGCTTCTGTCAGTATGGCAGCACGGCCCTGATGAAGATCACCCTGGAATTTATCAAAAAAGATCCTGCCGTGATCGGGAAGTGGGTGCGGATGTTTCTGAGGTTCTACTACAACTGGCACCATGATCACTTTGACCGGAGCGGGGAGAATGCCGGAGAAGTGAACAAAAGACCTTCCGGCAGGAGAAAGGGCGCAGGCCTGAAATTTTATCTGCGGTTGATGGATCTCAAACTTTCCATATTCGGGCCGTTCATAAAACTGGCAGCGGCTCTTCTCATGCCTCTGTCCGGAGCGGCCAATCCAGTTATGCGGGCTCTTCTTCCTTTTCTGGAGCCGGTATATCTGCGGGTGAAAAAACTGGATTACAAGTTTGAACCGCTCAGTCAGCGGTTCATCAGTGCGATCCTGAATTCAGATCCATCTGATTTTGAGGCATAGGCGAAAATGGAGGGATAATATGACGAAATCGTTTCCTGATATTCCGGGCGTGGAGTGGGTGCCGGGTGCCGGAGATTTTATACAAATCGACCTTGAAAAATGCACGGGTTGCGCGAACTGTATGAAAGTCTGTTTAGGAGGATGCTACGAATTCAAAAACAAAAAGGCACACATCAAAACCCTTGAAACGTGTATGGAATGCGGTGCCTGCTGGTATGTCTGCGAAGCGGATGCCGTATTGTTCTCCTGGCCCCCGGGCGGAACGGGATTTAAAACAAAATGGGGATAGCTATCGGAATTGAGCTGTAAAAAAAAGAGAGGTTCCTGATATGTCAATACGCCCGGAATGGTGGATGTCTCTCCAGGCTTTTTTATTTCCCCTGGTTCGAAAACTCCTGCGGGAGACGCAAACCACGTTACTTGGAAGGCTCTCAGGCCGTCTTACGGTTCCGGTTTTAAGCGGAAACAATTTTGATATAACCTACCTGCCCATCAACCAGGGTATACGCGGAACCGGTGATTCCCTGCTGCCTCAGCGTGTCCTGAAAGAAATCATCAGGCGTTCCGCCCATCGCATCATCATTAAACGATGCACATGCCGGGACGGGAATAAATGTAAAAACCATCCAATTGAGCTGGGATGTATGCTTCTGGGGGAGGGAAGCAGAGAAATTGATACCGGAGTCAGCAGGCATGTCGGTATGGATGAGGCGCTTGAACACGTGGACCGCTGTATTGAAAACGGTCTTGTTCCGTTTGTCGGAAGGTTCAAGGCGGACAATTATATCTGGGGGGTTCGCGATCAGGGAAAGCTTTTAACCGTATGCTTCTGCTGTCGATGCTGCTGCATCATAAAAAATTCCGTGAAGTACCTTCCGGAGGTTTCACAAGATTCGCTGGTCAAGCTGAAAGGATTGATGATCGAAACCGATTATTCCCGCTGCAATTCATGTGGGTTATGCGTGGATGCATGCTTTGTCGGCGCACGGTCTTTACAGGACGGCAGGCTTTTCTATGATGACGGCCTGTGCAAGGGATGCGGCCATTGTATGACCGTCTGCCCGTCAAACGCGATCCGCGCGGATGTTTTCGACCTGGAGGAAGCTGTGGCCGATGTTTATGATCGAATAGACCGGCTGATCGATTACAAATAATCAGTAACAAGCAATTTTGATAACATGGAGGTAACCCGATGGCACAATCAAAAATATCATCCACCCGGAAGAAAAAGATCAAAACCATCCTTTCCATGATGAACAAACAGAACAGGCGGTTTATCCCCATTGCGCCGCCACTTGTCGAGATGATGGATCTCACGACCGGCGATGATGAGCTGGACTATCTTCTTAAAATGGGTACCGGGCTGTATGATTATGAACAGGCGGTACAGGCCGCCGGCATGACCGACAAGGATTTTAAACCCTTTTTTGAGACCATGCAGCGCAAAGGGCTGGTCCACATGGAACATGACAGCGACGGCAAAGAGAAATACCGGTTAAACGCCATTGCCGTGGGGTGGTACGAAGCCATGATGCATTACCTTATGGGCAAGCCCCAGGAAAAAGAATTCTCAAAAAAATGGAATGCGTTTTTCGAATTTTTTGTCAAATTTAATTTTTTCCCCCTGCGCAACATACAGAATGTGGTTCTTCGTCCTTTTATTAAGCCAACCCAGGATGCAGTCATCATGAATCCGGAAAATAAGGGCAGGAACAAGAAAAAGACAATTCCGATAAACACCGAAATCTCGCCCCAGGATTCAGAAGTCTATCCTACCTTTCGTGTCAATGAGCTTGTTGAAAAATTTGGAGAACAGGATGCCATCGCCATCTTCCCATGTGTCTGCCGGCATGGCAAAAATCTTCTGGACTCTTCCTGTACACACGAGATACCCAGGGAATCCTGCATGGCATTCGGAGATATGGCAAATGCCTGGGTCAGCTTTGGGTATGGGAGGAAGATCTCCAAAGTGGAAGCAATCGATATTTTGAAAGAAGTCCGCGAACGGGGAGCGGTTCATTCCGTTATTCATGAAAGGGATGATCACAGCCTCCCGCCGGTGGCCATCTGCAACTGCTGCTGGGACTGCTGCGGTATTTTAAAACCGTACAACATGGGTATCATGCCCTTGCGATATCAAAGCTCATACGTGGCCCGGGTTAAAAGCGAGGAAAACTGCAAGGGATGCGGCAATTGCGAGAAGTACTGCCCCACCACGGCAATGAAGGTAAAGGATAAAAAGGCAACCTTGAACAGCGATATCTGCATTGGATGCGGGCAATGCGCGTTTCAGTGCAGGCAGAACAATATCGAACTGGTTCCCCATGAACGGATGGTGTTTCTGCCGGTGCTGAAAAAGTCGGAATGCAGGATCACGGCATGAAGCAGGCTCTGAACCTTGCGAATGGAGATATCGGGGCCTGTTTTATGGTTCAGATTTTCTGTTTCCTGCCGTCATCGAGAAGAACCGGAACAGCCTCATCGGATTGGATGCCTGAAAATTCCGGATCGTAAATCCAATCCCTTTTGCGTAGCGGGTGAAATCATCGACCGAGTACATCTGCTCATAGGGGTGCGCCAGAAAAGATCGGTATATTTTTCCCGGAAATCCGGAAAAGGATTCAATGGAAAGGTCCTCCAGGATCAGTTCTCCATTCTTTTTTAAAACCCGTTTTAATTCATTCAGGCATTTTTTCCAGTTCGGGATATGGTGGATAATGCCGAAATTAAATACCGCATCAAAAGCATTATCCGGAAAATCCAGTTTCGATGCATCCATCACCATAAAGGAGATGTTTTCAGCGCGGTTGTTTTTTTCCGCGATTTGAATCATTTTTTCATCCAGATCGATTGCCGTGATATTTCCCGGGCTGAAATACTTGTTGATCAGCCTCGTACCGGCCCCATTGCCGCATCCGATTTCGAGGACGCGTTCAAGGCCTTTTGCGGAAACCATCTTGCGGAGAATCGGCAATTCATATCTTTCCTGGATAAATGCCCGGAACGGATTGTTCATTAAAAAGAATTCAAGCCTGTTTAATTTCATAAACCATGCCCTGGGGATTAAAAAAAGGATTTTTTATGAAGTCATCACGATAGAAAAGGTTTTTTTTGATATAGATGATCACCGATCTTATGAATCCTTGAAAGCTCCTTTTCCGTTAACGGGCCGGATTCCAGAGCAGTTAAATTTTCCCGCATCTGCTGCAATGAACTGGCGCCGAGCATGCAGACATCAACAGCAGGGTTTGACAGAACAAATCGATAACAATCCACCGCGCTCAGCGCCTTTTCATTTTTCGGCATTTTTTTCTGCTTTAAAAGCTGTCTCCAGCGCGTTGCCGTAAAGGATACGATTCCGGGCCTGTTATCACCGGTAAGGTATGGAAACGCATCAACCTCCGCCCCCCGATTCGCAGCATTATATCGGATATGAAACACATCGAATATGCCTTCCCGGTGAAGCTCCGGAAGCAGTTTCCGGTTGTGGCTTGTAATTCCCAGAAAGCGAACCAGCCCTTTTTCCCTCAACCGCATTGCGCCCTCAAGTATGCTTTTGCGCGGCTGTTTTGAGAAGTACCCCAGAAGCAGAACATCCGCATATTCGATTCCCAGGGCTTTCAACCCCTGCACAAAAAATTTTTCCGTCAGATATGCGTTATGCGCATAGCTCACAATGGAGACCACCAGATTGTCTCTCCGGTTTTTCATGGCGATATTTTTGATCGCTGTTTTCATTGCAGATGACCGGCCCCTGAAAAATGATCCCCAGGTGAAGTAATTGCATCCTTTCTCAAAAGCCTCTTCATAGGCGTCAGTCGGCGCACCGAAGCTGGAGGATATGCCCAGCCTCCCAACCGCAAGTCCCGTTTTCCCTAAAATTCTTTTTTCCTGAAAGCTCATCATATATGCCTGTACCGTGTATCCGCGTAGAAGTCACATCAAAGTCAAGCCAGACCTTTTACGCAAAATGGGCTGTAAAATCGCCATCGCAGAATCCATTTTCCCGCATCAGGCAGGTTGTTACCCTGGGAACTACCTCATAGGAGATTCCAAGGCTCCTGATCCAGCACTCGATTCTGTAAATGACCCCGCATTCATATTCATCGAGCACCCCGATTCTCTGCATGCCTTTATAGGCAAAGCATTGCCTGGGTTTAAATTCCCAGTGCACTGTGTTTTTTTTCGTAAAACTCAACTTCGCATTCATAAAATCGGGTATGAATAATTCAGACGCGCCGTTAAAAAAGAGGATCAACCTGTCAAAAGTATCAATGGGTTCTCTTTCCATGCCCAGGAACTTTTTGATTCTGCCGACTTCGATGGGCGCCAGCGACTGTATCGC
>CAZOEW010000193.1:0-6440 GCA_964578935.1 uncultured Desulfobacterales bacterium | reverse complement strand
TGATATCCAGAAAAAGAGAGGCCTCCTCCTCTGTGTAGAGTTTTTCCAGGATTTTTAGATCGATACCGGACTCGGCAGCCGGAAATCCCAGGGAATATTGATCAATCTGTTCTTGCAGTTTTCGATAAATGGTGTCCGTCATTTTTTCCCCTTTCACTGAAATCAAATTAGGTTAAAAGTAAAAATTTCCGCCATTTTTACTCTTGAAGGTAAAAACCATTACAACCATTCTGATTTTTCTAGCGATCCCTAATGCACTCAAACCATACATGATATAAAGAAAACATCCATTCAGCTGCGTGTACGGAATTTTAATAGAAACTCTTCGAGACCTCAGAGATTTACCGGTTGATTTTTAAAATTTTCAGCACTTGTAAGGGTAGAAGTGGTGATAGCAATACCCGCCGGGATCACTCCACATCACTTCTGTTTCAGCCATGCATTGTCCGATCATTTCCCTGGATGTTTTTTCATAGTCATCCTGTTGCTCTTCTTTTTTTTTGCATTCCATGCAGATCGGATTGTGATCATAGACAGATAAAATCCGTTCATCCGATTTTTTCATGGCTTTTGTGCATTTGCCGCATTGAATCGCGCAAGACAATTTACTTTCCCAAATATCCGTCATTTTACGATTCTCCTTTCTTGTCATACCTTGTATTGATGCAATCGTAAAAAGCCAGCGGTGATCGAGATGGAGATTTTCAGGGGGAAACGATTTTTATGGAAACGTCAAGAATTGAAAATTGCCTGGGAAGTTAGCGATGGGTTTTTTCAATTCCGTTTCCAGAAGAATCGCGACCCGAAGGCTCACGAAACGAATACGCTGACTTTTTACGATACCGTCTTGATTGACAGTCCCACAAACAGCTCATTCACGCGCTGATGGTTTACTCTATGCTGCATCCCCATATCTAGTGAATCGTAATATCAATCGCATCTTCCATTGGATCTTTGAGTGGAACGCTGATTTTAAGAAGTCCGTTTTCATAATTTGCTATGGTATCAGACGCTCTTACCGGGCAGCAGAAACTTCCTGCGGTCACATAATCGAAGCTCTCTCTGGGTGCGATGAGGTTAAAGCTGTCATCATGCATCCGAAGCTTGATATCTTTTTTTGAGACACCGGGAACATTGATTTCAAGGTGTAATGAGCCGTTATCTTCGTCAATATATGAGCAAATATCCGCAGATATTTTCTTTTTTATTGTTTCCATAATTATTGCCCTCCTTCTTTTCCTGGCATCAGGAGTTGTATTTCATCATCCGACCGGTTGACCTTTCGAGGTGTTCGCAGGTTTGGTCAGGGAGAAGGTCAACCTCTATATACCAATGATTATAATATTGAAAAGAAAAAATGCAAGGTCTGTTCCGGCATAAAAACAGAAACGGAGTATATTCAAAGTCCTGCAATCGGTTTCAGAAAGGAAGAATGGTATGACTAACGATCGTCTCTGTTTCCGGTATTGAAAAAAGAAACGCTTGTCAGGGCGATCATCGCATCAATGTCAAATCACCCCGGCAAGCGTTTTAAAGAAGGCTGAATTAATTTCAGGATTTTTTTTCAATGTCTAACAGTTCAACCTCGAAAAGAAGCACGGCATTCGGAGCGATCGTCGGTCCGGCACCTCGCTCTCCATAGGCAAGTTCGGAAGGAATAAACAGCTTGTATTTGCTTCCCACATTCATGAGCAGCAGCGCTTCGGTCCACCCTTTAATAACACCTGTAACTGGAAATACAGCCGGCTCTCCCCGTTTGTAGGAACTGTCAAATTCTTCACCTTCAACAGTGGTTCCTCTATAATGCACCTTGACCATATCGGTTTTTACCGGCTTGGGTCCATCGCCATTTTCTATAATCAGATATTGCAAACCGCTTTCCGTTGTGACAACACCATCTGCCTTGCTGTTTGTTTCCAGAAAATTCTTTCCTTTTTCAAGGTTTTGAGATGCCAGCAATTTAGTTTGTTCTTCCTGTTTGGCTTTGATTTTCATCGAAAATTCACGCATGATGGATGACGCGTCTTCTTCATTCAACTGCAATGGCTTTCCATTAAACTGATCTTTCAGGCCATGGATCACGATATCGAGATCGATTTCATCTTTGATATTTTTCAGGGACCTTGCGATATTGTTTCCGATAACATAGCTTACTTTATCTTTGTTTTCTTCAAGAGCCACCGCTTTTTCTTCAGGTGCTTTGGTATTTTCATTCTTTGCAAAAGATTCACAATTGCAGATGAAAAGCATCGAGCAGCAAATTAATATTTTTGTAACAGATTTTGTTTTCACGGAAATTCCTTTCTTTTCAAAGGTTGATTTGTGGAAAGACATCTCAGTTGTTAATCAAACTCACGCGTAATCATTTCTTCTGCAACGGTATCATACACATCAGGAAAAGTACATTCATGAAAAAAATGATTCATTCTCTCTGAATTGTTTCCGACAGCTCCTGGATTCTTTTGGAAATATCCCGGACAGTAATTTTCCGATGGTCTATCCACCATTTCGCATCATTCTCTTTCTGCCATTCTGCAAGAAAAATCGCAAATGCTTTTTCAGATAGAGCTTTTTCATCATTGTTTTTAAATGTCAGGCTTTGCTTCAGGTAATTCACCTTGCCAATCAATTCACCCCGGATTTTTACTGCCCAGGAGATTGATTTGGGGGAGCCTTCAAGTTCTTGAAAACCATAAGTTTTCTGATCTTCCGTTAATTTTTTTGTCTGTTGGCTGAAATATTTTTTTTTACATGTTTCGCAATACCAGTCTTTTTTGTCAACCAGAAACAGGTTTTTTTCATGGTTTTCAAAAAGCTGCACCTGAAACAGGCTGCGGCATGTGCGACATTTTACATTATAGCTATATTTGTAAGATTCTTCCGTCATATTTTTTTTGCAGGGTGGGAAATGGTCAGTTCGTGTTATCAACCCAATGCTGTTTTTTCAATCTCCACTTCGATAATTCGTCTTTCATCGGCTTTGGTAACTCTGATGGTTGCCTCCGGTGTTTTCAGCTCCTCTCCCGCTTCGGGAATAAAACGCAGTTCTGAAAGGATAAATCCGGAGATTGTTTCATAATCCTCTTTTTCGCTGAGATTCAGGTGGAGTTCACGATTCACCTCTTCGATTTCCGTTTCCCCTTTGACGATGCTTTTCGTGTCATCAATCTTGCGGATCATGATTTCCTCATTATCGGTTTCATCATAGATGTCTCCGACAATTTCTTCGAGAATGTCTTCGAAGGTAATCAGGCCGCTGATTCCTCCGTGCTCATCCGTCACAAGGGCAAGGTGGACTTTTTCTTTTTGAAATTCCGTTAACAGGTCATCCAGCAGAATGCTTTCCGGAATGAACATTGCCGGCCGGACAAGGCTTTTTACTTTTTCCCGGCTGTCACCGCTCAGTACCGCCTTTAAAATATCCTTGGCATACAGTATGCCGATTATATGATCCGGCTTTTCCTCATATACAGGGATGCGTGAATACCCTTTTTCCACAATTTTTTCTGCAGCATCGGTGATTGGGGTTTCCGAATCAATCGAGAAAATATGCGTTCGATCAATCATGATTTCGTCAGCCCTCAGATCGCTGAAACGAAAAATGTTATGAATCATGATTCGCTCGTCTTCTTCTACCTCACCGATCTCTTCTCCAAGACTGACAACACTTTTGATTTCCTCTTCCGTAATGATCGGTTCGGGATAGCTGACCCCAAAAGGGCGGGATATAAATAACGTAAAATATTCGAGAAGTTTGATGATGGGGAACAAAACAATCTGCAAAAATTTTATTACAGGGGCGGAAGCGATCGCCAACCATTCATTTTTAGCCATTGCGATGTTTTTGGGTATGATTTCGCCAAATACAAGAATCAGGATGGTCATGATTCCGACAGCAATACCAATGGCATTGTTGCCGATTAAAACGGTGATAATCAGACGCTGGTTGTTGTCTTTGAGGGCTTTGACCAGACGGATGCCCTTTCTGTTCTGCTCCACAAGATGTTGAATTCTGATGTCCGAAAGAGAAATAAACGCAGTTTCAACACTTGAAAAAAAGGCGGACAAACATAGAAAAATTAGAAGAAGGAAAAGGGACTGATCAGGTATATCCATAAACGTTTATAAAAGTTTGGCGACAGAATTTTTCCTGTTCCTGAAATCCTGCATGCCGATTAGAAACCTTTCCAATGTGTATGTGACAGGGCTTTGATTCAACAAGTACTATATGAACCAAACTTGCCCCTGTGTCAAGCAGGAAACAAAGACAAGGAGCTTATTGTAATACTTATAATACCGCGTGAATTGGAATCGAAAAACAATGCTTCTTGCTTCCAGGTTTGTTTGTCGTTCATTTTTCCGTTTCCGCGGGACGGTTTTTCCCGAAAACAGGAATGAAACAGAAGATTTTTTTGAAAATCTTCATAAAAAGAGAAAAAAAGGGGATCATCCGGCAGATGATCCCCTTTTTGATGATGCTTTTTTTGTTTCGAATCAGGCCCTGATTTCCTCTTTTACCGAAACGGCAATTTTAAACAGAAGGGTCAGTATCAGAAAGCCAAGCGCGTAGATTCCGAGGGTAATGAGCAGCTCCGGTATTGTCGGGGTATACTCATTGACTTGATGAAGCGGATTGGGAACAAACCCGCCGGAGATCATGCCAAGCCCCTTGTCAATCCATATCCCGATAAAAGTCAGAGCGCATGCGATGGGCAGAATGGTCTCATTGTTCCGGGTAGCTGGATTTACCAGAAGGATAATGGCGATGATCATGAAGATCATGGAAGCCCACATCCAGGGCACCAGTACTCCGTGCCCGTGAAGGCCGAAAAACAGGTATTTCAAATGATCAATGTGCTCGGGAATGCCGCTATAGAGTGCGACAAAAATTTCGCAGAGAAAGAAAAATACGTTTGCGATCAGGCCGTATGTAACAATTTTGGCAACGGTCTGTATCGCCTTTTTGCCGGGGTCAAAATTCGTCGTTTTTTTGATAAGGTAGCATAAAAGGATCAGGAAGGCCGGTCCTGCCGCAAATGCGGATGCCAGAAATCGGGGAGCGAGGATTGCCGTCAGCCAGAAGCCTCTCCCCGGGAGACCGCAGTAAAGATATGCCGTAACGGTGTGAATGCCGAATGCCCATGGAATTGAAAGATAGATAAAGGGCTTTATCCATTTGGGAGGGGCGATACTGTTTCGTTCAGATTCGAGCACAATCCATCCGACAAAGATATTCAGGAACAGATAGCCGTTTAAAACGACCATATCCCAAAACAGCATGGAATAAGGAGTCGGGTGTAGAATCACATTGAACGCCCTCGTGGGTTGACCAAGGTCTGCAATGATAAAGGTCAGACACATGACAAGCGATGAAACGGCAAGGAATTCACCCAGGATGGTAATTTTTCCGAATGCCTTATAGTCATGAAGATAATACGGAAGAACAAGCATAACCCCTCCTGCTGCAACACCCACAAGGAAGGTAAACTGGGCGATATAGAATCCCCAGGAAACATCACGGCTCATGCCTGTAATTCCAAGACCAAAACTGTACTGCTTTAAGTAAACGGCGAATCCAATGCCGATGATGCCAAGCAGTGCCAGTACCCACAGATAGTATTTTTTGCTTCCTTTAACAGCCAGTTCAAGCATAATAACCTCACACTATGTAGTAAACTGCAGGGCCGGTGCCCAGGTTCTGTTTACGTCGGATGGTGTAATTTGATTTCAGAAGTTTCCTGACATCGGATTCCGGATCTTCCAGATCGCCGAAGGTCAGGATACCGTTTGAGGCCTCAACACAGGCCGGCATCAACCCTTTTGCAAGCCTTTCCGCACAGAAATTGCATTTTTCCACAACACCCTTCATCCGGGTTGGGAATCCGGGATCCACTTCTTTGATGAATTCCCGCGGATCTCTGAAGTTAAAGCTTCTGGATCCATAGGGACAGGCGGCCATACAGAACCGGCAGCCGATGCATCGATGAAAATCCATCAGCACGATACCGTCATCCCGTTTGAAGGTTGCCTTGGTTGGACAGGCCTGAACACAGGGCGGGTTTTCGCAGTGGTTGCAAAGGACAAGGAAGGGCAGATGTTTTGTCCTCTCATCAAGATATTTATTTTCCTTGGAGGGAAAGGCATGTTTGTATTCTTCTGCCCAAATCCATTTGATCTCATGCCGGATATTCTCTATTTTCGGAACATTGTGAATTTTATGGCATGCTTCGACAATCGGTTCCACATCCTTTGCAGATTGTATCTTCCGGGTGTCGATCACCATGCCCCATTGCCCCGCGGTCAACGCATTTTTGTTTTTAAATGTTTCAGACTTCCCCGGTTCATCAGATGAGGCAAACAAATTTAATGCAGGGCTTGCCCCGATTCCCAGCGCTGAAATTCCAGCTATCTTCAAGAAGTTTCTTCTGCTGTTTTTCATC
>CAZOEW010000192.1:0-6601 GCA_964578935.1 uncultured Desulfobacterales bacterium | reverse complement strand
TTCAAGAAGAAACAATTTTTTCGAATTCAACATCCGTTAAAGGCTTCATTCGGTTTCATTGTCTTTGGCTCCAATTGGAATATATCGATGAAGCGATGTTGATAATAAGCTCCCCGGCGCTAGATATTTGTACGGGCTGATTGCAATCAGGTCGATTTAATAGTATAGGGATCTCTATTTTGGAAATAGGGAATAACATTGAGACTTCAATTTACAGCGGATAACTGAATTGTCCGGGAGGATACCATGAGCAAATCCACAAACAAGGAAATAGCAGTCGAAGCGGCGATGGGCCAGATTGAAAGACAGTTCGGAAAAGGCGCCATCATGAAACTGGGAAGCGGCTCCGTTATAGATGTTCCTGTGATATCAACCGGTTCAATCGCACTTGATAAAGCGCTTGGTATCGGAGGCATCCCAAGGGGAAGGGTTATTGAAATCTACGGTCCGGAATCTTCGGGGAAAACGACACTTGCGCTGCATTGTGTCGCGGAAGCCCAGATGAAGGGAGGGATTGCCGCCTTTATCGATGCGGAGCACGCGCTGGATGTTGTGTATGCAAAAAAGCTCGGTGTAAACACTGATGAGCTTCTGGTTTCCCAGCCGGATACCGGAGAACAGGCTCTTGAGATCGCGGATATGCTGATTCGAAGCGGGGCAATTGATATTCTGGTAATTGACTCGGTGGCAGCGCTGGTCCCAAGGGCGGAAATCGAAGGTGAAATGGGAGATTCACATATGGGGCTTCAGGCGAGGCTTATGTCTCAGGCCTTGAGAAAGCTCACCGGAACCATCAGCAAGACCATGACCTCCCTGATTTTTATCAACCAGATTCGGATGAAAATCGGGGTTGTCTTTGGGAATCCCGAAACGACGACCGGCGGCAACGCCCTTAAATTTTACGCCTCGGTAAGGCTCGATGTAAGACGGTCTGCCGCAATCAAGGATGGTACGGAGATTGTCGGAAACCGAACCAAGGTAAAGGTTGTTAAAAACAAGGTGGCGCCCCCGTTCAAAGATGCTGAATTTGATATCATGTACGGAGAGGGGATATCAAAAGCAGGGGATCTTCTGGATATGGGGGTCTTAACCGGTACGGTCGAAAAGAGCGGCTCATGGTACTCCTACAAGGGAGAAAGAATCGGACAGGGCAGAGAAAATGTGAAAATCTTTTTCAGGGACAATCATGATATTTATCTTGATCTGATGCGCAAGGTCAGGGAAGAACTCGGACTTTTAAAGAAAGATGCGCCGGCAGAAGTTGAGAAGTAAAGAAAACGGAAAGGATGGTTGGAGCAGCAGATGACAGGCAATGAAGCACGAAAGAAGTTTCTCGATTATTTTACCGGGCAGAACCATCAGATGGTCAGGAGTTCCTCTCTGGTGCCCCATGATGATCCGACGCTTCTTTTTACAAACGCGGGCATGGTTCAGTTTAAACGGATTTTTATCGGTGAAGAGAAACGAAATTATGTGACAGCGACCACCTCCCAGAAATGTGTCCGTGCCGGAGGAAAGCACAACGATCTCGAGAATGTCGGGTATACGGCACGGCATCATACCTTTTTTGAGATGCTGGGAAATTTTTCATTCGGTGATTATTTCAAAGAAAAAGCGATTGAATATTCCTGGGATCTGCTTGTTGACGGATATGGGCTTCCTGCCGACAAACTCTGGGTCTCCATCTATCTCGATGATGACGAAGCCTTTGAAATCTGGAACAGGAACATTGGTGTACCGGAAGACCGCATTGTAAGACTCGGCAAAAAGGACAACTTCTGGGCCATGGGGGATACCGGGCCTTGCGGGCCATGCAGCGAAATCCACATTGACCGCGGTGAATCTTTCGGCTGCGGCCGTCCGGAATGCGCGGTCGGATGCGAATGCGACCGCTATCTCGAAATCTGGAATCTTGTCTTCATGCAATATAATCAGGATGAAACAGGCAGGATGGCACAGCTTCCCAAACCAAGCATCGACACCGGAATGGGGCTTGAACGAATTGCGTCCGTTCTTCAAAACACCCCCACCAATTATGAAACCGACCTGTTTCTGCCGATTATTCAAAAAGTGGAGAACCTTTCGGAGAAAAGAATGGGGGAAAAGCCTGAAATCGATGTTTCCATGAAAGTTATCGCGGATCACAGCAGGGCGGCTGCTTTTCTGATCGGTGACGGGGTTCTGCCTTCCAATGAAGGCAGAGGATATGTGCTGCGCAGAATCATGCGGCGGGCAATCCGGTATGGCCGGAATATCGGCCTTGAGAAGCCTTTTCTGCATGAGACAGCCAGAATTGTTTCGGATATCATGGCGTCTGCATATCCCGACCTGAAAGAGGCGGATTCGTTTATAACCAATGTAATCAAAAACGAGGAAGTTCGTTTTTCCGAAACCCTTGATCACGGACTCAGGCTTCTCGAGGAGACCCTGTCCGAACTGAAAGAAAAGGGAGAAACAAGCATCCCCGGCCGGATGATCTTTAAACTGTATGATACGTTTGGCTTCCCGGTTGACATTGTTCGGGATGTTGTCCGCGATCAGAACATGAGTCTTGATATGGACGGTTTTAATGCCGCCATGGAAAAGCAGAAGTCTCAGTCCAGATCAATTGTGAGTTTTTCAAAATTAAGTGACGCCTATCGAAATCTTTCCGCAGCCGGTATCCAGTCTGAATTTCTCGGTTATGACACGTTAACCTGCGATTCAAAGATTCTGGTGATCGTCAAAGACGGCGACGAAATTCAAGAGGCTGGAAAAGGGGAAGAGATCGAGCTCGTTGTCGAAAAAACCCCTTTCTATGGAGAGTCCGGCGGTCAGGCAGGAGATTCCGGAGAGATATCGGCAGATGGTTTCAAGATGGAAGTGGCGGGTACACTGAAGGACCCTACCGGCCTGATTATTCACAGGGGCAAAATTGTCAGCGGCAGTATCCAAAAAGGAGAAAAAGTCACACTGACGGTTGCCGGAGCGAAAAGGAGCAAAACAGCCTTGAACCACACGGCGACGCACATTCTTCATGCAGCGTTGAGAACCGTTTTGGGCGACCATGTGAAACAGGCAGGATCACTTGTGGCTCCGGACAGGCTTCGATTCGATTTTACCCATTTCTCTTCGGTGAGCCCGGATGATTTGAACCGGATTGAAAAGTTTGTCAATGACCGCATACGGGAAAACATTCCGGTTGATTCTGATGAAATGAATGCGGAAGAGGCATTTAAAACAGGAGCGACCGCTCTTTTTGAGGAAAAATACGGTGACCGGGTGAGGGTGGTTTCCCTTGGCGGTTTCAGCAAGGAATTTTGCGGTGGAACCCATACGGATCGAACAGGCGATATCGGTCTGTTCAAGATTACCGGCGAGTCGAGTGTGGCGGCAGGCGTCAGGAGAATAGAGGCGTTAACCGGTGAATCCGCGGTAGAATATGTTCAACATGCCGTTCGGATGGTCAATGAAGCAGCAGGGATTTTAAAGGAAAAACCGGAAGCGCTCGCGGAGAGGGTCAAAAAACTCGTGGCTGCCCAGAAATCACTTGAAAAGGAGAAAGAGCAGCTCAAGGCAAGGATGGCGATGATGTCTGCGGACGCACCCGGGGAAGAATACAAAGAGATAAACGGAATAAGGGTCCTTGCAAAGAAAGTTTCCATTGATAATCCCGGAGCGCTGAGGGAGCTTGCGGACAATTTCAGAGACAGAATCAAATCCGGGGTTATAGTGTTAGGAGCGGTTTCAGGTTCAAAAGCCCTTTTGATCGCGATCGTGACCAAAGACCTGACTGACAGATTTCATGCCGGTAACATTGTCAAGGAGGTCGCGTCCGTGGTAGGCGGCGGCGGCGGCGGAAGACCGGATATGGCTCAGGCAGGCGGGACGAAACCGGAGAATCTGGATCAGGCGATTGAAAAGGCCTATGAGATTATCGAAAAAGGGTAACACCATGAAGAGATTTCCGCCCATGTGGCAGATTTTTCCAGAGCCTGAAATTGGAAACGGAACAAGGGAGGTTGCGACCGGATTTTTCAAATTCAGAGAAGCGGATGACAGAACCCTCCAAATTCCGGAATCAGCGAACAAAAAGGTTCTTGATCGCATTTGAATCGGAAGATATTTTTGACAATTGCTGTAGAACCGGCTGAAGACCGCCGCATATCAAACAGATGCGATTCGCATACTGTCCTGCATCGAAACGGAAATCAATTTTTACAGTGAATGCAAAATGCACCCATCTGGAATGAAATTCAGAGAATACGACATAAAGCCCTACGATAACGACTATCTGGTTCCTGTCGTCAAACTCCTTTACTACCTGTGGGGAAAAAGCCTTGACGAAAACCTTGTATTTTTTAAATGGAAATATGAGGAAAATCCGTTGACGGAAAACCCGCTGGGCATGATTGTGCTCTACAATGGAGAGGTTGTCGGTTTTAAGAGTTTTTATCCCTCGCTATGGGAAACCGGCGGCAAAAGCGGGAAGATCCATATGTTATCGCCCACCGATACGGTCGTGCATCCGGACCATCGCCGGAAAGGCCTTTTTACAGCCATGACAAAGCTGTCGCTTGAAATGTTCGAAAATACACAATACAAGGTGTTTATTAATTTAAGCGCCAATCAGAAGGCTGCTTCCGGCAATATGAAGCTTGACTGGCACCCGATTGAAAAGAGAACTTATCTCCGGTATTTCGGTTTGAACGGGTTGATTGATTATCTTTTAATTAAAGCGGGGAAGCGCAGAGCGGTGAGTCCGGATATCCATTATGGAAGATTCGGCAACATAGAAGTCAGCAGGATTCCGGAAGTCAAACAGATGGCCGCGTTAATCGAGAAACAGGAGTTGCGGCACGGAAAATTCAGAATGCTGCAGCATGAATCGTATCTGGAGTATCGGTTCAACAATCCGAAACAGTTCTATACCTATTGGTATCTCTGGAATGAAAACCGCATTGTCGGGTATCTGATCATAAAGCCGGTACAGAACAGCAATAACGTCCATATCATCGATTATGGGCAGTCTGAACCCAACGCGCTCAAGATCCTGTTGACATACATCATTGAAAAGAAATACTTTAAAATGATCTCCATCTGGAATAACAACATTGGGCAGGATGTTTTTCATCTGTTAAAACAGTTGAAGTTCAGAACGAGTCCTCTGTTTGAAAAGATGGAAGACAGGGTGCGGGGCTCTTATTACCTATTGGCTCGTCCGATTCAAAACAGAGCTGTTCTGGAAGAAGACTGGTTTGTTGATAACATCGATTTGCGAAAAGTTGAGAACTGGATGTTCAAAGAGTTCTGCGCGGATCCGGATTGATGATGTACCGGTGAAGCTTTCATAAAAGATTAAAAGCATGTTTGTAACTGTAAGAACTTAAAGTGCAAGTGAGAGAATCGTTCAGATGGGAAAAATCCGCTGGCTCCAATCGTCTGATATGCCCCTTTGGGATTCGTTTGTAGAAAAACATCCGCATGGAACAATCTATCACCTTTCATCCTGGCAATCCCTTATCGAGAAGTCCTTCAGGCACATCAAGGGCCACATTGCCGCCCTGTGCGCCGATGATTCCAATGAAATTCTTGCCGGAATTCCGGTTTATGCGATCCAAAGCAGATTTACCGGAAACAGAATCGTCAGCATACCGTTTGCCACCCTGTGTGATCCGCTCATTTCGTCGGTCGATGAGATGAAGCAGTTCCTGCCCTTTCTGATCGATCTCTATACAAAAAACAAGGCGTTGAATATTGAAATCAGGACCTGGAAAAGCAGCGTGCTCAATTCGTTTGAATCTTTCGGCATGAGTGACTTCTACTATCATCATTACCTCGTTTTAGACCGCGCTGAAGAGGTTTTGATGGAATCATTTCATAAAAAAGCGGTTCGGGTATCGATCATCAGGGCGAAAAGAAACAACCTTCAGCTGGGATATGCCGGGGATGATTCCGATTTGCCCGTATTTTTTGAGCTTTTTTCCCAATCACGGAAAAGACTGGGGCTGCCGTTGATCCCCTTTCGATACCTTGAGACATTATGGGAAATTTTTTATCCGACAGGTAACCTGCAAATCTTGTTTGCAATGCATGATGGAAAAGCCATTGCCGCTTCAATGCTCTTAAAATACAAGGATCTGGTTATCATCGAGTATGGGTTTGATCAGATACAACACAGAAACTTGAGCCCCAATCACTTTTTGGATTGGGAGACCGTCAAGCTGGCAAAAAGAGAGGGATACAAGGTGTTAAGCTTCGGCCGGACCTCTGCCCAGAATAAAGGTTTGATGCTTTACAAGCAGCGTTGGGGAACGACGGTTGAATCGCTTTCACAGTTCTATTATCCGTTACCCTTTTATTCAACATTTGAAAACAAAGAAACCTCTCTGAAATACCGCCTGTTCCGAGGGGTTGCAAAAAGAGTTCCTGATTCGATTTTTCATCTGATGAGTGATTTTATCTATCGGCATATGGGGTAGACACGATATGATGAATATCAATTCCGGCATTGAATAGATCAATATGCCGGAAGGAGAAGGTGAAATGGAGTTTAAAGAAATTATTTATGGATGGACACTAACTAACAACGCATGCAACGTGTAACTGTCTGCCCAGGGAG
>CAZOEW010000191.1:0-6643 GCA_964578935.1 uncultured Desulfobacterales bacterium | reverse complement strand
CCCTTGCAAATGCCTATTTAATGTCCGGACTTTTGGACGAGAGCATTCAGGCCAACTTAAAGGTTCTGGATATAGAGCCGAACTTTCCGGTGGTTCACAACAACCTCGTTATCTGCTATCTGGAGCAGGAGAACTACGATAAAGCCATCTGGCACTGTGATCGGGCAGTTGAACTCGGATATTCGGTAGACCCAAAAATTTTACAGGAAGTTAATGAACACCGGTAACAGTACCCCGCCTTCCTTTTCATTTGCGTTTTTTTTGTCAGACAAAAAAAATCCGGTTTCAAAACAGATGGAGATCTGGAACCATCCTCTGCCGCTGAACCGGAAGAACCAGAAAACGGACAATGGATGTTTTGTTCGCTATGGCGATTATTTTCATGCGGTTCAAACCTTTCTTGAAGAGAACCACTGTAAAATTCTTTTGAACGCTGTTTCTGCCCGCTTAAAACAAACAGTAACCCCTGAGGGGTTTGATACAATAAATGTTTATCTTGAAAAACATGGTGAATTTTATCACCCGGCAAGAGTAGAGGTCGTTGTCGGAAATCGAAACGTTTCGTTTGTTGTAAACGTTGCGGTGTCGGATGCAGGAAAGAAGAATATCGCAACAGAATATGCGGTGTTGCAAAAGCTGAAGAGCGGGTTTTCTTATACGCCGGAGGTTTATGGTCTGGGAAACGTGTTTGTCAACGCGTTTCAAATCGATATGTTTTTGGGATACTGGTTTGAAGGTTATCGTGAGTTTCATGTAACCGAAACCCCCTCAGGGAAAAGAAAGATCGCTGTCTGGGATCCTTTGGAAGGACCCTGGCATTTGACCGCAGAGCAGGCAAAAAATGTTTACCGGCAGGCAACTGAAATTCTTACAGCGTATTACAACCCGAAAACCTATGAGCAGATCTACCCATGGCATCACGCAGCCGGAGATTTTATTTTAAAACTGGAAAATGAGAGTATTGACTTAAAGCTGATAACCGCGAGAAACTATCTTTCGCTGGTTCAAAAAAACAAAGAACAGGATCTGGGTTCCATAATGGAGGCGATGCTGTTGTTTTTTTTGAATCTTTCAATTCGAATGCGGATCGACAGACTGGATGGCGTAGGCGAAATCGTATGGTCTGATGATCTGTTCGTTCCGGAAATTGTACATGGGTTTTTTCACAGTCTGGAGAAAAAACCCCAGACAGAAACAATGGGAATTCCTCTTGCGGCGTGTTTTGAGTATTATTTTTTTTCGCTGCCGGAGAAGGAGCTAGAGAAGTTGGCATTGAACATTTCAAGCATCCTTCACCCCCATGCGCCGGAATTTTCGACAATTCAGAAAAACCTGAAAAAACACATCAAGAGTCTGAAGCGGGCAATCATTGAAAGACAGGATTAAGCATCCTGCTTACACCCATACCACAACATATAATGCAATGTTACCTTCAAAAACCCCATATAAAGAATTGTTTGGAAGAAGTGTTTTGTGGATAAATCGTTCATATTTATGGAAACATACCTTTTTTATTGACAAGCCCTGTGTTTGATTTTATAGCTGTAAACTTAGGTTTTAGATTCAATTCATACCAAGCGGGTCTCATTTCGTTTGTTATGATTTTAGATGGTTTAGTTATAGTGCTGCTTTGACGATCCCAAGAAAATGGTTAGAAAAGTTTTTATAGTCAAGGTTGAAAAAATTCTTACTTAATGGAGGTTAGAAATGGCAAAGCATGAAACCCCTTTGTTGGATCAGCTTGAATCAGGACCATGGCCGAGTTTTGTGTCCGACCTCAAGCAGGAAGCCAAAAAAAGGGCAAAAAACGAGAAAGGCTTGGAACTTCAGATCCCTGTTGACGTTGTAGAAGACCTGTTGGGTGTTCTGGAGCTTTCCTACAAACATGGAGTGACCCATTGGAAACACGGTGGAATCGTTGGTGTATTCGGTTATGGCGGCGGTGTTATCGGGCGGTACTGTGACCAGCCCCAGATGTTCCCGGGTGTTGCACATTTCCATACAGTTCGTGTAGCCCAGCCATCCGGTAAATTCTATTCTACCGAATACCTGAGGCAGCTCTGCAACCTGTGGGATTTCCGCGGCAGCGGTGTTACCAACATGCACGGTTCTACCGGTGACATCATTCTGATCGGTACAACAACCAAACAGCTTGAAGAAATCTTTTTTGAAATGACTCATAACATGAACCAGGATCTGGGGGGTTCCGGTTCCAACCTTCGTACACCGGCTGACTGTATCGGACAAGCCCGATGCGAATACGCATGTTATGATACCCAGGCCCTCTGCCACGATCTTACATTGGAATATCAGGATGAGCTTCATCGTCCGGCGTTCCCGTACAAATTCAAATTCAAGTTTGATGGCTGTCCCAACTGCTGCGTAGCATCCATTGCCCGTGCAGACATGTCCTTTATCGGAACATGGAAAGACGACATCCGGATTGACGCGGAAGCGGTCAACGCATATGTCGGCGGCGAAATCAAACCCAATGGCGGTGCCCATGCCGGTCGTGACTGGGGTGCATTTGATATCCAGAAAGAGGTGGTCGGCCTTTGCCCCACGGGCTGTATGAAATACGAGAAGGGTAAGCTCTCCATCAACAACAGAGAGTGCACCCGCTGCATGCACTGCATCAATGTTATGCCGCGCGCATTGAGAATCGGTAATGACAGAGGATGTTCGATCCTGGTTGGCGCAAAGGCTCCGATCCTGGACGGTGCTCAGATGGGTTCTCTTCTGGTTCCTTTTGTCGAGGTTAATCCGGAAGACGATTATCAGGCAGTCAAAGATGTTATTGAGCCGATTTGGGACTGGTGGATGGAAGAAGGTAAAAACCGGGAGCGTCTTGGTGAACTGATAAAGCGTCAGGGTTTCCAGAAGCTGTTAGAAGCAGTTGGAATCGAAGCGATGCCGCAGCATGTCAAAGAACCTCGTTCCAATCCCTATATCTTCTGGAAAGAGGAAGAGGTTGATGGTGGATGGGAGCGCGATATCGATAAATTTAGAAAAGATCATCAGAGATAAGGGGGTAAATAAAATGGCATTTGTATCTTCAGGTTATAATCCTGACAAACCGATGGAAAACAGAATATCTGATATCGGGCCCAGGAAATATGATGAATTTTACCCCGAAGTCATTAAGAAGAATAAGGGGAAATGGCTGTATCATGAAATTCTGGAGCCGGGAATTCTGGTTCATGTCGCTGAATCCGGAGACAAGATTTATACCATAAGGTGTGGAGGCGCGCGCCTTATGACTACAAGTCTTATCGAAGAGATTTGCGACATTGCCGACAAACATTGTGACGGCAAGTTACGCTTCACGACCCGTAACAACATTGAGTTTATGGTGGACAGTGAAGACAAGGTTGCACCACTGAAACAAGATCTCCAAAGCCGCAAGTTCGCCGGTGGCAGCTTTAAGTTTCCTATTGGCGGAACCGGTGCCGGTATTACCAATATCGTTCATACCCAGGGATGGATTCATTGCCACACTCCGGCTACCGATGCATCCGGACCGGTAAAGTCTACCATGGATGTTCTGTTTGAAGACTTCCAGAACATGCGCCTTCCGGCACATCTTCGGGTATCCCTGGCTTGTTGTCTGAACATGTGCGGTGCTGTGCACTGTTCTGACATCGCGATTCTCGGATATCACAGAAAACCGCCGCTTCTGGATCATGAATATCTTGACAAGATGTGTGAAATTCCTCTGGCCATTGCAGCATGTCCGACTGCTGCCATCAAGCCTTCAAAGGTTGATTTTAAAGGTACAGAGCTAAAGAGTGTTGCTGTAAACAACAGCAGATGCATGTTCTGCGGAAACTGTTATACCATGTGTCCTTCCATGCCGCTGGCTGACAAGGAAGGCGACGGTATTGTAATCATGGCCGGAGGTAAGGTATCCAACAGAATCAGCGCACCCAAGTTTTCCAAGGTAGTTGTTGCGTTTATTCCCAATGAACCGCCAAGATGGCCGAAAACCACTGAGGTTATCAAGAAGATGGTGGAAGCCTATGCAAAGAGCGCAAATAAGTATGAGCGTCTTGGTGAATGGGCGGAAAGAATCGGATGGGAAAGATTTTTCGATGTATGTGACCTTGATTTCACCCATCATCTGATTGATGATTTCCGTGATCCGGCATATTATACATGGCGTCAGACAACTCAGTTCAAATTCTAGTTTGAATATACTTTGCGCGGGGAACACACGACACGGGTGTTCCCCGCGTATTTTAAGCAAGGAGCTTATTATGGACCAAGCAGAAGCCGAGAAAAAAATTGTAGAGGCTCTAACCAAGAAACTCAAAACAAAATCCAAGTTTTATTTCAACGACCTTTCCGGTATTCTTGAGATGAAGCCCAGAGAGGCCAAAAAGTTAATCAACAAAATGGTTGAAAACGGCGTTCTCGAATACTGGTCAAGCGGAAGCACCTCCATGTACGGTCTTCCCCACACCGGCAAACAGGCTGGGGCTGAACACGAAGACTAAAAGGGCGCTTTTCAGACGAGCCACTTTCAATCTCGAGAAAGAAGACTATGCGACAGGGAGAGACGATTGTTCCGGGAATCATTATCTCTGCCCTGCGCGGAGGAGCCGGCAAATCCATCCTCTCCATCGGAATTGCAGCTGCCTTCCGGGACACTGGAAAAACCGTCGCTCCTTTCAAGAAAGGTCCTGACTATATTGATGCTGGCTGGCTGGCACTTGCTGCCGGCCGGCCCTGCTATAACCTTGACCTTTTTATGACCGGAAGCAATTCGGTTATACACTCCTACCGAACCCATTCCAACCAAAAAGATATCGCTGTTATTGAAGGAAACCGCGGGCTGTTTGATGGCATTGATGTTGATGGCACCACCAGCACGGCGGAAATCGCAAAGCTTTTAGACCTGCCGGTTGTGATGTGTGTCGACTGCACAAAGACGACCCGGACAATGGCGGCAGCCATATTCGGATGCATGCGGTTTGATCCGGATGTTAAACTGAAGGGGGTTGTTTTAAACCGTGTTGCCGGTTCAAGGCATGAAAATATTATCAGAAAGAACCTGGAATATCATTGCGGTATACCGGTGCTCGGAGCGATTCCGAAGCTTGGGACACATGATTTTCCCGAGCGGCACATGGGACTGGTTCCCACCCCTGAACACGAGTGGGCTGCCCGATCCGTAGCTTCTGCGGCAAAAATGGTAAAAAATAATATTGATCTGGAAAAACTTTACCAGATCGCGGAAGACGATACCGGTCGGATCGCGTTGGAAAAGGAAGCCCATATAGAGATTTTCGATGGAACCAAGTGTGTTTTGACAAAACAAGAGAGAGATTCCGTTCCTAAAATTGGTGTATTACGGGATTCCGCATTTCAGTTTTATTATCAGGACAATCTTGAAGCCCTTGAATCCGCCGGTGCAGAGCTGGTCTTTGCGAGTCCGATTAGAGATGAGTCTCTTCCGTCAGTGGATGCCCTGTATATCGGGGGGGGATTTCCAGAGACACATGCGGATGAGCTTTCGAAAAACGTCCGGTTCAGAGAGGAAATTAAATCGCTGGCAGATGGCGGAATGCCGGTGTATGCGGAATGCGGTGGCTTGATCTATCTTGGAGAAAGTCTTGATATGGATGGACGGCTTTATGCCATGACCGGTATTTTTCCGATTGTATTCGGGCTTTCCAAGAGACCTCAGGGGCATGGATACACGCTCATCCGGGTTGACCGCGAAAATCCGTTTTTTGAAAAAGGAACGGAAATCAGAGGACACGAGTTTCGATATTCAACCATACGGGAATGGCGAGGCGTTGACAGCGATATGGTATTTTCAACCGTCAGGGGCACCGGGTTTCAAAACAAAAGAGACGGAATCCGGTATAAAAATGTTCTTGCCAGCTACACCCATCTTCACGCCCTGGGTACTCCCGACTGGGCTCCTTCTTTTGTAAGGAACGCCATGTTATACCAGAAGAAGAAGATGATGCAAGTGGGGTAGGTTTTCCGGTATCTGCCGGAACGATATTCTTTGACAGGCGTTCACACCCTCCCGGAATTTAGATTATGTTTAACATGTCGGAATGTGTTTATAGCCATTTTTTAAAACAGGCACAGGCGCATAAGGGATTTTTATTAGCACGAACGGAAGTGTTCAACCGGCAGTGGTTTGCTGAAGAAACGAAGGGCGGATACCCTCACGAATATCCGCCCGCTGTTATATGGCTTCTAAAAGGCTATTTTGTTTTTGCGGGATGACACTCTTTGCATTTGATCGGAGCGGATTTACTATTGTCAGCCTTGTTTTTCTTGTTGAAATCCTTATGACACCCCTGGCAGTTTTGGTGAACAGCTTCTGCATGATAATCCAGTGCTTCTTTTTTGGAGAGCTTCTTGGCGCCTTTTCCTTTTGGTTTCAGGCCGGGTTTGCTGTGGCACTCAATACAGTTTTGAACAGCATCCCCTTCTTTTAAATTGTTCAGGGGTTTGTTTTTATCATCATGGTGGCAATCGCCGCATCCGGCCTTATACTCCGTGACATGCTTTTTATGGGAAAACTCGACAATGCTTTTTGTATGTTTGGCATACGCTTTATTTTCCATTTTAATTACATCCTGAACCGTGGTGCCCGCATACAGTCCGCCGGCTCCGGCAA
>CAZOEW010000190.1:0-6730 GCA_964578935.1 uncultured Desulfobacterales bacterium | reverse complement strand
TGAGCTATCGACGTGAACAGATTAAAAATGTATTCATACACCGCAGCAGTAATGAACATTATCAAGCAACCTGGCAGCTATCGGACAACAGTTGATGCGATGAAACCACTTCCATGAAGCTATAGCCCGTGAACCACCATCTGTCAAGCAGGTGTTTGACAACAGCCTAATCCTTTGATAGTTCAATGGATATCAATGTAAAAATCCGGGTCTGCCGATAACAATGTTATCAAGGCACCACGACTTCATTTCGTACAAAAGGTGAATCTATGAGTAATCAATCTGATCGGTTAATCGATCCCATGACGATTGTCCATGAGCTTGCCTCCCTGCCCCACCGCGGCGCAACCACAAAACAGGAGCGCAAGGCAGCCGATATAGTGCAGCGTTATCTGGAGGGTATGGGAGCGGCCGTAACCCGCCAAAAATTTAAAACCGCCAAAACCTATATCAGCGAAGTCTGGTGGCTGGTAGGCGGATTGGCGCTGGGCCTTTTTCTGATTCCCTTTGCCTCATGGTTTGCTTTTGGACTCGTTACTGTCTGCGCCGGTCTATCTCTGGTCTATTTTGACTGGCGCCATACACCGGTTTCACTTCTGCCTCCAAGGGCAATCTCTGAAAATGTTATCGGCGTTTCTTCCGGAAAGGAAAAACAGGCCCCGGATTCCACTGAAAAAGAGAAAAAACGGCTGATTTTAATGGCCCATTATGATTCCGCACCCGTATCCCTTCTCTACCTGCCGTCCATGGTCAAAAATTTCCGTCAGTCTCTTCTGATCAGTCTTGGATTGATGGTTGTGGCTGTATTTGTTGCGCTGTTTGAAGTTCTTGCAATCGGGCAGCCTTTGGCAACATGGCTTCGATGGCTGCTGGCGATCTATTTTCTTTCCCAGGCGCTGATGTCTACGATTGATTATATTCGCCATGGTTTCACCAACGGCGCTGCCGACAACGCCACCGGCACCGCGGTTGCAATGGCGACCGCCGAACGTCTCTGGAAAGAACCGTTGCCTGGCTGGGAGGTTGAGGTCGTCCTGACAGGTGCGGAAGAAACCGGCATGGCAGGCTCAAAATTCTATTACAAAACGAATCGGGAGAGGTTTGCTTCCAGACCGACCTATCTGTTTAATTTCGACAATATCGGCAGCGGTGATTTAAAAATTATAACCAAAACCGGCAGCATCAGCAATGTTATCTATGATAATGCCCTGGCCCGTGCCGCGATGGAAACCGCTTCTGCCGAAAGCCGTTTCAATAAAATCAAAACCTCTGTCTGGCATACCGGTGATTTCGACAGCATCTGGTTTGTAAGGGGCGGTATTCCCGGATTGACCTTATCCGCACAGGATGAAAACGGACAGATACCCAATCTGCATCGCCCCAGCGATACCATCGAAAATGTGGATGCTTCGCTGCCCGCTCTTGCTATTGATTTTTCTGAAGCAACGGTTCGGCGGCTTGCGAACCAGGCGTGAGATCGGGCCATACCGCGTTTTTGATACCGCTTCTACTATCCCTGGTCCACGGGTCTCTCCGGTCCCAGAAGCAGGGCAATCCAGCGGGTATCCTCTCTGCTGTCAAGTGCAATTTTTGCCGTAATGGTAAGCGGTACGGATAACAGCATCCCAACGGGCCCCAGTACCCATCCCCAGAACAGGAGCGAAAGAAAAACAACCAGTGTGGAAAGCCCTAATCCGCGACCCATGAATCTGGGCTCAAGAACATTTCCCATTACGATATTGACAGCCACATATCCGGCAGCGGCAATCAAGGCCTTTCCGGCTCCAAGCTGTATACCGCAGAGAAGTACGGCAGGAATCGCTGAAATGATGGACCCGATATTCGGAACATAATTCAGAACAAATGCCAGAAGACCCCACAAAAGGGCGTAATCCACGCCGAGAAAAGCAAGCCAGAGGGCAATGCAGATTCCGGTAGCAAGGCTGATCCAGGTTTTAATCGCCATATACTGTTTTACCGTATCCAGAAACTTTTCAAAACGCCCCAGCGATGAATCCTCTCCTCCCAGGACCGCCTTCAGCTTTGAAGGGAAGCTGGAAGCTTCCAGCAGAATAAATATAACCGTCATCAGAATCAGAAACGCGTTGGCCAGAACATTACCCAGGCTGTTGAGAATCGAAGCCACAAGACTCATGGCAGCGCCCGGATTAAACGTTTCCGCCAGTGCGGGGCCGGATAACTCAAAACCGGTTTTTTCAAGCCAGGCGATAACGGAAGCTGTCTGATTTTTAAGTTTTGCCTGATATTCCGGAAGATCCTTCGAAAAATCCCTGACTGATGAACCGACCATTGCGGACACCAGAAAGCCGGCAAGCAAAATCCCCAGCACCACAATTAACAGGGACAGCCAGGCAGGGAACCCCTTTTTCTGCAGCCAGAACATGGGGAAGGCACTGATGATGGCTATAAACGCTGCAAGAAGAAAAGGCACAAGAATCACCTCGGCAGCGCGCATGCCCGCAACGATGATTATAACAGATGCGATGGTTACAAGAATTTGAGGCGTCTTCATGTTGTTCAAACCTTCCTTTTCACATCTCATGGATAGGGGCGGAACCGATCTGTTCACACGCTTAAGTCATCCGCAGCGTAAAATTCTCTGTACCTTACTTTCAGACGGGTTGCAACCGGTCAGATATGGATTTTAGCTTCCATGTATTTGACCGCCCGGCCTGTCAGGAATACGCGGTCTCTCTTCAGCTCGCAGACAATCTCTCCGCCGCGCCGGGAAACCTGTTTGGCCTTGAGCAATTTCTTCCCTAGCCTTTCAGACCAGTATGGTGTAAGTTCGCAATGGGAGGAGCCTGTTACCGGGTCCTCGTTGATGTCGTATTTGGGCACAAAGAAACGGCTGATAAAATCTACTGTATTGCCGGGTGCGGTGACGATGACTCCCCGGAGATCCAGCAGTCTCAGCAGATCAAATTTCGGAGAAAGAGACAGGATATCATCCTCGCTCTCAAAAACCGCCAGGTAATCATCATGGCAGAGGAGTTCCATCGGCTCCTTCCCGAGCCCCCTGACAAGGTGTTCGGGGCAAGGGCACTTCTTCGGCGGTTGAGCAGGAAAATCCATCACCAGTTGATCTTTTGAATCCCGTGAAACCCTGAGCTCACCGCTTTTCGACATGAATACGATCCTGTCCCGGCTGATTCCCAAAACCGTAAAAAGAACATATGCCGATGCAAGAGTCGCATGCCCGCAAAGATTCACCTCGGAAGCCGGAGTAAACCATCGTATATGAAACCTGTCTCCTTCCGGAACATAGAATGCGGTTTCGGAAAGATTGTTCTCGGTTGCAATGGATTGAAGAACCTGATCCGGCAGCCATTCATCAAGGGGGCAGACTGCTGCGGGATTCCCTTTGAAAACCTCCCCGGTAAACGCATCGATCTGGTAAAGATCCAGTTCCATCTTATCCTCCAAAACCAGTTTAATGATAATCCATTTTCACTCATCTGAAAATTTTTCAATATCATAATACCTGCAATCATAAAAAATCAACCTCTTCCCCGCCACTCCTGATAACCGATATCGGTTACTCTTGAAAGCCAAAAAATTTTCATGAAACCCATAAGGATTCAAGATATTTTTACAGCACCTCTTGGAATCATCTGATTTGTACCTGGATTCACAACAACTTGAATGAATTGGGGAACACCCGGATGCCTTTTGTCAAATCATTCCTGACATTGCTCTATCTGGCATGATCTTTGTATCAAGAACTGTACAGCGCACAACGTATCATCATTTAACCGGGGTGGTTCGTATGATAAAAAAAATGATAAAGTTAAAAATTCCGACGGCATGTCTCCTATGTGTGTTGCTTGCCATGCCGGCATTTGGAGATGAATGGCCTTCTAAAATTAAAATAAATAATTTCAATGAGCTAACTCCTTACCATAAGACCGGAGTACCTTTCCTGACCGATAAAATCGTAAGGTTCGTGAACCTCACCAGAACAACCAACGGATTTGTATTATATGAATTGATGAAAATAGAAGGAGTAGAGCTAAATATTTGTTATTTAAAGAAAAATTTAAAAAAAACACCTATTTTGGATTTTAACCGGCTGTTTTTGGAAGTGGAGCTGAATTTTTAACTTCAAAAAGAATCGCCGTTTCGCACAAATAAATTAAATTCATCCTGTAACCTGTATCGAATTTTGCACCCCCCCGTGACAATTTGTATAACTTGATTCAGGGAATAATAATCGTATCATCCGGTTGAATGGATATATTCGTATCCAGGTCTATCCCTTTCATAATTTTATTATAGTTGATTCGGAAAGTTACATTGCCTCCGGGGTTCTCTCGAATCAGAAGAATTTCATCTTTTGACGCTTTTCCCGTAAATCCGCCGGCAGTTGAGATTGCCTGCAAAACTGTCAGTTGTTTTGTCAGGGGATATTGACCGGAATGTAATATTTCACCAATGATATAAAACCGTTTGCTTGCCTGTTCTTTGACGATGACGTTAACAGACGGGGACTCAACAAAAACAGCCAGGCCTTTTTCGATTTCTTTTTTCAGTTGAACAGGTGTTTTACCAACAGCCTGAATGTCGTTCAGGAGAGGAAGCGTTATCTTGCCATCAATTCGTACCACCATCTCCTCTCTTGTGAATTCCGAACCAATCCAGGTGATAATATTTAAAAGATCCCCGCTGCCAATCACGTAAACGACTCTTTTTTTAATGACGGCGTTTGAGTGTTCACCGGCAAAGACATCTCCCAAAGGGCCATTAAAAATAACAAGAGTGATTATAACGGATAGTAATATCAGGATCTGGTTGAGTTGCCGTGGGCTGGCATTCACGAACACCTCCTTTTTCAACAATGCATGCTGTTTGAAGAGCGAATTAGATTGGATAATCAATAAAATCGATAGAAAAGCTTTCAATCTATCGGGAAAATATGAATAAATGATGATCGTGTGTCAATAGATATGTGAATGTAGCTTACTGAATCAATCTTTACAAGTGTTTCTTCCTGTGTAACCACATTTGGAAAGTTATTGACACTACGGTTTAATTTTTATAAGAATAGGATAAGGCATGTTGTACGAAATCAATATGTAACCTCTCGAAACACAATATGATTTTCTTTTCTCACAGGCCTTTTCATTATTGATGATTTTATAAATAAAGTCAAAAAATCCATTTGTTGACATTTCATCGAACGCCCGTCACGCAATGACGTTTAGCGCTATCCAGTCATTTCAAAAGGTTTTGGATTTCAACGCTTATAGGAATGATTATCCAAGTTAGGCGAATTCACTATTTATTCAAGGTTACAATTTGGAGAAAGCAAAATGAATGATGTCTGTTGTTGTCATGCCAGACGAATGCCGTTTTTTTTAATCGTTATCATTCTATTACATTTGAGTCTGGCTGTTTCCTGCACACAGACCAAAGAGATCAGAAAAAAACCGGATATTAAATATGTCGGAATGGTTCTTTCCAACAAAATTGATGACACGGGTATAACAGCTAAGGCGATAGATGCTTCGACAATTTACAGTACCGCGGATAAGGAGGTTATAGCGCTTTTGGAATTGGAAAATTTATCCGGAAAACACGATGTTCGATGGGAGTGGTATTCACCGGGTGGAAAGTTATACTATTCAACAGGAAATACAGTTGCTCAAACATCAGATAAAAGTCTTATCCGGGATGTAACGATTTGGCATCGTCTTTCAATAGCAGGAGAAAAAGCTGCCGGTTTGCTCGGAAAATGGGAAACGCATGTTTTTTTAGACGATGAAAGGGTGGATATAAAATATTTTCATCTGATGGAACCAAAGTATGTCATTCAATTGCCTGAAAATATAAAAACCGAATATCAAAATAATAGATGGGGTCTCATTATCGGGATCGAAAAATATCTCCATCTGCCTGAAGTGATGTATGCGAAAAAAGACGCCCTGATTGTAAAGGACTATCTGAGAAGGATATTGGGCGTACCAGAAGGAAATATTGTAACAATTCTGGATGATAAGGCAACAAACGAACAATTGGAAAGCTATATCAATCAATATCTCCCGCCAAACATGCAGAACGATGCAATCTTATACGTCTATTTTGTCGGACATGGGTTACCTGGTATTCAGAATAATGAGCCCTATTTGATGTTGCATGCAGGGGATTCCAAGGCTGTAGAAGCGACCGGTTATCCGTTGAAAAAGTTTTATAACGAACTGGACAGTCTGAAAAACAGTATGACATATGTATTTCTGGATACCTGTTTCAGCGGATATGCTTCAAGAAAAGCAGAATGGTTGTTACCGGAAATGAAGGCAAAGGCTTCAGTATCGAAAAGTGTCTCTGTGGATTCTAAAAAATTAATTTCAATTCATGCCGCAACGAATTCTCAGCCGAACATGCCTTATCATGCCATGCAACATGGATTGTTTGCCTATTATCTGTTAAGAGGAATTCGAGGTGAATCAGATACAAATTCAGATAACAAAATATCCATCCAGGAGACCTATGGCTATCTTCATCATAACGTACTTAATATATCAAAACAGATGGGCATGGAGCAGACCCCTGTAATTCTGCCGGCAATACAAAAGATTCAGGATAAAACATTCAGCATCTCTAAAATGCCAATTGAATAAAAGGTTTTTAGATAAAGGTAACAATTCAGGATTGAAAGCAACCTGAAGGAGAAAAGATATGGTTTTTTACAAGAAGATAATCGCTATCA
>CAZOEW010000189.1:0-6809 GCA_964578935.1 uncultured Desulfobacterales bacterium | reverse complement strand
CCGGCGCCTGAAGAACCGCCTTATGTGGAAGTCGGCTCTGTTGTAAAGAAAAAACAGGTTATCGCGCTTCTGGAAACCATGAAGGTTTTCCAGAAGGTCAAATCTCCGGCTGACGGAAAGATCGTTGAGATTATAGCTGAAAATGAAACTCCGTTAAAAGACGACGACCTGATGTTCATTATCGAAAAGGGATAGCCGGTCATGTTTTCAAAGATACTGGTCGCAAACAGAGGCGAAATCGCGCTCAGGGTTATCCGGGCCTGCAAAGATCTGTGCATAAAAAGTGTCGCGGTCTATTCAGAAGCGGATGCGGACTCGCTTCATGTCAAACTGGCTGATGAAAGTGTATGCATCGGGCCTGCCATCAGTGCGAAAAGCTATCTGAACATTCAAAATATCATAAAAGCCGCAAAAGAAACCCATGCCGATGCCATCCATCCGGGATATGGGTATCTGGCGGAAAAGGAAGCGTTTGCCTTGGAATGCGAACAAAACGGGATTGTCTTTATCGGCCCGACACCTGAAAATCTGCGTCTGGCAGGGGATAAAATTGTTGCCAGAAAGATCATGAGGGAAGCAGGCATACCGGTCATGCCCGCCAGTCCGGGTAGTGTTGAAACCGTTGACGAGGCAAAACGAATTTGTAATGAAATCGGTTATCCGGTCATGGTAAAAGCATCAGGCGGCGGGGGAGGAAGGGGAATCAAGATCTGCAAAAATGAAGAAGAGCTGGTTGAAGATTTCCCCATGGCCAAAATCGAAGGCCGGACCGCTTTCGGCAATGACGAAGTGTATATCGAAAAATGTATTGAGGCGCCGAGACACATCGAGTTTCAGATTCTGGCCGATAAACATGGCAATGTTACCCACCTCGGGGAGCGCGAGTGCACCATACAGCGAAGGTATCAGAAACTCATTGAAGAAGCTCCGTCACCGGCACTGACACCGGGACTGAGAAAAAAGATGGGCGAGGCTTCGGTCATAGCGGCCAGGGCTGTCAATTATGTAAATGCCGGCCCCGTTGAATTCCTCCTGGACAAACACGGAAATTTCAATTTCATGGAAATCAATTCCAGGATACAGGTCGAACATCCGGTGACGGAACTGACAACCGGGATCGATCTGATTACAGAACAGGTAAGACTTGCGGCTGGTGAGAAGCTTGGCTATACTTTCGATGAGTTATCTATACGGGGGTGCGCCATTGAATGCAGAATCAATGCAGAGGACCCGGAAAGGAACTTTCTTCCTTCACCCGGAACGATTGAGAGGTATCATGCGCCCGCCGGTTTTGGTGTGAGGCTGGATACCCATTTGTACCAGGGATATGAACTTCCCATCTATTATGATTCACTGATTGCCAAGCTCATCTCTTTCAATCTATCCAGAAGCGGGGCGATCCGGGTGATGAAAAGAGCCTTGGAAGAATTCAGGATTGAACCGCTCAAGACAACCATCCCGCTCTATCTTAAAGTGATGGATGATTCTGATTTTAGAGATGGTATTTTTGATACCGGTTACATCGGAAAATTTCTGCCGAAAGAAGATGAGGACGACGATGATTATGATGATGAATAGTCGGATCGGATTATCTTATTTTTTCAGAATTTCACTGTCTATTTTTGCTGATTTTTATTGACATTTATATGCGGATGGAATTATGGTCAACATCAGCTAGGAAAACTGCCACATAACTCCGCGAGTAAGTTCATCATAACACCATTTCTACGCAGGTAATCAAGTTTATAGCAACGTTATCTTTATATGGAGAATAGGGAGATCAGGGAATGCCGTTACAACTGACAATAAGAAATTTTTTACTGAATCTGACAGAGCAGGAATTAGTGGGACGCGATGAGATAGAACTACCCATCGAGTCGACAACTCCATATTTTTTCGTGGATGATCGGAGAAGCCCCCATTATGGTCAAATCCTCGAGGAGCGAAGAATAGGGGAGGATCGAAGACAGAAGGTGCGATTGGGTCGAAGACGGCATACCCGGTAATCGGATATAAAAAAAATTATCCATGACGCGATGGTGATGATAAGCCATCAAGCGCCTGAAATACATATAAATTTTCCCTCCTTGCAAGAACCTTGATCGATTGTCAAAAAACTATTCTGATTGAACGTTGATCCGGAACCTCTTGGTTCGTTGATGAACCGGCAGAAATCATACTTTTTTATCGAACAATCCATATTTATTGATAATAAATAATTGATATCCATCATATTTTCGTGTATTGATCAAAAGATGTTGCGGCAAGGAAACCCAAGCGGACGACAGGGGATTTTAAAATTTTACACAGGGGGACAAGGATGAAAACAGCCGGCCTTGAAACGCATTACCGGTCCTGCAATATCTGTGAAGCGATGTGTGGAATTGAAATTACGGTCAGGGAAAATCAGATCCTGTCCATCCAGGGAGATAAAAGCAATGTGTTTAGCAGGGGCGGCATCTGTCCCAAAGCATTATCCCTGAAAGATCTTCATGAAGATCCGGATCGTCTGAGGCATCCTGTCCGGCGCGTAAAAAACGGATGGAAGCGTATCGGATGGGAGGAAGCATTTGATGAGGTCGCCCGGAACATCAAAAAAATTCAGCGCAGACATGGAAAAGATTCCGTTGCCGTGTACCATGGAAATCCGATTATGCATTACCATAGTGCTTCCCTGTTCCTGATGCCGCTTTTTGAAAGCATCCATACGAGAAACCGCTACGCTGCGGCATCAACCGATGAGCTTCCAATGAAGCTCGCGTTATACCTGATGTTTGGGCATCAGGGATTTTTCCCGATTCCGGATATTGACCGAACGGCTTTTTTCCTGATCATCGGCGCGAACCCGGTGGTTTCGGGAGGAAGTTTTGTGAGCGGCCCACGGGTGACGGAACGGATTAAAAAGATTCGAAAAAGAGGCGGAAAAGTCGTTGTCATCGATCCCATGAGAACAAAGACAGCCGCAATCGCGGATCAGCATTATTTTATTCGTCCTGGTACGGATGTCCTGCTGCTGCTGGCCCTGATCCATACGGTATTTGATGAGGATCTGGCCAGGCCCGGAAGGCTGAAAGCGTTCACGGATGGAATCGAAACCCTTCAATCCGCCGTCAAAGTGTTTACGCCTGAAAAGATTGCCCCTGCGACAGGAATCGATGCCACGGATATTCGCCGGCTGGCACGTGAATTTTCAAATGCCGAATCAGCGGTATGCTATGGCCGGCTGGGATCATGCTCCCAGAAATTCGGTTCGCTGACATCCTGGCTGATTATTGCCTTCAATATCATTACCGGAAATCTGGATCGTCCCGGCGGCAGCATGTTTACAAAGCCGGCTGCGGATATGGCGGACATTTTATCCAGAACCGGTGAGGCCGGGCAGTTCGGAAACTGGTTCAGCCGCGTTCGAAACCATCCGGAATTCGCGAAAGAGCTGCCGATATCCGTGCTGGCCGAAGAAATTCTGACAGAAGGGGAGGGACAGGTCAAAGCGCTGGTGACCCTTGCAGGGAATCCGGTGCTTTCGGCACCGAATGGGAGATTGATGGAAGAGGGGCTGAAAAAGCTGGATTTTATGGTATGCATGGACTGGTATATCAATGAGACGACCCGGCATGCCAATATTATTCTTCCTCCCACCGGACCTTTTGACCAGTCACACTATGACATCATCATCCATATGGTAACGCTGCGCAACACCGCCCATTATTCATTTCCGGTTTTTGAACCTGAAACGGACACGAAACATAACTGGGAAATCCTTTTGGAGCTGGCATGCCGATTGGAAAAAAATTTTTTGAAGCGTCAGGTGTTGAAGCTGCTGACCCCGGACCGGCTGCTTGCCCTGATGATCCGGTTCGGCCCTTACGGGAAAAAGTTGAATCCCTTCAGTGACGGGCTGACGCTCAAAAAACTCAGAAAAGCGCCTCACGGCATTGATCTGGGACCGATGCAGCCGTGCCTTCCGGAACGATTATTCAACCCATCCAAGCGGATACAGCTGGCTCCGGAAAAAATGGTTAAAACCCTCTCCCGTGTAAAAGAAGCCTTTTTGAGCGCAGCTGATCTGAAAGAAGACGGCTATGACATGATGCTGATCGGAAGAAGGCACATCCTCAGCAACAATTCCTGGTTGCATAACAGCCGGCGGCTTTTAAAGGGCAAAAACCGGTGCACGGCTCTGATGCATCCTTCAGATGCGGAAAAGCATAACATTCATCCCGGGGAAATGATCGAGGTTCAATCAAGAGTCGGAAGCATAACGCTTCCCTCCGAGCTGACCGAGGATATTATGCCCGGCATCGTCAGCATCCCCCATGGCTGGGGGCATGACCGTCCCGGAGTTCAGTTGAAAACCGCAAAGGAATTTGCCGGTGTGAGTGTGAATGACATCACGGATAACAGCGTCACGGAGGAACTGACCGGATCTTCCGTATTTTTTGGTGTTCCGGTTTGCGTTAAACCCGCATAAAATTCCTGTCAGGGGATGCTTGCAGTGGACCGCGTCAAACCCAATACCCATCTCTCAGGGGAGAATTCTTCGCAGCTTGCAGCGGAGAGCTCCAAGAGAAGGCTGCAAGAAGTCGATAGCCTGTTTTAAATGGATCCGATAACAAGTTTACGGAGCGCGGAATGAAAAGAGAATTCGCGGAGCTTAAAAACAACCTGTCAACCCTTCGTGATGCAAAACGAAAATACAAGAAACTGCAGCATCACTTGAATACGTTTCCGGTTGGGTTTCCTTCCACCCTGTCCGGTATTGAACTCCGGATTTTAAGAGATATCTTTACTCCGAAAGAAGCCGACGCAGCGTTGAATTTCAGCTACAGGCTTGAACCATTCGACCGGATATATGACCGGGCCAGGGAAAAAGGGTTTTCATTGGATGAATTCAGAGACATGGTAAACAGACTGGACAGCAAAGGAGCGCTGTCCATTAAAGAGGGGGATCATGAAACGCGCTATGCGCTTCATCCTTTTCTGATCGGCATATTTGAGATGCAGACGGTGAGATTGAATCCGAGCCTCTATTTGAACTTATATGAATATTATTTAAAAAGATTTGCCGTTGAATATCTCACCACCGAGATTCCGCAACTGAGGGTAATACCGATTCAAAAAAGCATCCGGCCGGATCATAACATAACGACATACGATCAAATGTCTGAACTCATCGACAGGACAAAAGATAAAATCAGCCTGATCGAATGTATCTGCAGAAAAGGAAAGGATTTGATCGGTGATTCCTGCCGGACCACGGATCGAAGAAATATTTGTCTTCATTTAAGAGAATATCACGATCACTCCATGCGTTTTAACCGGGGCAGAAACATTTCAAAAGAGGAAGCACTCGAAATATTAGCCCAGTCTGAAAAAGAGGGCCTGGTCCTGATGCCGGATTCAACCCAGGAAATACAGCAATTGTGTTCCTGCTGCAGCTGCTGCTGCGGCCTGCTGGGAATTTTGAAAACGCTGCCGAGGCCCGTGGACTTTGTGGCAAGTAATTTTTATGCCGTGCTTGATCCTCGATTATGTGTCGGATGCGGGCGTTGTCAAAGCAGATGCCATATGGGCGCCGTAAAATTCCAGGAAGACAGGGCGATCGGTATCGACCGGAAAAAATGTATCGGATGCGGATTGTGCGTATCCACATGCAAAGCCGGCGCACTTCGACTCATGAAAAAGGAAAAGGTGTTCATCCCTCCAAAAGATTTTCAGGAACTTCATGAAATTTTTATCAACAATAAAAAAACAGGCGCCCGGAAGATATGGACAATGGCAAAGGCTTATCTTGGGTTCAAGGTCGGGGAACTGGGGTAGGATGGAATAACAGGAAAATGGTAAAAACAGGTTTAGAGCGGTTGTCAGAAAAACGTTCCGTTTCGATGCGCCGAAGATGATGAACCTCATTTGTCCATACATTTCAGACAGGAGGCAAAAATGGATTTCAATGAAATTTTATACGAGAAAAAGGGTGGTGTTGCCAGAATCACCATCAATCGGCCTGAAAAATATAACGCCTGCACTCCCGTAACTGTTTTTGAAATGACGCGCGCTCTGACAGATGCCTGGGTAGAACCAGCCGTCGGCGTGGTGGTTTTGACCGGTGTCGGAGACAAGGCGTTCTGTACAGGCGGGGATCAGTCCATTCGAGATAAGGGCGGATATTCCGGAACCGTGGCGGCTTTGCCTCTGGAGGTCGGCTGGCAGCAGGTTTCCGGATTGATACGTACGATCCCCAAACCGGTTATCGCCCGGGTGAATGGCTATGCAATCGGCGGCGGCCACGTGTTTCATGTTGTCTGTGATTTCTCGATCGCATCCGAAAACGCCCAGTTCGGACAGGCAGGGCCAAGGGTGGGAAGCTTTGACCCCGGCTATGGCACAGGCGATCTGGTTCGCGCCGTTGGAATCAAGAAGGCAAAGGAGATCTGGTTTCTGTGCCGCAGATACACCGCAAAAGAAGCACTGGATATGGGGCTGGTCAATGTTGTGGTTCCGCACGAAAAACTGGATGAGGAGGTGGACAGGTGGTGCGCCGAGCTTCTGGAAAAAAGTCCGACAGCTTTGAAAATGCTGAAGTACGCATTTCATGCAGAAACCGATGGCGTGCATGGAATTACAAACCTTGGCGTGGGCGGTCTGAGCATGTTTTACGCAACAGAGGAATCCGCGGAAGGGCGTAATGCGTTTATGGAAAAGAGGAAGGCTGATTTTTCTAAATACCGGTAGTTCAGGAGAAGCCAGCCTCATGGATAATTTTATTCCATATCGTGTAAACTCATGCAAAAGTGCTCGATAAGAAAAAA
>CAZOEW010000188.1:1699-6868 GCA_964578935.1 uncultured Desulfobacterales bacterium | reverse complement strand
AAATAGGCCAGCAGAATATTGCCCACAAAAACCGAATTTAAAAAAATATTGACCAGGTCACTCATGATTGTCTCCCTGAAAAACCAAACGGCAGTTCCTCGACTGCATCGAACCAATCAATCTCCGGCCAGATAGCGCTGAAGCCAGACCAGAAGGCCGATAATGATAAACGCCGCTGGCGCCAGGAGCATAAAGCCCATATCCTCATACCCGGAAGCGTAAAAGGATTCCGGTATGATCTTGACGCCAAAAAAATTCCCGGAACCGAAAAGCTCACGAATAAAGGCAACCGTAATCAGAACGGCACCGTAGCCCGCGCCGTTGCCGATTCCATCGATGAATGCCAGATGCGGCGGATTGGAAAGGGCGAAAGACTCGGCTCTTCCCATGATAATACAATTTGTTATGATCAGGCCTACAAACACGGAAAGCCGCTTGCTGATATCATAATAATAGGCGCGCAAAAACTCATCCGCCAGAATAACCAGGGTTGCGATAACGGAGAGTTCGATCAGGATACGAATGTTCCGGGGCACATAATTCCGCATCATGGAAATGATCAGACTGGAAAACGAAACGACGAAAGTCATGGCCAGGCTCATCACGACGGCGGTTTTAAGCTGTACCGTAACCGCAAGGGCGGAACATATACCCAGCATCTGAATGGAAATGGGATTCACGCCCCAAATGGGTTCGACCAGTGTTCTATAGCTTTTTCGTTTTGTTATCTTCATCTCTGGCACCACGGAGTGTTTTGATTTGTCTTGCAGTAGCTGCGTATATTTCTGAATTTCACCGATACCGCCTCATAGTTCAGGAGAATATCCTTCAACCCTGACGTTAAAAATTGTCCGGTCAGCGTTGCACCGCTGATACCATCCACATAATTGCTGCTTCGCTCCTCCGGAACGTTGTCCTCTGCCTTTCCTTTTGCGATTGAAATGGACGCAAAATCTCCGGAAGGCCCAATGATTTTCTTGCCCACAAAATTATTCTGAAACCAGCTCTGTTCGATCTCCCCCCCCAGCCCCGGGGTTTCGGAATGCTTATAGACCGTAAATCCGGTAATGGTTACGCCATCATTCTTGATCGCGATATAACCTAGAATTTTTCCCCACAGACCCCGGGTATCAACCGGAATGATATAGGCCTCTATTAAACCTTTCGGGTTGATGTAAAGATAGACCGGCAGCCCCTGCTTTTCCTGCGGGGTACCATCACGGTTTTCTCCCAGCAGATCCCCCTTTTCATCGACCAGCAGCTGGGAAATATTTTTTTCATAGATGCGATCGATCTGAGCGGCGGAGTACTGCTCCTGCTTCTGTATCAGTCCCACTGATTTCAGGATATTCTTCCTTCGATCACTCATGATATTTTGCTGCTGAATGTCTTTCAGACCATTCGATGCGGCGGTAAGCAGCGTGCCGCACACCAGACATAAAACCGCGGCAAATATTATGGATCGAGACCTGTCAGACATTTGCAATCCTCTTTTTAAGCGTCAGCTTGATCTCAATATAGTCCAGCAATGGCGAAAACAGATTCATAAAAAGAATGGCCATCATAACCCCCTCCGGATAGGCAGGATTGAAAACCCGAATCAAAACGGTCAACACACCGATGGCAAAACCATAAACCCATTTCACATGATCCATTCCCGGTGCTGAAACCGGGTCTGTTGCCATATACGCAATTCCAAAGGCAAAACCACCCATAATCAGATGATAGAATGCCGGCAGGGCCATCCATGGATTTGCCTGCGGTCCCGCGAAAAGATTCAACACAAGGCCGGTCAGGAGTACACCCAGGATTCCTCCTGCAATGATCCGGTAGGAAGCGATTCCCACCAGAACCAGAATAATCGCACCGACAAGGCAGCACAGCGTTGAAGTGCCTCCGATGCTTCCCGGATATCCTCCAACAAAAAGCTTGGCAGCCGTAAAACCCGCTTTTTCAAGAGCGTCCTGTACATTATCTCCGACAGCGGTCAGATTTGAAAGAGCAAGGGGTGTGGCGCTTGTGACTGTATCCACGGCCTCTTTTGCCAGACTTCCGGTCGCGACCCAGACGGAATCACCCGACATTTTGGTGGGATAAGCAAAAAACAAAAATGCCCTCCCGGTAAGGGCCGGATTAAAAATATTACGCCCGGTACCCCCGAATACTTCTTTTCCGATGACAACACCGAAAGAAATTCCAACAGCAGCCTGCCAAAGCGGGATAGCCGGGGGCAGCGTCAGCGGAAACAGGAGTCCGGTTACGAGAAATCCTTCACTGATGGAGTGTTTCCGCAAAGACGCGAACAGAATTTCCCAAAAAAAACCAACCGCATAGGATACAATGATTAGCGGAAGAACCAGCAAAGCCCCCTGAAAAAAAACCGTGGGAAAATCAAGAGACATGCCTGTCGCTTTGCAGGACTGCCATCCGGTATTATAAATTCCGAAAATAAGCGGCGGTATCAATGCGAGGATGACGAAACTCATGAAACGCTTTAAATCGAGACTATCCCGGACAAAAGGACTGTTCGTTGTGAGATTGCCCGGAAAAAAGAAAAATGTTTCCGTTGCCTCAAACAGCGGGCGAAGCATTCTGAGTTTCCCTTTCTCTTCAAAATGCTTTCGCTGAGAATCGAAAATTTTCTGAATCTGTTTCATAGGGGTTCCGTTTACACTTTTTCCTGATAATAGTCATGCTTTGCTTTTTTCAAGGCCTCACAGATTTCAATCTTGGAAGGGCAGACATAGGTACACAGCCCGCATTCAACGCAATCGAGAAGGCCGTGAGACAATGCTTCTTCAACGGCATCCGCTCCAACGCACTTCAAGGTAAACTGCGGCAGGATATCCACCGGGCAGATTTTCGCGCACGTGCCGCAATTCACGCAGGCCCTCTCTTCACCATGCATCCCGCTGTCGGAATCAACATTTTTTTTAGAAAACACGGACAGGAAGGTTCGAGAAAAGCTGGGTTTTTTAAATCCGGGCCGTAAAAATCCAAACAATTCCGCTTCATCGCCATCGGGAATTCGAATCAGCGAGGTCTCATACAATCCAAGGTAAGAGCTGCTTTCCAGCGCATATCCCGTGAACAGACCCCCTGCGATGCAGCGCTCCTCCGGCAAGATCCCCGCTACCAGATCCTGAACCGGTACCCCAATCCTTGTGAGAAAATGTCTTCTCTTATCCATGAGGCTTCCGCCTGTCGCGACGATTCTTTCCGTCACATATCTTCCAGTCTTGAGAAATCCGGCGATCATCAGGAGATCCTGGCCGGACAGATACCAGCTCAGATTTTCATCAGAAGATTTTTTGGTATGGTATAAAAGAACACCCGGGTCATTTGCCGGATATCGGCCGGAGACCTGATGGGTTATCCAATTTTCAACTCCCTTACCCGCGAAGTCACATGCGGTTACATGGACATGTTCCACCAGTTTTTTGAGGATCTCCAGTCCAAACGCGAAAAGATCCTCCTTCCCCTTCAAATAGACGGACGGGGAGGGCTGAAATGGATCCTGGCCGCCCAGGGTAACCCAGATGGAAGACGGCCGGACATCCGGGTTTGCGATATCCCGGAAAGGGAGCTCCCGGATAAGGGGCCATACACCGCCCTGCCGTAAAATTCGTATCAGCTCTTTCCTGTCCAGCGCATCAAAATCTTTTCCCGTTATCTTCCGGAATTCTTCAACCTGCTCTTCTGCATCCAGTTTGATCACAATTTCTCGAATAACCCGCCGGGGACCATAATTGATTTCAACAACCTCTCCGCCTCCGGGAGACAGAAACTTCAAATCCGTGTTGCGTTTATCTTCAAACAAAGCCGTGCCGATTTTAACGAAATCTCCGACTTTTACCAGCAGCCTCGGCTTGATAAACGCAATGCGCGCAGGCAATACAGCCACACGAAGAGGGCGTTTCAGCGTTTCCAGTTCAGAGGAAGGAGCCCCGGTTATATTCAGATCATACCCTTTGGAAACCTTTACAGCGATCATAAAAACCTGTTTTCCCGCGTTTCAGTTTGAAGATGATTTTTTCAAAAAAAGCGACATGTTCAGTCGGAACAGCCGGAATCATAAACACCGTTGAACCAAAAAGTCCGAATCCCCTCTTCGTCGTTCTAATTTTCTTGCAGCATCATCAGGAATTAACGGTTAAAACTGGATCTCATGTTGATTTCCCACAAAAAGTCCGACTGCTCTTCCGACATCGGCATACGCCTTTTCCCGGTCATAGTAGGCGGCAGTTGACCTTGTTCTTGCAGAATTCCTTGTCAATTCCGCTTCCAGGTATCGGGTGATCGTCACGGAACCGCCGTCATACTGTTTTTTTACCAATTGAAGCGATTCTTCGGCCATCTCTACACTGCTCCTCGCGACTTCCAGCCTTGCTTCCGCTTCTTCCAGTCTCAGGTAGGCGGTTTTCACATCGAGCTTCACTTCCAGAAGCGTTTTACGGTCAGCGGCCAGCAATTCTTCAAGGGCGGCCGACGCTGTTTCCTTATTCGATTTGGTCGAGAACCCCGTAAAAATATCCCAGTTCAGCACAATTGCGGCCATCCAGTTTTCTCGATCTTTTTCATATTCAAAATCCGGATCGTCAAAATAGTATTTTCCCTGGATATCCACCGTCGGAAGATAGCCGGACCGCGCGATATCCAGAGACATCCGTGCCTTCTCCAGGTTTTTACGGACTTTTTTCAGTTCCGGCCGTTTTTTTATCGCTTCCAGAACACAGAAAGAAAAATCATTTGGTATTGGAATGGATGATGGGGATTCCTGACGCAGAATAATATCCTTTTCCGCGGATACACCCAGAAGATTGGCGAAAACAGCACGAGCGATCTTCTGCTGATTGTTGCTTCGGACCAGATCCTCATTCGCCTGCGCAAGCCGGACTTTGAGCGAAAGGATGTCCGACTTCAATGCACTGCCCCCTTCAAAGCGAACCATCATGATCCTGAGCTGTTCGGAAACGGTGGCCACGGATTCCGTTGCAATCTTGATGTAATCCTGCGCGGCAAGCAGATTATAATAGCTCTGTATTACGGAGGCCACCAGGGCATTTTCAACAGCCCTTCTGTCCATGCGCTGAATATCAAGGTCGTTTCCGGCAATCCTTCGTTGCAGGATATCCCGGCCGCCATTGTATACATTCATTCCAGCCCGGA
>CAZOEW010000188.1:0-1599 GCA_964578935.1 uncultured Desulfobacterales bacterium | reverse complement strand
GCTTCTTTCAGGGTTATCGGTCTGTCCAGGATACAGCTGCCTTTTTCAGAACTGTCTTCTGCCGCACTTAACCTGCAAACCATATCCGCATATTCATTCTGGATATGATCGTATGAATATTTTTTTCCGGAATAACATCCGGAAATCATCAACAGGGAAAATATAAAGATATATGTCCGTAACAAATAGAGATGAATCAGTATTTTCATTACAGCACCTAGTCCGGATCATCATTGCTTTTGAACGGTGAGTGTATATTTTTAATGGAAGACTTTACTAAAAAGTCTATACCATATCAACCATCTTTTTGCCAATCTTTCCTTAACCCTTCCAAAAAATAGGGGTAATGGGTCAGCGCCTTTTCAGAAAGCTCGCGAGCCTTTTGTTTGGTGAAGCTCCGGATGGTCCATTTGACACGTGGAAGATAGGATGGGTTCATGCTCAGCGAATCGACACCGATACCCAGCAGTAAAAGGGCGGATGCCGGATCACTCGCCATTTCACCGCAAACGGCTCCGGGCATGAATCAGCATAACATTTTTGATTACGCTACTGCATGCATATGGTTAATCAATTCTTTGACTTCAACCGTTGCGATGCCGGAATTGATATCAGACATGGCGTATGGGACGATTAATTTGTTATTATGAATTATCGCACCGCAAGTATAAACAACATTGGGAACATATCCCTCGCGCTCCTTCTCACGCGGGACAAGCAATGGTTCATCCAGGCGGGCGATGATTTTTGAAGGCTCTTCAAGATCAAGCAGCATAGCGCCAATGCAATATTGACGCATGGGCCCGACACCGTGGGTGAGAACGATCCAGCCTTCATTCGTTTCGAGGGGGGAACCGCAGTTGCCGATCTGGAAAAATTCCCATGGATATTCAGGCTCCTGGATGATTTGGGACTCTTGCCAGAAATGGATATTGTCTGAAAACATGATATGATTGTTTTCACCGTCCTGACGCGAGAGCATGGCATAGCGGTCGCCGATTTTCCGCGGGAAAAGCGCCATGCCTTTGTTATGTACTGCCTTCCCGTTGAGCGTTAACACATTGAATTTTATGAAATCCTTTGTTTCAATCAACTGCGGTAAAATCGTAATGCCGTTATAGGCTGTATAGGTTGCATAATAAGTGACTTCTTGCCTGTCATCGAAAAATTGAACGAACCGGGCATCTTCAATGCCCCTGCTTTCGTTTTTCGAAACGGGAAAAATCACCCGTTCGGATATGCGGTGATCGGGGTGAAAAACCACCTCATAATTGGAATTTGCCAACCACCACATGACCTCAAAGGTTCTGTTCTGGAGCGCTTTGGAAAATAATGGTTTTGTGCGAAGCAGTCCAATTTTTTCCAACAACTCTTTATACGTAAAATCTTCCGGCAACTGGTTAAGAACATGGGTGGTTATCTCATTATCGGTCCCCATCTCATTCAGCTTGCGCTGGAAAACATTGCGTTTGTAAACCGGATCTAACTGAAGATCCGGTGTTTCCACAAAATCACTGATCGGATCGAAAAGGCACGTATTGTGTTGGTCAAGGACACCGCTGCGAAATACAATTGACGAAACATGGCCTTCACCGGTAG
>CAZOEW010000187.1:0-6901 GCA_964578935.1 uncultured Desulfobacterales bacterium | reverse complement strand
TGACTGCAGGACTGGTCCTGTCCGTGGTTATTGCGGGATGTGCGGCGCATCAACGAGCAAAAATGGCAGAAAGAGCTCCTTCTGAGCTTGTCGGATTATCAAAGGTCGATCTGCTCTCTTGCGCGGGTGTTCCGGTGCGATCGGAAAAGATAGACAACATGGAATTTTTAACCTACAGCGGCAGCGGAGATTCCAAAGGATTCTTTCATCGCAGGCAGCACTACTGTGAAGTAACATTCACACTGAAAGACGGTGTGGTCCAAAAAGTCAGCTATGCGGGTAACACCGGAAGTTATTTTACCAAAGGAGAGCAATGCGCATATGTCATTGCTCCCTGTTTAAAAGAGGAAGATTGACCGAATAGCAAAATGAATTGGAGTAAAAACGTTTCAAGGTTTTCATGCTGAATCGGCTGTAACATGAATACTCCTTTTACTCCGCAAAAATCTTCCCCTCGCCCGGGTATATTTCAAGATCCGTCTCTTTGCGCGATTCCGCTTCAGGCCACTTTCCAGCCTGAGGTTCAGCGCCTTCACGTGTTACGGCTGTCGGCTTTTTATCTTTCATTTTTGGATGCCGGCGGATGTCCACATCCGGAACATTGAAACTGAATTCCACGGGGATATGGTTTGGGTCAAAAGAATAGATTGAACAGATGAAGCCGTGATCGATTATTTCAGAGACCCAGAAATCCGCCGCTGTCAGTTTGTTTCGAATCTCCGCAAGATCAGCCATACCTTCTACGCCGATGGACACATGATCAAAAGCCAGCGCTTGTTTCACCGGAACGCCATGATCCTTGACCGGAATTTTCCCGACATCCGGCCACTCAAAAAAGGCAATGAGGTCTGTCTCTGAAACTTCAAAAAAATAATGCCGATAACCGATATTGCCGAGGCCGGCGACCAGACGCATACCGAGCAGATCCCTCCAGTAGCGAATTGTCATGTCCATATCACAGGTTACCATTGCCAGATGATTTATCCCATTATAGTTGGCCATAAAATCCTTCCTTTCATCCACGTTTACGAAACCTGCATTCAAGGCACCCATACCGGAATACAATAAAAACTTGACAGTCTGCAATTCGGATTTAATTTAAAGTATAAATCCGGTTCCGTCATTACTCAACATGAAACAACGGCTGAACAGGAGGTTGATATGAATAAAGACACTTGGTTTATGATCGCATTTTTCGGGACAGTGCTGTTAAATGCATTTCTCTTTGGTTACGCCTTCATCGGATAACCTATCCGCAAAAAAATAAAAGGGGCAGCAATCCGAACCGGGTCTGCCCTTTTTATTTACGCGCTCCGTTTTTTTCACGATCCCCCGAAATGGGGGATGAAAATTGTTCAAAATTCGGCTATTATATCCATACCAGACGGAGCAATTTGAATCCGATGACCATTTGGCAAAACCGTTTTAACTCTTTTCGACCCCAACAAGGAGAATCCCGGCATGGCTGAATTGAAAAATACAATGGAAATTTTCAAACTGCTTGACAAATCCAATTGCAGAGAATGCAATGAAAAAACATGCCTTGCCTTTGCCGGAGCCGTGTTTCAGGGGAAAAGAAAGTTACATGAATGCCCTCGCCTGTCGCCCGATACTATCAAACAATATGGGGCTGAAAAAGTGGAAAAAACGGCAGCCGCCGAACAGGATAGGGAAGCAGCCGTCGCAGGGCTGAAAAGAAAAATTACCGAAATCGACCTGCCTTCCGCTGCAGAACGGCTGGGGGGTATCTTTTCCAATGGAAAATTAACCATCAAAATGCTCGGCAAAGACGTTCATGTGGATTCAGACGGGAACCTTTCATCCGACATTCATCTGCATTCTTGGGTGACCATACCGCTGCTCAATTATATTATCGGAGGTGCGGGAGTCCCTGTTTCAGGAAAATGGGTTCCGTTCCGGGAACTGAAAAACGGAAAGACATGGGCTCCGCTTTTCGGGCAGAGATGTGAAAAACCGCTTAAGAAAGTCGCGGACACCTACACGGATCTTTTTGAAGACATGATTGTGATTTTTAACGGAAGAGAGGTGGAAAAACATTACTCTGCTGATATTTCGCTTGTTTTGCATCCGCTGCCCAGGGTGCCGATCCTGATCTGTTACTGGAAGCCCGAAGAAGGGCTTGAATCCAGCCTCAATCTGTTTTTTGATTCAACAGCAGAAGAAAACCTCAACATTGAATCTCTTTACGCGCTTGCAACGGGTCTTGTGATCATGTTTGAAAAGATCAGTTTGAGACACGGATAGCCGTAGAGCCATTTTTTAAACTGTTCATGGCTTGAAAAATTGACAGGATATTCCATGAACCGGCTGTGATAAAAAACTTTTCTTTTAATCACCCCCCATGCTATTATTACCGACAGAACAAGTGCGTCATTATCCGAAACCAGTTCAATCCAGCGTATGGAATCATGAAGCTTAAAAAAAAAATTTTCGCTGCCATCAGTTTGACGTTTCTCTGTTCGGCGGTCGTGTTGTACGCCTTCACCAGCACCATCGTTTTAGGCAGCTTCAATGAACTTGAAAAGCAAAGTGTTCAGACAAACGTAACTCAAGCCTTGAACGCTCTGGAAGAAGAACTGTCCACCATTCGTTCAATAGGAGGGGACTGGGGGCCATGGGATGATACACGGGACTTTCTTCTCGGCGTCAACGAAAAATACATAGAAGTGAATCTGCCGGATTCCACTCTTGCCAACCTGAAACTGAATTTCATGCTTTTTATCCATTCTTCCGGAAAAGTTGCCCATAAAAAATGGATCGACCTGACTGATGGGTTGGAAAAGCCGATGCCGGAGACGTTGATCGATCATGTTGCATCTCACAAATTTTTATTAAAACATGCCAGCCCGAAGGATCACAAGACCGGCATTATTCTCCTTCCGGAATCGCCGGTGCTGCTTTCCTCATGGCCGATTTCGAACAGTGACTGGAAAGGGCCTATTCATGGAACGCTTATCATCGGTCGTTACTTCGGGGAACAAGAGATCAAAAATCTTTCAGGCAAAACACGTCTGGCGATCAGTCTTGACAGGGTCAATTCTTCATCCATGCCTGCCGGCTTCAGGACGGCTGCCCCCCTATCCGAAAACCTTCCAATCCATGTCAAGGAACTCAGCAAAGACACAATCGCGGGCTTTACAGAATATAAAGATATTTACGGCAACCCCTGCTTTACATTAACCGTAAAAAGTCCAAGAAACATACTCAAACATGGAAAAGAGAGCACCTATTACTTTCTGATCGTTCTTTTTCTTGTTGGCGTGATCATCCTGATCGTGCTGCTGATCGTTATTCAACTTTTAGTGTTAAGCCCGCTGACAAAATTAACAGAGCACACCTCATCCATCGGTATCAGTGGTGATCTTTCAAAGCGTCTGTCGATGCGTCGCGGCGATGAGATCGGTGAACTCTCGCGAGAGTTTGACAACATGCTGGAACAGCTCATGAAATCAAACAACGATTTAAAAGACGAGATTCATGAACGTATTCGGGCTGAAGAGGAATCCAGTAAACTTCAGCTGCAGCTCCTGCGGGCACAAAAAATGGAGGCTATTGGAACGCTCGCCGGTGGCGTGGCCCATGATCTTAATAACATCCTGTCCGGAATCATGAGCTATCCTGAGCTGTTACTCCTGGATATCCCGCAAGACAGCCCTCTGAGAGATCCGATCCTGACCATAAAAAAATCAGGAGAAAAAGCCGCAGCGATTGTGCAGGATCTGTTGACGCTGGCAAGAAGAGGGGTTTCCGTATCCGAGGTGGTGAATTTGAATGATATTATTCTCGACTATCTGAACAGCCCGGAATATAACCAGTTACAATCGTTTCATCCACAAGTTCAAATTGAAGCCAGCCTGGACAAAAACCTGTTGAATATTGAAGGCTCACCGATTCATCTGTCCGAAACGGTCATGAATCTGGTCTCGAATGCAGCCGAGGCCATTTTAGATGAAGGAGAGGTTTGGATATCAACAGAAAACCGCTATATTGACAGACCGATAGGACGTTATGAGAAAATAGAAGCAGGCGATTATGTTGTTTTAGCCGTGCATGATAACGGCTCCGGGATCGATCCGGAAGACCTGGAAAAAATATTTGAGCCTTTTTATACCAAGAAGGTGATGGGTAGAAGCGGAACCGGTTTGGGTATGGCCGTTGTGTGGGGAACAATAAAGGATCACAATGGATATATTGATGTTCAAAGCGAAACGGGAAAAGGGACCACATTGACGCTCTATTTTCCGGTAACCAGAAAAAAATCCGAAACAGCAAAATCACGATTTCCACTCGAGGAGTATCTGGGTAAAGGAGAGACTGTTTTAATTGTTGATGATCGGGAAGAACAGCGGGAGGTAGCCTCTGCGATGTTGAGAAGGCTGAATTATTCTGTTACATCCGTTGCAAGTGGTGAAGAAGCGATCGATTATCTGAAAAATAATTTCGTCGATTTATTATTACTAGACATGATTATGGACCCCGGGATTGACGGCCTTGATACATACAAGCAGATTCTTGAGCTGAATCCTATGCAAAAAGCGATCATTGCAAGTGGGTTTTCTGAAACAGACCGTGTCAAAAAGATCCAAAAACTGGGTGCCAGAAAATACCTGAAGAAACCGTATACCCTTGAAAACATAGCGATTGCCATGCGGGAAGCATTGACGGAACCGGAAACTCCGAGCAGTGGGTTGGATTAGAGCGGTTGTCAGAAAAACGCTTCGTTTCGATGCACCGAAGATGATGAACCTTTCTCATCCCCTGCCATGTTCGAAAGACGCCCGGTCAATTCCAAATACCGGCATCTCCCTCTTTATTGGATTGCTGAACTGTGTATGAGAAAGGTGAAACCCCAGCTTTTTAAGGACCCTGATGCTCGAGCTGTTTTCCGGGTGGACACAGGCAAGAATTTTATTGATATCGGTCTGTTGATAGACCTCTGCAAGAACCGCCCTCCCGGCTTCGGTTGCATACCCTCTGTTCCATGAATCACGGCAATATCGATATCCCAGTTCAATATGGTCCAGGAACTTCGAATACGTCACACCGCACCATCCAATGTAAAGACTTTCATCCTTTCGATAGACAGCCAGGTTGCCCATGCGGTCTTTTGTCTGCCGGATCATTTCATCCCTGTATTTTGCGGAAGCCACTTCGCGTGTCCAGTGATAAACGCTTCCATCCCCAATGTACCGCATCACTTCCGGGTCGATTGTCATGGAATAGAAACGATCAAAATCAAGGGGTGACGCGTTTTGCAACCGCAATCTGGATGTTTCAATCGGTGTTCTGAAAATCATCGGCCATGGTTCTCAAAAAATTTCCGGCGGACGTTTATCAAACCACGGCATCTCTTTTTCAAGCTGTGACGCAAGTCGAATCAACGTGGCTTCATCCCCGAACTTTCCAATCAATTGTACGCCGCATGGCAGGTTGTCTGCCGTCCATGAAAGCGGCAGGGACATGGCCGGCTGACCGGTCAGATTGGCAATCTGTGTAAAAGGCGTTTTCGAAAGACTCTGAATGGCGATTTTTTCAAACGCCCCTGAAAACTTCAAAAGCCGTCCCAATCCAAGGGTGTTGATCAGTCTGGTCGCGAACTTCTCAACAGGGCTGGGCTGAAGTTCTCCAATTTTATACGGGGGTACAGCCATGGTAGGCGTCAGGTAAAGATCATACCTCTCATGAAACCTTCCCATCTCTCTTGACAGAATTCCCCATTCACGCAATGCCCTGACAAAATAACCGGCTGAAAAGGTTCTCCCGAGGAGGGCAAGGGCCCATGTTTCAGGCTCCACATCATCCGGTTTTGCTTTTCTTCCCAGAACAGACTCCAGTTCTTCGATATCCGCAGCCACTTCACCATAGTACATCGCGAAATAACTGTTTGCCATGGCCCTGCCGTTGATATTCGGCTGTGCTTCTTCCACGTTGTGCCCGAGCTTTTCAAGCAGTTTTGCGGTATTCGTAACTGCCTTTATGCATTCCGGGTGAACCGGAGTATCCAGCGGTGACCGTGTGGTAAATGCGATGGTGAGCGTCCCCGGATCTTTTAAGGTTTCCTCGAGAAACGGCCGCTCCGGAGGGGGGATCACGTAGGGCGCCCCGACATCCGGGCCCTGCGTCTCATCCAGCATGGCGGCGCTGTCCCGAACAGACCTGCTGAGAATATGCTCCACAACAGCGCCCTGCCAGATCTGGCCGTAATCAGGCCCGGTAGGATTGCGACCACGGGTTACCTTTAAACCGAACAAACCGCAGCAGGATGAAGGGATACGAATGGAACCGCCCCCGTCACCCGCCGAAGCCATCGGCACGATGCCGCTTGCAACGGCAGCGGCCGATCCTCCGCTTGAGCCGCCTGTGGAATGCTCGATGTTCCAGGGATTTCTGGTGGGGCCATGCAGCTCCGGTTCGGTTATGCCGAGCAGGCCGAATTCCGGGCAATTGGTTTTGCCGAGAATAACCAAACCTGCTTTTTTAAACCGCTTCACCATTTCACTGTCGTGGTCCGGGATATAATTTCTAAAGGCTTTGGAGCCTCCTGTCATCGGAACGCCTTCAAATGCCGCCAGAAGATCCTTCAGCAAAAACGGCACTCCCGTAAAAGGTCCGTCAGGCAAAGGCTCCTGAACAATTTTCAGCGCGTAATCATACATGGTGGTCACCACTGCATTCAGGCGAGGATTGATCCTTTCTATTCTTCTGATCGCCTCTTCGCACAGTTCGACCGGGGAGACTTCCTTTTTTCGCACCAGCTCCGCAAGTCCAAGGCCGTCATAGTGATCATATTCTTTAAAGTTGCCCATCATTCCCCCCACTTGTTTTGAAACCGGTTCAATATTCGTATCTGTTCATGCTCCTGATAGATTTTCTTCCTCAT
>CAZOEW010000186.1:5286-7096 GCA_964578935.1 uncultured Desulfobacterales bacterium | reverse complement strand
GGGCAACCATGAATTCGACTGGACACCAGGCGGTCTGGATATGCTTCTGAATGCTGGACTGGCAAACGGTTTCAATGTACCCATCGTGGCAAGCAATACCATACCGGACGGCGCAATAGGGACCGGTGATGATGGTATTGAAGATCTCATGGCAACCGGCGCCATAGTGAACAAGAAAATTATCGTATTGGATAACGGCATTAAAGTCGGCTTATTGGGCCTGGTGGGAGCAAATGCGGATCAGGATGCCCCACTTGCCAAGCCAATTATATTTAATCATGATTATGCGTTTATCCAGGCATGTGTTGATGATCTTAGAAACAATGACGCTGTCGATGTCGTGGTTGTTCTTTCTCACACCGGCGTTAACTCAAACGGCAACGGAGAGGATGCCGAGATTGCCAAAAATGTTGACGGTATTGATATCATCGCATCCGGCCATGCGCATACCAAAACGGTTGACGCGTTTATAAGGCCGTGTCTGAAGCCCGGAGCGGAATCAACTTCGATTATCTTTTCTCCCGGCGAATACGGAGAATGGGTAAGCCGACTTGATTTCACCTACAATAAAAAACTTGGACGTGTTGTCGGGTTTGAATTCAATCCCGTGCCTGTCGATGATGACGTCAAGGGCGATCCGGGCATGCAGTCTATGGTCGACATGTATAATTCCGGGATTAATGCATTTCTTTCAAGCAATGGCTTGCCCCAACTGGCCGATCCGGTTTCCAGAACCGACTTTGACTTGGAGATGGGAGCTTACCAGCCGACCGGAATAACCGGCCTTGGCAGTCTTTGCGCGGATTCCATCCGCAATGTCGCGAATGGGCTGGTACCCTATGGAGGACTTGACGGAAATCCGGTTCATGTGGGTATCGTTCCGACCGGCGTTATCCGGGATGAAATCTTTGCGGGCAACACAGAACTCGTTACTTTCTCGGATGTTTATAACTGCCTGCCGCTGGGAATTTCTCCAGTCACCTATCAGCCCGGCTATCCAATGATGCACGCTTATTTCACTGGCCAGGAGCTTTATATCATCGCTGAAGTCGGACTCACGGCTTCCCAGTCATTCGGCTCCAGTTACTACCTGAATTTCTCGGGTATCAAAATCGATTACAACCCGGCATATGCACCCTATTTTCAGGGAGTCAGAGCGGTAAGCCTTTATGCACCGAATGATCCGTTCTGCGTGGGATCGACAACTTCCGTAAATCCAGCCGCACTATATCATGGAGTCGTTGATCTGTATGCATTCCAACTGCTGTATGTGGTAAATGATTTTCTTATCGCAAACGGACTTCCTACAATTACGCCCAAGGATAAGGACGGAAATCCGATATTGAATTATATTGACTTCCGAATCGATCGAGACCCGGCTGCACCGGGTGTTCAGGAACTCAAGGAATGGATGGCCCTGCTGCGCTATCTGGGTTCAGCCTTTCCCGCATATGTGGGCAATCCTCCTGTTCCAGGTCCTGGTATTCCTTATGCTGTTTACGGGCCGGGCGGTGCGGTCGAAGGACGTATTGCGTTCGTAAGTTATTAAAATTAACTTTCTGCAGGTAGATGGCCCTTATCAATGGGCTGATCTCTTAACGTATTGACCAAGAATGATAAAGGGCTGCTGATCGAGGTTCAGTGGCCCTTTTCTTTCTGAAAGACAACGCTGTAAACTGTTGGTCAGATGCTGGATGCTGCCGGCTCTAAGGAGTTGAACCAAAATCATGCGGAACAGTATTTGAAACAGCCGCCCCGTCTTTCCCAACCCTTCCGTAATCCAGAAAGCTGTAAATCATATTGGTCAATT
>CAZOEW010000186.1:0-5276 GCA_964578935.1 uncultured Desulfobacterales bacterium | reverse complement strand
AAAGAATAACTGTAAGCATCCTCCATTTATTCACCTTTGGAAGCATTTTAAATCACAGCCCCTTCATCCTCTGCCGCTGCCGCTCCATGAACCAGAAAGCTGTAGATCATATTGGTCAATTCGCCGATCAATCTTAGTTCCTCGATTTTGGGACCGATAAATTTTGCGGTATGGGCGACGTTCTCAACCGCGTTGTGGATGACAATGGCTGCTGCGTGGGGGTCTCCGATATGCAGACGGTTTATATTGTTTTCGATCAGACTGCGAACCTGCTCGATCTCCCGGTTCCGTTCCCGATCATAAATACGCTTGATATCCGGATCAGAATATCGCAAGGCATGTGTCTGACGATGAAATTCAGGTGAAATGTCATATGCCTCAAAGACGTTTTCAACGATCAACTTGATATCATCACGCCCCAGTTCGTGAATGGAGAGCTTATCCATCTGCCTCCATATCGTTGAATAGTGACGTTCCAGATAATCTTCCAGCATCTCAAGAAGAAGCGTCTTTTTATTTTTAAAATAGGAATAAAAGCTGCCGATTGAAACGCCCGCCTTTTCTGCGATTTCCTTTGAATTGGTTCCATGAATTCCTTTTTGCGCATACAGCCGAAAGGCCGCCTTCATGATGCGGCTTTTGGTCTGGATACCCCGATGCTGTATTGGTGTTCTTACCGTGCTCATGCTTCCCCATTACCCGGACTCATTATTCCCTGATAAAATTAACATGGAAATATACCTGCCGGATGGATACTTGTCAACAGTAAAATAACATGAACTATTTATCGTTTTATTTCTATAACAATTTAATTTTACTATATATTATTTTTATTGACAACATGAATATTTACTCATATATATACCCATCCACACCATTGCAGTCTGGTTTTTATTTGTCCACTCCACCATGCAAGAGGAACTCATGAAGGCACTTCAATTCAGCGTGAATGTCCCAAAATTTATTGCGGCAAAAAGCCTCAGAACGCTTTTTGGAAACAGCGTCTTCTACAAAGGGCCCGCAAAGACGATCCGGATTACGGATATTCCGGAGCCGACCCTCCCTTCTCCGGACTGGGTGAAAATAAAGACGATCTACTGCGGTTTTTGCGGAAGCGATATGAATCTGATACTCCTGCACGATTCCCCGACAGCGTCGCCTTTTACCTCTTTTCCCTGTGTGACAGGACACGAAGTCGTCGGCAAAATCATAGAGGCAGGACCGGGGGTTGAATCGTTTCAAGCAGGCGACCTTGTTGCCATCAACCCGATTCTTGGATGCGAAGCACGTGAAATCTCCCCCGTGTGCCCGAGCTGCCGTGCCGGAAGGTCGGGCAACTGCGAAAATTTTGCAGAGGGAAAGCTCCCGCCGGGAATGTTCATCGGCATCAATAGCGGGATTAACGGAGGATTCGCTCCGTTTCTGGCAGCCCATAAAAGCCAGCTTTTTAAAATACCGGACGGATTGAGTCTGGAAGCGGCAGTCATGACTGAACCGGCTTCCGTTGCGCTGCAGACCGTGTTTGACAACATGCCGGTTGATAAAGAAAACATTCTGGTAATCGGCGGCGGGGTGATCGGGAACCTGATCATTCAATCGGTGCGGGCACTCACACCGAATTGCCGGATATCTGTGATCGAGCCGTCACCTTTTGCAGCAGAGCTGGCCGGAAGCGTTGGCGCCGATGACATTATACCCTCGAACGAGATCTTTCAACAGACATCCCGGATTACCGGGGCAAAAATGTACAAACCGATGCTGGGTATGGAAATTCCCATGGGAGGGTTCAACCGGATTTATGATACCGTGGGAAATACGATAACGCTGAACCTGTGCATGCGGATTCTGGCAGCCATGGGAACGCTCAGTATCGTCGGAATCGGCGGGGATGTGAAGCTCGATCTCACACCGATCTGGCTGAAGCTTCAGACCGTAAAGGGTGTCTATGCTTATGGGCTGGTGACATACAACGGCAAGAAGCGTCATGTCTTTGATATTGCCCTCGAACTCATGAGCCGGAATAAAATCAGAGCGGATATTCTGGTAACGCACAAGTTTAAAATAGAAGAGTACCGCAAAATGATCGAGGTGAATATGAACAAAGGGAAAAACAAGGCGGTCAAGACAGTACTCTCGTTTGTTTAGTGTCCATTCAACAACCGTAAAGGAGAACCCGATGAAATTTACACTACTTCTTTTCGCCCTGGGGCAGATATTAAAAATCGCTTCTAAATTCAACAAGGCGTACAAAAAATATATCAGCAAGGCCAGCGTGCGGATACTCATCAAAACCGCTGACGGAAAGCACGCAAGACTTTTTGTTTTCGACAAGGGAAATCTTTCATCCATTCCCGGAGATCAAAAAAAATTTGATGTGGCACTGGTCTGGAAGGACGCGGCAACCGGCTTTTCCGTGATGACAGACAAAAAAAGTGACGCCTCATTTAACGCCGCGGCTGAAGGAAAGTTGAAGGTATTGGGAATGAGTTTTTATGCCCAGTGGTTTGAAGACGGCATCAAGCTTGTCCTTTAAGTTTTCAGCTCATAAGGGTATCCAAATACAACGCTACCTGTAAAAAATAAAGTCAAAGGAGGTTATTATGTCAGAGATATATGGCGGGCACCTTGTAGCAAAATATATGAAGGAAGTCGAAAAAATCAATACGGTATTTACCCTTTCCGGAGGTCATATTGAAAACATACTAGACGGATTCACGGAATATAACATCCGAACCATCGATGTCCGCCATGAACAGGCCGCGGCAATGATGGCACATGCCTGGTCTATTTATACGAACACACCCGGCGTCTGCCTTGTTACCGCGGGTCCGGGGTTTACAAACGCCCTCACCGGTATCGCCAATGCCTATCTCGACAATGCACCTCTGATCGTTCTTTGCGGCAGGCATCCATTGCGTGATGATCTCAAAGGAGCCCTTCAGGAAATGAATCAAATCGATATGGTAAAGCCCATCACCAAGTGGAGCGCGACCTGTTATGAAACCAAAAGAATTCCGGAATATCTTTCCATCGCCTTCAGACAGGCCACAATGGGCAGACCAGGGCCTGTTTTCCTGGAACTGCCTCCGGATATCCTCTTTGTCTCGGTTGATGAGAAATCCGTGGTTATGCCTCGCCGGAAAATTCACAAGTCTTCCACTCATCCCGACGATTCAGAACTGCAGGACGCGGCGAAAATCATTAATGGCGCAGAAAAACCCTTATTCATCGGGGGAAGCGGTGTCGGTATGAGCAGCTGTGGTGAGTCACTGAAAACATTTATCGAAAAAACAGGTTTCCCCTTTGCATTGTTGAATAACGGGAGAGGCGTGCTTCCCGACAACCATCCGCTTTCCATCAATGACGGCGGTTTCACCGGAATCGTAACCGGAGCGCCTCAGGCGGATGTGATCATTATAGCGGGCGTTCGCCTGAACTGGGTACTGCAATCCACGAAGCTGTTCCCGGATGCGAAAGTCGTCCGAATCGATATTGAACCCCATGAAATCGATCGAAACCGTTCTTCGGAAGTCGGCCTTGTCGGCGATTGCGGACATATTCTCGAAAAACTCATTCCACTTGTTGAGAATCGAAAACACGATACCTGGCTGAGTCGGCTCAGGAACGCGTATTCCGCTTTTATGACCACCGAACTGGAACAGCGGACCACCCCCTCTGATCCGATACACCCGGTTCGTCTGGTGGCACGGATCATGGAGGTTTTCGGCAATGAGGCTTTTTATGTCGCAGACGGAGGGGATACGAGCTATTACGGGCTTTCCGGATTCCTTTCATCGCAAAAGGCCGGCGTGATGGTTCCTGCCGGAGCTCTTCTGGGGTGTCTCGGCACCGGGATACCGTTTGCTATGGCAGCCAAACTCGCCAACCCGGACAAACCGGTTATCGTCCTGAACGGAGACGGTTCTTTCGGGTTCAACAGCATGGAGTTTGATACCGCCGTTCGACACAACATCCCCATCATATGCGTGGTCAACAACGACTGCGCCTGGGGAATGATCAAGCACTCCCAGCGAATGAGTATCGGAGAGGACCGCTGCACGTGCTCGGAACTGGGCATGCGGAACTATGAAAAGATGGTGGAAGGACTGGGCGGATACGGCGAACTGGTCACCCGGGATGAAGATATTGTTCCCGCCATAAAACGGGCGGTTGAATCCGGAAAGCCGGCCTGCATCAACGTAGTGACAGATCCCACGGTAACAAGCCCGGCGACGGTTATGTTTTACCAGAACTTTGCGGAAATTTAAAACAACGTTGAAGCCCTGGAAATAATCGCATGATGATGATGGTTGTCATAAACCCGCTCTGACCGGACAGAGCGATAATCTCAACAGGGAGGCAGTCGCCTCATGGTGGTAAATTCATGAAAGTACTGATAACCGGCGCGGGAGGATTTATCGGCTTCCATCTCGCAAAAGAGCTGCTTGAAAGGAAATACGCTGTCCGGGGATTGTTCATGCCGAATGAAAATGCCGGGCATCTGGAAACGATGGGAGCTGAAATCGTACGCGGCGACCTGACAAAACCGGATACGATAAGCGGTGTCGCAAAAGGCATCGACACCATCTACCACCTTGCCACCCGAACCCTTGACTGGGGGACACGTGAGCAATTCGAAAAAATCATGGTCGGCGGCACCAGAAACATCCTGGAGGAATCAAAAGGGAGCATAGCGCGATTTGTTTACTTCTCCTCGATCGCGGCACTGGGCCTTGGAAGGGATCTGGTCGGTCTCGATGAGGATGCGGAGCGGATAAAATGCGGAATCCCTTACTGCGACACCAAAATCATCGCTGAAGACCTGGTGAAAAACTTCTGCGGCAGCAATGGCATGGATTACACCATTATTCGACCTGCAAATGTGTTCGGCCCCGGAAGCGTCTGGGTGCGCGACATTCTCGATGCGTTCAGGCGCGGACCGCTCCCGCTGGTAAACGGCGGGAAAGCTCCGGGCGCTTTTGTTTACATCAAAAATCTTGTGGACGGAACGATTCTTGCCGGTGAATCTGAAAAAGCGGTTGGAAAAACATTTCATTTTCGAGATGACTACCCGATCACCTGGAAAGACTATCTGCACACCCTGGGCAGTTGGGTTGGGAAAAAACCATTCGGGAGCATTCCATTCAGACCCGCCTGGATAGTAGGGTCCTTTCTGGAAAAAATTCTTACTCCTTTCGGCATAAGGCCTCCGATGACACGTCTTGCCGCCGGAGTAATGGGAAAAAACAATGATGTGGACAGCAGCCGTTCAAAGC
>CAZOEW010000185.1:0-7105 GCA_964578935.1 uncultured Desulfobacterales bacterium | reverse complement strand
TGATTTATAGGAGGTCTATAAATGGGAGAGAATATTGGTAAAGTTGTACAGGTTATGGGGCCTGTAGTCGACGTCGAGTTTGAGCCGGGTAAACTGCCCGCGATTCTTTCGGCACTGAGAATAACCAACCCGGCTATTGATGATGAGCCTGAAAATTTGGTGGTTGAAGTGGCCCAGCACCTTGGTGATAATGTTGTAAGAACCGTGGCCATGGACGTTACCGATGGCCTGGTGCGTGGCATGCCTGTCAAGGATACGGGCAATCCAATTATGATGCCGGTCGGTGCAGCCGGGCTTGGTCGGGTTTTGAACGTTGTTGGTAAGCCCGTTGATGGACTGGGCCCTGTCAGTCAGGAAAAAATGATGCCCATCCACAGGCCGGCACCGACTTTTACCGAGCAGGACACGGAAGTTCGTGTACTTGAAACCGGAGTCAAGGTTATCGATCTGCTGGTTCCCTTTCCCCGTGGTGGGAAAATGGGTATGTTTGGCGGTGCCGGTGTCGGCAAAACCGTTATCATGATGGAAATGGTTAACAACATCGCCATGCAGCACGGTGGTATCTCCGTTTTCGCCGGTGTTGGTGAAAGAACCCGCGAGGGGAACGACCTTTACCATGAAATGAAGGATTCCGGAGTTCTTCCAAAAGCAGCCTTGATTTACGGCCAGATGACAGAACCACCGGGAGCCCGCGCCCGTGTCGCACTTTCCGCCTTGACAGCTGCTGAATATTACCGTGATGAAGAAGGACAGGACGTTCTGATTTTTATCGATAACATTTTCCGGTTCACTCAGGCCGGTGCAGAGGTTTCCGCTCTTCTCGGCCGTATCCCTTCTGCTGTTGGTTATCAACCGACCCTCGCTGTAGATCTGGGTGCTCTGCAGGAACGTATCACATCCACCGACAAGGGTTCAATTACGGCTGTTCAGTGCGTATACGTACCGGCCGACGACCTAACCGACCCGGCCCCGGCAACAACATTTGCGCATCTTGATGGAACGGTTGTTCTCTCCCGCAGCATCTCAGACAAGGGAATCTATCCTGCTGTTGATCCTCTTGACTCAAGTTCAAGAATTCTTGATGCAGCCTATGTCGGGGAGGAACATTATCGGGTGGCGCGTCAGGTTCAGCAGATTCTTCAGAAATATAAAGAGCTGCAGGATATTATCGCGATTCTGGGTATTGATGAATTGTCTGATGAAGATAAAATCACCGTTGAACGTGCCAGACGCATTCAAAGATTTCTTTCACAGCCATTCCACGTTGCAGAGGTATTTACAGGAATCGCAGGGAAATTTGTAAAGATTGAGGATACCGTAAGGGCGTTCAAAGAAATTTGTGAAGGCAAGCATGATGATTTGCCTGAACAGGCATTCTATATGGTAGGCTCTATTGAAGAGGTCGTCGCAAAAGCTGAAAAGATGGCGAAAGCATAGAAAATAGGGGTCCAAAGATGGCGGAAAATATTAAACTGGAGATTGTTGCCCCGGATAAACTTGTAGTGGATGATCAAGCTCAGATCGTAATGGCTCCCGGATCTGAAGGTGAATTCGGAGTGTTACGCGGGCATACGCCCTTCCTTACAAGTCTGAAAATCGGAACCGTGACTTACAAAGACGCAAGCGGCACAGAAAGACTTGTCTTTGTCAGTGGCGGCTTTGCAGAGGCACTGCCCGATAAGGTTACGATTCTGGCGGAATCTGCTGAAAGACGAAGAGATATCGATGAAAATCGAGCGAGAGAAGCAATGAAAAGGGCGGAAGATCGTCTTACTTCCGGCAAAAGTGATGAAGTCGACTTTTTGCGTGCCCAGGCAGCCCTTTCCAGAGCGATACATCGTCTTCGGGTAAAGGGGCATGCTATCTGATTATTTTGATTTTTTATTCAGCACAAATATACGAAAAGGGGTAAGCCGTTATCATGGCCTGCCCTTTTTTATTTTATATCTGAGATAAGTGCTTATGACGCGAAAAGTGAACCACAGAACAGCGATTATCATTCTTGCTGCAGGACTGGGGACCAGAATGAAGTCCGACATGGCAAAGGTGCTTCACAAGGTTTGCGGAAAACCGATGATCAGCCATGTCGTTGATATGGCTCTGGAAGTTGCCGGTGAAAATATTATCGTTGTAACCGGTTATCAATCCGACAAGGTAAGGGAAACAGCAAGAATGTCGGCCCAGGTTGGTTTTGCCTATCAGGGACAACAGCTTGGAACCGGACACGCTGTTCTGTGCGCAATGCCTGAATTGCATGCGGATGTTGAAAATGTGATTATTCTCTGCGGAGATGTGCCCCTGCTTTCAGCAGGGACAGTTTTTCGTTTTATAGAGAATCATAACAAACAAAAAAACCAGATAACGGTGCTTGCTGTTGAGGTTGAAAATCCAACAGGTTATGGCCGCATGATCGTAAATCAGGATGGCAGACTTGTTAAAATTGTGGAAGAAGCAGATGCAAATCAAGATGAAAAAGGTATAAAAATTATTAATTCAGGTATTTATTGTGTTGAAAGAGCATTTTTAGAGCATGCCGTCAGGATGTTGAAGCCGGATAATGCACAGAATGAATTTTATCTTACCGATATTATATCGATCGGTGCTGAAGAAAATAAAAAAATCGGTCTGTTTATGGGGAATGATTCGGACGAGGTGGTCGGTATAAACTGCCATCAGGATCTGGTTAAAGCTGAAAAGCTTATGAGCAAGCGGTCAAGGTAAAACTTCTTGACATTAAATGGTTTTGAAGCATATAGTAACTTACATGATGAGGTGAATCATTGGCTCGCGAAGAAATATCTAGGCAATTTGATGAAATTGAGGAAAAGGTTGAGAAGCTGATTGAGCTTTGTAAATCTCTCGAGGCAAAAAATTCTGAATTTAAAAACAGGATAGAGGGGTTAGAGCAGGAACTCCGAGAACGACACGAGGCTGAAAAAGTATATTTAGAGCAAAAAGATTTGATTCGAGGAAAGATTGATAGCCTCCTTGGAAAATTAAGCATGTTTACTGATTCGGAGTCACCGTAGCAAGTAGTTACCAGATAAGCAAAGGTGGAACGCATCATTGGACAAAATCATAACCATTGAACTGTTTGGACAGCAATACTCATTCAAAGCGGAATCGGGTGTGTCCAATGCCAATGAAGTCGCAGATCTGCTGATTCAGGAAGTGGCGAATGTCGAGAAACAGCTATCGAAAAGTACAACTAAAATGAACAAAGTAACCATACTGACATTGGCCGCATTAAACATTTCAAGCGAATTTATAGATCTGAAACGCAATTACTCTGAACTGGTGGATAACATATCAGAACGTTCTGCTTCACTGGTAAACATGATTGACGTGAGCCTTTAGCGATGGCTCGCTGTGATTTAGGGAGAATCTGAAGAAGATACTCATTATTCGTATAGGTTGCTTCGGGTTCGCCTGCGCTTTAACTTATTCAGATGTCATAGCACTTTTGCCTGAAAGATTTATCCATTGAAGATGAGATGACCCCTGCCGTGATCGTGATTGTTAATGTTCTTTGTCCCAACACTTTATTGAAAGGGAGCTTTCACTGGTTTTGGTGTGCAAGTTCTGCTCGTACAGAAAAGCCTAAAGAAACTACAAGGCGCCCACCTTTGAGCTTTGGCTCAAAGACCTGACAACACGACAAATTGGCGGGGGTTTCATTTTCAACAGTGGATCGATAAATGTTTTATCAACAGCCTCAATAGATCTTCATTCCTTGCCGTAAGATATCTTCTTCTCATTCATCTTTTTTAATTTAAAACACAGATAGTTAGGATTTCACTACATGGTGGGTTGCAACCATCCTGAAAGGGATGTCAATATAAACCAGGGTATCAGGGTTCTTTGCGTGTGTTGTTTGTTTGAGCCCGGACCTTCTGAAGTGGAGATTGTATAATGAACGGATTCGAAATCATTATCGGAATAGTCGGTTTAGTTGCAGGACTTGTTTTGATGTATTTTTTAAATGATAGACTGATTTCAAATAAGCTGAAAAACGCTGAAGCAGATGCGGAGAGATTGATCAAAGAGGCGGAACTCAGAGCCGAGACACTGTTGAAAGAGGCTGAGCTTGAAGCCAAGGATCGGCTGTTAAAGATGAAGAGTGATTTTGATGCGGAGACTCATGAAACAAAAGCGGAATTAAAAAAACAGGAAAGACGTATCGTTCGGAAAACAGAACTTATTGAAAATAAACAGGAACAGTTTGAAAAGCGTGAGCGTGATATTTTACGAGCTGAAAAGGAGTTGGATAGAAGGGATAACGAACTCGCGCTTGCTGAGAAAAAATGCACCGACCAGATCGAAGAACAAAAAAAACAGCTTGAAAAAATTTCAGGGTTGACCTCGGAAAAGGCAAAAGATCTTTTGATAAGAGCAATGGAAAATGAGGCCAGATATGAGGGCGCTCGATTGATTAAACGAATTGAGAGTGAGGCCAAGGAGAACGCTGATAAAAATGCAAAGAAGATTATCGCCACGGCAATCCAGAGGTATTCCGGTGATTTTGTTGCAGAACGTACCGTTTCAGTGGTTCCCTTACCCAGTGATGAAATGAAGGGGCGCATTATTGGCAGAGAGGGGCGTAACATCAGAGCGCTTGAAGCAGCTACGGGAATAGACCTTATTATTGATGATACGCCGGAGGCCGTTATTTTATCGGGTTTTAATCCGGTAAGGCGTGAGGTGGCAAGGCTTTCACTGCTTAAGCTGATTGCTGACGGGCGTATTCATCCGGCTCGTATCGAGGATATCGTTAAAACCGTTACGGATGAGGTTGATCTCGCGATTAAGGAAGCCGGAGAACAGGCCACCTTTGATGTTGGCGTTCACGGAATTAACCCGGAATTGATTAAGGTTATCGGAAGGCTTAAATTCAGAACAAGCTATGCGCAGAACGTTTTACAGCATTCAGTCGAAGTCGGATTCCTTTGCGGGATTATGGCTTCCGAGCTCGGCCTGAATACAAAATTGGCAAAAAGGATGGGACTTCTTCATGATATCGGGAAGGCCATCGATCATGAAGTTGAGGGACCCCATGCTGTAATTGGGTCGAATCTTGCCAAAAAATATGGAGAATCTGCCAAGGTTGTTCAGGCCATTGCCGCGCACCATGAAGATGTTCCCCCGAATTCGGTATATGATTTTCTGGTTCAGGCTGCCGACGGTCTTTCCGGTGCCAGGCCGGGTGCCAGAAAAGAACTGCTTGAAAACTATGTAAAGCGGCTTGAAGATCTTGAAACCATAGCTAAGTCTTTTAAAGGGGTTTCAAGCTCCTATGCGATTCAGGCAGGGCGGGAACTACGGGTTATTGTTGAAGGAGAAAGCATTACAGACGAAGAAGCTGTTCTGCTGAGTCGTGATATTGTCAATAAAATTGAGGAGACCCTTACCTTCCCCGGACAAATAAAAGTTGTTGTTATCCGTGAAACAAGAGCGGTTGAATATGCAAACAAATAAGGACCGCCCAGGAAGATTATTTTTTTATTTCTGAGCCGGCCGCTAATTTTCATCTGCCGCAGACGGATCATAACAGGTGCCCTTTTTAAATTTAGAAAATGATCTCATTGGCAGGTTGCACCAAAAAAGGAAAGAAATTCAAAAAATGAATATACTGGAAATTTTGGAGAAGCGTGGATTTATAGAAGATACGATCCATGAAAAAGAGTTGGCCGAGTATTTGGATACAAAGCAGGCAACGTGCTATGTCGGCTTTGATCCAACCGCTTCCAGCCTTCATGTAGGCAGCCTGATTCCAATCATGTCCCTTGCTCATATGCAAAAAGCAGGGCATCGACCAATAGCGCTTGTAGGAGGTGGAACCGGACTCGTTGGCGATCCAAGTGGCAAGACAGAGATGAGGAAACTGTTAACGGAAGAAATGGTTGCGCAAAATGCCTCGGGAATTAAAAGGCAGCTCTCCAGATTTATTGATTTTGACAATGGGAAAGCCCTGCTTTTAAATAATGCGGATTGGCTCACAAAGATTAAATATATTCCGTTTTTAAGGGATATTGGCCGGCATTTCAGTGTGAATCGCATGATAAAGGCTGAAAGTTATAAAGTACGTCTTGACTCTGAAGAAGGGCTTAATTTTATTGAGTTTAATTATATGCTTTTGCAGGCGTATGATTTTATGGAGCTTTTTGATCAATACGACTGCTGCATTCAGATGGGCGGAAGTGATCAGTGGGGAAATATTGTGGCTGGTGTCGAGCTTATTCGAAAAACCAGACAGAAGACGGTTTTCGGTATTACATTTCCATTGATAACAACAAGCAGCGGTGCTAAAATGGGAAAAACCGCTCAAGGAGCCGTCTGGCTGGATTCTGAGCGAACATCCCCTTATGATTATTATCAATATTGGGTTAATACCGATGACAGGGATGTAGCACGTTTTACTGCTCTTTTTACATTTCTTCCCATGCACGAAATTTCAGAAATTGATCAGCTTGAAGGACCTGATTTAAACATCGCCAAATCGATACTTGCATTTGAAGCTACGAAGCTCGCCCATGGTGAAACTGAAGCGGAAAAAGCCTTTTATGCAGCTACCAACATGTTCGGGGCGAAGTCTGTTCCGGAAAAGATACTGCCTTCAAGCACAATTCCAAGAGGCAGGGCGGAAAGCGTTGATGGATCTGTACCGACTTCCTTTATGGATGCTGCAATACTAAAAGAGGGGATTCCGGCATTCAAGCTGTATCATATGACAGGACTGGCCGGTTCAAGTGGAGAAGCAAGGCGTCTTATCAAGCAGGGGGGAGCTTATATGAATGAGAAGAGATTGGATGAATTTGATTATCTGATTTCTGATACAGATTTGCGTGACGGGGAGATTGTTTTGCGGGCAGGCAAAAAGCGGTATCATAAAATTAAGATGAATTGACTTGAGTCGTTTGATTAAAAAAGAAATAAAGTCTCTCGAAAGTCCTTGACAAAGCACTAAAGCGCATGTAGTTATGTCACTTCTTTCTGCATCGCAGGGTGATTGCTGCTAAAGTGAAAATCGAAATGAGAAACACTCTTGTCAGGCAATACCGTTCGGCTGAATTTGAACTGTCATGGCCGGAAAAGAAAATTTCGTTAA
>CAZOEW010000184.1:0-7200 GCA_964578935.1 uncultured Desulfobacterales bacterium | reverse complement strand
AAAAGTCTTGGCAAAGTTGAAGGAATCAGAAACTGGCAGAGAAAAGAGTTTGGGAGAAATATTATCGAAATTTTGAACCGTCAGGATTAATATTTTTCGGAGAAAAAAGGCACAAAATGGAAGAAAAAATATTTTTTCAGTCAGGAGGGCTGCAACTTGAAGGGTTGCTGGAAAAAGGAACGGGAGACTTTGGCGTGGTGGTGTCGCATCCTCACACCCTGTTTGGCGGGGATATGTATAATCTGGTTGTGGAGTCGATACAGAAGGTTTACATGTCATTCGGGTATACGACGCTGAGGTTTAATTTCAGAGGAGCGGGGAACAGTCAGGGCAGTTTCGACGACGGTCAGGGAGAACAGGCCGATATCCTGTCGGCTGTTGACTGCATTAAACAGCATGGAATCGTTCAGGTGGATCTTGCCGGATACTCTTTTGGCGCCTGGGTTAACGCGCTTGCATGCCCCCGGCATGAGGATATAAAAAGACAGGTGATGGTTTCGCCGCCGGTTGCATTCATTGATTTTAAAAACGTATCGGCCCTTCCCGCGCTCTCTCTCATCATCAGCGGAAGCCGAGACGATTACGCGCCGCCGAATTTGATACGAAAGATGATTCCGGTGTGGAATCCATCAGCGCGTTTCGAGGTCATCGATGGTGCGGATCATTTTTTCTTCGGGGATTCAGGTGAACTGGAGTCTGTTTTGCGGAAATACCTTCAGCACCTTTAGACAAGGAACAGATATGGCTCGGTATATATTCTTTCTCTTGTGTTTCTGTCTTTGCATACCCGTTTTGGCGTATGGCAATCAACCTGCAGCAAATGAAACGGATTCGACGGAAAAAAGGTCGCGGACCGATGTGTTTGAGTATGGTTTTTTCGGGCATGAACCTGTTTATTTCGTGATCGGGGCCGATCCAACACACGCGAAATTTCAGCTGAGCTTTAAATACCGTTTTTTGAAACTGCCGGATTCTGTTGAAAGCCGATGGGACCGTATTGAAAATTTTTATTTTGGCTATACCCAGACTTCATTCTGGGATCTGGATTCGGCATCCGCGCCTTTTGTGGATTCCAGTTATAAACCGGAGCTTTTTTATTTCTGCAGTGACATCAAACAAAAATGGATACCTCAGATGAAGCGTTTTGCTTTCCAGACCGGTTTCCAGCATGAGTCCAATGGGCGGGATGGCCTGGAAAGTCGAAGTTTGAACATTTTTTATATCAAGCCGATGGGGACGTTCGGCAACCTTGATGGGTATCATGTAACGGTGGCGCCCAAAATCTGGGTACATCTGGGGACTCCTAAAGAAAATTCGGATATCGGCGACTACAGGGGCTTTTTTGACCTTGGGCTGTCATGTGAAAAAACAGAAGGTCTCAAATTGTCGACAAATTTAAGGAAGGGTACAAGCTCCGGAAAAGGCAGTATCCAGGTGGATTTCACCTATCCGATGGAAGAGATTTTTTCCAATCGCCTGAATCTCTATTTTCATGTTCAGTTCTATTCCGGTTATGCGGAAACACTTTTATATTATAATGAAGACTATGCCTTTCTGCGAGCCGGCTTTGCGGTTTATCGCTGATATCGATATTTTTTTACAATTCCCATATCACGGGGATAAAGAACGTACCCAGTAATATGACGAGGATGTTCAGCGGAATACCCAGTTTGAGATAGTCGCTGAAGCGATAACTTCCGGGACCGTATACCAGTAGATTCGTCTGATAACCGATAGGCGTGGCAAAGCATGCGCTGGCGCCAAAACAGACTCCGATGATAAAAGGTTTTGGATTGACGCCTAACGCAATGGCGGTTGATATGGCGATGGGGAGGAGAAGTACGGCAGTTGCATTGTTGCTTAGAATTTGAGTGCTGATGCTGCTCAGCAGAATGATTCCAAACAATACGAACTGAGCTCCCGCGCCTTGAAACAGGCGCAAGAAGTTTTCAGTGTATATCTGGGTTGCACCGGTTTTACCCATGGCATTTCCAAGGGCGATCATGCTGACAATCAGCAGCAGAACTTCCGGTTCAAGTGCGCGATACGCATCCCGCAGTCTTAAACATCCGAAAACAGCCATCAGAAATACGCCGGTTAAGGCGCATGTCATGATATCAGCCAAGCCCGAAGTCGTCGCGGCAATGATTCCGGCAAAAATCAAAAACGCCCCCCGGGCTTTACTTTTATCAACGATCGCATGGTGTATATCCTCAATGATGATGTAATCCCCTCCGGACCGTATTTGATCCAGCTTTTTTTTGGGACAACGTACCAGAATAATATCACCGATCCGCAGGGTGACATTTTGAATTTTCTGTTCCGAATAGTGCAGACGACGGCTTTTGATCGCAATAATTTGAATATCCGAATCCCCCTGAAGACTCGTGGAGAGAAGTTTGTCCCGTAAAACAGATGATTGAGGCGGAACAATGAGTTCTACGATCAGATCGTTTTCCATCCCGGCAGAAAATTGAATGCCCTCTTCCGCATGGGGCAGTATTACTGTTTTGCTTTGAAGAATGGCAACCAGATCATCGGCTGATCCTTTTACCAGAATAATGTCATTGCCCAAAAGAGTCGCCGGTTTATCGGCTGGATCGATATAACGAGATTTTCTCACAATCTCAATGAGCTTTAATGTCGGATATTTTTCCTCGATAACCGTAAGGGGGTTCTGATCGATCAACAGGCTGTCCGAAGGAATCAGAAACTGTGCCAGATAACGCTTGTCTTCCCGGTCCTCAATTTCACAAACCGGTGCTGCATGTTCCGGCATCATGCGGGATGATGCCAGCCATAGAAATATAAGACCCAGTATCGCAATGGGGAGTCCTAAAGCAGTCAGCTCAAACATTTTAAGCTCGCCATATCCGTAGATTGCACTCAAATCGCTGACGATAATATTGGTGGATGTCCCGATCAGCGTGCAGGTACCTGCCAGAATCGATGTGTAGGATACGGGGATCAGCAGTTTAGAGGGACTGAGATCATATTCACAACTCAGACTCATGACAATCGGAATGAACAGAACCACAACGGGTGTGTTGTTAATAAACGCGGAAGCGAAGCCTACCGTAAGGAGAATGGTAATAAACGCTTTGGTGCTGTTGCCCCGGGAGAAACGGAGAACATATTCCGAAATAAAACCGACAGCACCGGTTCGAATCAAGCCCCGGCTGATCAGGAACATGGCGCCGACGGTTATCACTGCCGGATTGGCAAAGCCTTCTACCGCTTCTTTGGGTGTCAGAATGCCGCTAATCGCAAGAACGGCAAGGACGCCGATAGCCGTTCGATCAACAGAAATTTTTTCCGAAATCAGCAGCAAGAGGGCGGTTATCAGGATCGCTGTGACAATCCAAACAGACATATAAACTTCTCCTCTTGCTTATCCGGGCAACTGAGAACAAAGGTCGCTTCTGATATCTCTGCTGTCACTTCAAGACAAATGATCGGACTGGAGCATGAATTTCCATCATTTTTACTTAAAATAGAGGCCCTTAAAATCTTTGGTCAGCTGCCGCAGTTGCTCAACATGGTTGAGATCTGTTGTTTGCTTGCATTTCATGCCTTCGATCAGCATTTGGTGGAGAAGCCGGATCTTTTTTTCATAGTCTTTATCTTCCGGTTTTATTCTCTGGGTCATAAAATACTGTGTTACGATCTCCTGGAGCATTTCAGCGTGGTGTTCCTTGTTCATAATCCAGCGGATGAGCTGGTTGGAATCATGGGATTCTTTTTTTTCCAAGTGTTTAACCGTGTTCATTGATTTTTCGATCGTCAAGACATGTTCGAGAATCATCTGAATTCGCATCTCATCATCGTATATGCCGCATGGGATTTCACAATGAGCGGATACACGGTTTGCGAATGAAGCAAGAAAGACAATACCAATACAAATCAGAAAAATTTGTTTTTTCATAGCGGCCTCCTTTTCTGTGATGACGGGGTTTCAAAAATATTTTCATAGACCTCCCCAAATGTCAAACATTTTAGATTGATTCTATGCACCGCGAACTGCAGGGAAAATATTCTTTACGAAGTCAGATCTCTTTTGTATCATGCCGGGAGACAACGTGTTTTGAGATTTTTTCAATTTACATTGTCTTTTTGTGAAAGAAAAGTAAACATATTTGCTTACGGAAGCTGTTTTTGCCTGGTTTTTAACCCAAACAGGACCTATGGAAAGGAATTGAAATGCATCCCCTGATTAATTTAGAAATGGTTGAAACTATTAGGAAAACTGGAAAGACGGATCGTAATTTTCCGGATCGAAAAGAAATACTGGAAGCAAACAGACTGCCATATGACCGGAAAGCGGAGAATGTAATCATAACAGGGTGTCAGATTCTCGCTTCATTGCCCCATGTACTGTCGGCACTGGCACGAATTTTTGACAGAGGAGGGCTTTCCTATACATTCCTTTCCAAAGAGTATTGTTGCGGAAACAACATCTACCGGCCGGCAATCAAGGCAAAAGATGAAGACGCTCTTTCTGAATGCCGGTCTCTTTCAAAAGAATTTGTCGCGTTGAACATCCGGCAGGCAAGAGAGTTGGGTGCCGGAAGACTTGTTATTTTCTGTTCGCCCTGCTATCCGATTTACAAGCACGCTTTCCCGGATGAAAATATCATATTCTATCCCGGGGCCATAAACGAAGCAGTTGATTCGCTTGCGTTCAGAGGAGCAATTGACTACTATCCCGGATGCTACAGGCTCCATCGAAAGTTTGCCCCGGTACCGATGGATTTAAAATCAACAAATGACGTTTTTAAGAAGATTGAAGGCCTGAGTGTCAATCGAATCAGCTCTCCTTCCTGCTGTTATAAGCCGGAAGGATTGAATCATATGATCAGCAATATCAAGACTGACAAGATGGTTCACATTTGCACGGGATGCTATTTTCAGGCGCTTTTAAACATGCCGGGAGATAAAAGGGTTAATGTCCTGATGCTTCCTGAATTTGTTGAGATGGCGGCAGGTCTGTAATCACAAGGCGACCCGGCAAACAGGTCGCCTTGTGTCCGCGCAGCCTTAAAAAAAAGCAAGTTTTTGGATTCAAAAGGGGTTCAGAAGGTCTTGAAACGGCTATCTGCCCGGTACAATAATTCTGGAATCATCTTTTCGCTTCTGTTGCTGCTGAAGTTTTTTTATTTTTTCAACCATCTCCGCCAGCGCCTTCTTCATCGCAGCCGGGAACTCATTGATGGCTTCCTCAATGCTGTTGGCCTGCAGATGTGCCTGGATGGGCACAGGCCCCTGGGGAGACATCAGTTGCGTGTGCCCCACAAATATGGTTGTTCGACTCTTATCATCCGTACCGTCCGGGTTGACCGGGATCAGCCTCCTGATGGAAGCGACATTCAGGTCGGTTATGGAATCTTCTCGGTATAAATTATCCCGTTTTACTGTAAAGTCGATATGCTGCCCTTCGTTGTTCATGGTATTTCTCCGATTATTTCATGGCGTTCTTGTCACAATTTAAATGGTGCAAGGTTAATATCAGTTCACCTGTCTTGTCAATCCCATTCTCCTCTTCTTTATTCGTCGGTGCTGTTTGCTTTGGCGCTGAAGGTTCTTCGCTTCCAGTCCAATGAGAGAATGAATGGATTCGAATTACTTAATCAGTGAAATTTTGCGCTTCGAGTGCCGCCATCTGGATAGTTCGTCGACCTGGTCAAGCAGATCTCTGCAGAAAAACCGGAAGTGTTTTGCCTTGCCCATTTTTTTTGGATTAATATTTTCATGAAAATAATGATAAAAGATGGTATCTGTTCCCATTTTTTCGATCAAACCCGCAAGCGTGCAAGCGATGGTTTCATACTCATCAATATCTATTTTGTGTGTAACAACATGGTTCAGAAGTGTTTTCATTTCGCCGTAACAGTCCGGAAATTGTATGATCGCTTTCTCGGACTGTTCCAGGGAGGCAAGCCGTCTCTTTTCAAGTTCTTCTTTGGTCAGCGTGTTTTTTTTATCATTTTCCATGCTTCTTTTGCCAGGTCGTTTCTTCAGCAATTAGCTTCATCGAAGTAGAGTGTTTACGCCGGCGTTTGAGATCTGTTACCGTTCGGTTGCGATTAATCCCTCTGCCTCCACCATACCAGAAACTATTTGTCATATCGGGATTTATGTCAATAAAATTTTTTTCTCAAAAGCTTCTCCTTTATCCTGACGCATCGATTATCCATGACGGATGAATGGATGGGCATGCCTGCCCTTTGTCATTTTCAGAGCGGATTTTCAGTTTTTAATTCAGGCTGGATCGTGAGTGTTATCCCCGCCATTCGGTGTCGTCGACAGTGGTTTTAAAATCCGGTGTGATTGCCTCTTCAGGACGCATTATACTGATCTCTGTTTCACCTTCAGCGAGGGGGGGGCCGGCAAAAAAAAGACGCTGCCGTGGGCATCGTTCGCTGGCTTCAATCAGTTCGTCCATGCGGTCGGCTGAATATTCATCATAGTTCAGGGTTGACAGGTTGTTTTCCACAACAAAGAGATCGGATATCCGTGTGCAGGCTCTGCATCCCAGACATCCCACTTTGCAGACTCTGGTGACTTCTTTGCCTTTATCATGATTTGAGCAGGCTACAGCAAGCATCCTTTTTGCTTTGAAAGAAGTGATTGTAATAATGTTCCTGGGGCATACCTTTGCACAGGCTCCGCATCCGACACAGTTGTTGTAATTCACAGTTGATAGACCATCGACAACCTGAATCGCATCATAGTCGCATGCCCGGGAGCAGTCACCAAAACCAAGACAGCCATAGGTGCATCCCTGAACATCCGCAACGAGGTTGGCAGCCCTGCATTCCATTTCTCCCTTATAAATACTTCTTCCCAGTCGATCATCATATTTTGCGCCGCAATGCACCACCGCCTTTACAGGAATGGCCGCACCAGCATCAAGGCCCATTATTTCAGCAAGAACTGCGTTACAGGTTTCACCTCCAACTGTACACCTGTTTACCGGAGCATTCTCAAAAACAACGGCTTCTGCGTATTCACCGCATCCAACGTATCCGCATCCGCCGCAATTCGCACCCGGTAATACATCGTTTACCACATGAATGCGCGGGTCTACTTCAACATGAAAAGCTCTGTTCGCCCAGCCCAGGATAAATGTCAGTACAAGCGCCATGCCGGTGAGCGTTCCGGCAGCCAATATGATTACAGTTAGGGTCATGTTGCTTCTCC
>CAZOEW010000183.1:0-7218 GCA_964578935.1 uncultured Desulfobacterales bacterium | reverse complement strand
GAACCGCTTCGAGAACTTCTTCGGGAGCTTCTCCAGGAACCGCTTCGAGAACTTCTTCGGAGACTTCCGGCTCTTTTGGTTCTTCAGATATGGAAGGCGGCTCTGGAGCAGCTTTTTTCCGACGCCTGATAACCGTTGGTTTGACACGCTGCTCTTCAATCTTGTTTATTTCTTTTGTGCCGAGGATATGAGACTTGATTAAGGAAACTGCTTCACCATCAAGTGAACTCATATGGCTTTTAACGTCAACGTCCAGATCCCTGATACTATCCAGAAGGGTCTTGTTCGTAATGTTTAGATCTCTGGCAAGTTCATAAACTCTGATTTTTGCCATTCATCCCCCTTTAACTTCATTGCAAAAGGCTTCTATAATTCAAATCTCAAACTCAGATTCAACAAGCGTGTTCTATCTTTTTCATATCGATTACCCGGTTCACCTTCCGGACATCAATCACCCAAATTCGGCTCCGTCAAAAGTCCAGCCTCAGAATCAGCCGCTTTAACATCCTCTGGCTTTTCTTTCTTTGCTGCGACGGTTTCTCCCGGGAATTCTTCGGACTCCTCCGGCCCCTCTTCTTCCGCAGCGCATTCTTCTACGGCTGTTCCAGGCTTTTCAGAACCCTTCTCCTCCAAAGCTGTTTCCTTTGGAATTTCCCCGGATGCCGCCGATTCCTCTTCTTCAGTAGCAGATTCTGTTAAACTTTTTTCAGTTTTCTCAGGAACCTCCTCATCGACAGCCGTTTCTCCTGAGGTTTCTTTAGCCTGTTCCGCAACCTTTTCTACCGAACGTTTTTTCTTTTCCAATGCACCGGATTCAACAATAATACGTGCATTCTCAATCAGCTCTTTTGCCTTTTCTTCCTCATCAATTCCCCTGATTTGCATCAAATCTTCTACCGAGGCATTGCTGAGTTCTTCTGCTGAAAAAAAGCCTTTTTCATACAAAATATCGGCAAGACCGATATTGACCCCCAGAACTCCCATGAGTGAATCATAACCTTCTTTCATTGCCTGACTGTATATGGATTCACTTTGGACATCAAGATGCCAGCCTGTCAACTTGGATGCCAGTCTGACATTTTGACCGCGCTTACCAATTGCAACAGAAAGAAACTCATCTGGAACGATGACCTCCATCGAACCGTTTTCTTCATCAATGATAACCCTGGATATTTCAGCAGGAGCAAGCGCATTGCATACAAATTTCGCCGCATCTACATGCCAGGGAATAATATCGATCTTCTCACCTCGAAGTTCTTGAACCACATTCTGTACACGGCTCCCTTTCATACCGACACAGGCGCCAACCGGATCAATATCAAAGTCTGTTGAACCAACTGCAATTTTGGCCCTGCTGCCGGCTTCACGGACTGCGCCCTTAACCGTTACAATGCCCTCACTGATTTCCGGAACCTCGGTCTTAAAAAGGTTGATTAAGAAGTCGGGATGCGTTCTCGACAGAACGATCTGCGGACCGCGTGAGTCCGGAAACACTTTCATAATATTCGCACGAATGCGATCGCCGCGCCTGTATGCTTCCTTTGGGAGCTGCTCCCTTTGCGGAAGAATGGCTTCGGTCTGACCGATATTAACGATTATATCACCGCGGTCTATACGCTGAACAATGCCATTGATGATTTCACCTTTTCGATCAATAAAACTGGAATAAACGGCTTCTTTTTCGGCGTCTTTCATCTTTTGGATGATTACCTGCTTTGCCGACTGTGCCGCAATCCTTCCGAATGTACTCGTATCCATTTTTGTTCCGAGACTGTCCCCGACTTCGCATTCGGGATCAAGCTCGCGGCCCTCCTCAAGGCTGATCTGCACATCAGGATTTGTCAAGGTTTCGACTACTTCTTTGAATTGAAAAACCTCTATTTCGCCTGTCTCTGCACTGTAATGCGCCTCGATATCAATCTGATTTCCAAATTTTTTTCTGGCCGCTGATTTCAGAGCCTCCTCAAGTGTTTTGGCAAGAGTCTCAACAGCAATTCCCTTATCTCGGCTTACCTGCTCAATAACACGTTTTATGTCTGTTATTAGCATTATTTATCTCCATTGTAATCAACGAGCCTTGCCCTTTTTATCCCCTCGCAGGGGATTGAGAAGACCCGATTTTCCACCTTGATGTTTACGTTTCCTTCAAATGTACCTTCGAGTACACCCTTGAAGTTTTTACGCCCGTCAATAGGCTCTATGGTTTTGATCCTGGCAACCTCTCCCTGGAATCTCTGAAAATCCTGAATTCCAGACAACGGTCTGTCCGTTCCGGGTGAAGACACCTCCAAACTATAAGCCTCACTTCCTTCCAGATGAATGTCCAGCAGGTCATTGAGCTGACGACTGATCAGAACACAGTTGTCCAGGGTTACTCCTCCGGACCTGTCAATATAAACTCTCAAAACCAGGCCTCCCGGTTCATACTGATATTCAATATGAACCAGTTCCATTCCCTCCGATATGCACAACGCCCTTGCAATCTTCTCTATCCGCGCTGTAATATCCCTGCTTTCTCCAGGAACCGCTTCTGCTTTAACGCGATCCTTTTTCACAAACTGTCTTCTTTTATTTTTCTTTTGTACTTTCAACGCAACCATAAGCCTTTAAAACAAAAAACGGGCTTTTTGCCCGTTTCCTCTCGCTTTAGGTAGACTTCCAAATCTTAATTAAATACCTAAATCATGAACATAACCTACGTGCATTCAGCATGAATACAAACCAATCTACCCACAGTCAGCCTTGCCCTGAGCCCGGAAAAGGCATAAAACTGGAGCGGGCAACGAGACTCGAACTCGCGACACCAAGCTTGGGAAGCTTGTACTCTACCAACTGAGCTATGCCCGCTTATCCAAGCTTAAGCTTATTATTATAAAAATCAATGCTTGTCAACCTGAAAAAAGGCAAAGGCCGGGCTAAGAATCAAGAATTTCCCTCATGCTCTGAAGTTCGGAGCTTATTTCTTCATACGAGATCGAGGTTGTTGTTTGCTGTTTTCCCCTGCGCTTGGAACTCAGATGCTGTCTTGCTCCCTGAATGGTAAATTTTTTCTCATGAAGAAGATACTTGATCTGGCATATGAGTTCCACATCCTCTTTGCGATAGAGCCTTTGTCCGGATTCTGTCCGTTTCGGGCTGATACCCTTGAATTCGGTTTCCCAGAATCGAAGCACATACGCTTCCAGGCCTGTCAGGCTGCTGACCTCTCCAATTCTGAAATAAAGCTTATCCGGTATGTTTAATTCGGCTTTTCCGTTTTTTTCCATAATTCTGTCAGTTCAGGGTATGAATTACTGCCGATGCAATTATGGTAATTTTGCATTAAAAGCGTTTAAAACGGTTCCGGAAATTCGGTTATGAATGTTGTTGACAAACTCATCTTCCAGGGTCTTTTCCGGAGATCGGTAAATTAACCTCAGAGATAGACTTTTTTTCCCCTCTGGAACAGGCTTCCCTTCATATACATCAAAAAGATGTACCTTTTCAAGTATCTTCTCATTAACATTTTCAAGGTGTTCAATAATCGCCTGCGCTTCTGTACCGCGGTCGACAATCATTGTAATGTCTCTTGAAACCGAGGGGAATTTCGGTAACGGTTTTGATATTTTTTCCTCTGGTATCCGCGGAATAAGAACATCCAGATCCAGTTCAAACATAAAAACAGACTGCTTTAAATCAAAATTGGCGGCAGCTTCCGGATGGATCTCTCCCACAACCCCTATGCTCTCTTCACCAGCATAAATCCCAGCAATATAACCCGGCCTCAAATAACAACATGATTCAGCAGGCAGAGCCGTGAATTTAACCTTCTCGACTCTGAGAGCCTTGAAAAGCCCTTCCGCAACCCCTTTTATATCATAGAAATCACAATCCACTCCCTTGTCATGCCAGGAGAAGTCATTTCTTTTTCCCGTCCAGATACAAACCAGATTTTCTACCTCCCTGGGCTGCGTGTTCTTTCCGGTATCAAAAAAAATTTTCCCGATTTCAAACAGCCTCAATGTTTTGACCTGCATTGCAACATTTCGATGCATTGTTCCGATAATACCCGGTATCAGGGAGGTTCTCATGACAGACTGCTCTTCGGACAGCGGATTTAATATTTCAAGCATGTTTCGCTTTGGATCATCCGGTCCAAGTCTTAGCTGTTCACAGGCCGAACGGTTGATAAAACTGTAATTGATCACCTCGGAAAATCCATATCCGAGTAAAAAATTTTTAATTTCGTTTCGAATCACCAATCGTCTGGATGGAAGCCTGGTATCAAAAGGGATCAAGGGAAACGTCGTTGGGATGCTGTTATATCCGGAAAGTCTGGCGACTTCTTCTACAAGATCCTCATGCCTCGAGACATCAACACGAAATGAAGGAACCGTGACTACCAGAAGGTCATCCTCTTTTTCCTCAACAGAAAATTCAATTGATTTGAGGTGGTCTGACATGGAGTTCCGATCCAGATCCGTTCCCAAAAGCCGATTGGTGTTTTGAACACTCAAGGGTATCGTTTTTACATCAGGCGGTCCCGGATGCTCATCTATCATCCCTTCAATCAGCTTTCCCCCGGTAATTTCCTGCATGAGAACTGCAGCACGATTAAGAGCAACTACCGTAACATTGGGATCAACGCCTCTCTCAAACCGATAGGAAGCGTCGGTATATAGGCCCAGGCTTTTTGTAGTCTTACGCACCGAACCTGGATTAAAACAGGCGCTTTCTATTAAAACAGATCGCGTCTTTTCACTGATTTCAGAATTAAATCCACCCATTACGCCTGCGATGGCAACCGGTTTTTCCGCGTCACAAATCATCAGCATTCCGGACGAAAGTATTCGCTCTTTCCCGTCAAGGGTCGTAAACCGTTCTCCTTTATCCGCAGCCCTCACAACAATACGATTCTCTGCCAGCTTATCGATGTCAAAAGCATGAAGGGGCTGGCCGGTTTCCATCATTACAAAATTAGTAACATCAACCAGGTTATTGATCGGCCTCAGCCCGACAGAAAGAAGGCGATCCTGAAGCCAGAAAGGAGAGGGGCCCACGGTAACGTCCAGAACAACCCTTGCGCAATATCGGGGACATAAATCAGGATCTTTTATTAAAACAGAGGTATAATCAAAAACAGCCGAACCGGAACCGGTATCCGTCTTTTCCGGATATCTTAAAAAGCCTTTCTGTATGGCGGCAACTTCCCTGGCAATACCGATGATACCCAGGCAATCGGGGCGGTTCGGGGTCAGGTCGACCTCAAATACCATATCGGAAAGCCCGAGGACTTCAGCAATTTTTGCTCCAGGAGGGGTATCGGGATGCAACGATAAAATGCCGGAAGCATCAGGCCCGATCCCCAGCTCATATTCACTGCATAACATTCCGTTTGACTCTCTATTGCGAATAACCGCCTTTGAGAGAACCCTTCCATCCGGAAAAACCGTACCCGGCATTGCGCAGGCCGTAACCATGCCGATTTCAGCATTTGGGGCTCCGCATACAACCTTGACACGCTTCCCGCCTCCGATATCAACGACACAGAGCTTCAGGCTTTCCAGGTCGGGATGGGGCTTACTTTCCACGATACAGCCGGCGATAACGGTATCCAAGTATTCATAACGGTCGAATATGGAATCCACTTCCAACCCAGCCATGGTCAATCGAGCTGAAAGCTCGGCTGCCGAAATTTCAACCCGGACATACTCTGTTAACCAGCTCAAACTGAATTTCATCCTAAAACTGCCCTAAAAATCTGAAATCATTTTCAAAAAATTTCCTCAGATCATCAATCCCATATTTCAGCATGGCAATCCTTTCAACGCCCATGCCAAAAGCAAACCCCGAATATCGGGATGGTTCATAACCAACATTTTCAAACAAGGCAGGATGAACCATACCGGAGCCGAGCACCTCAAGCCATCCGGTTTGAGAGCAGACTCGACACCCTTTACCTCTACAGATGACACAGAGAATATCGACTTCAGCACTGGGTTCGGTAAAAGGAAAAAAACTGGGCCGGAACCGAAGTGAAATCTCTTCATCAAAAATCTGATGGACAAATGTGGTTAAAATCCCTTTCAGGTCGCTGAAACTGATATCCTTGTCAACCACAAGGCCCTCAACCTGATGAAACATAGGCGTATGCGTTAAATCAGAGTCACACCGATAAACCTTTCCCGGCATAATTACACGGATCGGGGGACGCTCTTTTTCCATAATCCGAATTTGAAGCGGTGATGTGTGCGTGCGGAGCACGATATCGTCCGAAATGAAAAATGTATCCTGCATATCCCGGGCCGGATGATTTTTCGGAAAATTGAGGGCTTCAAAATTATAATAGTCGGTCTCAACCTCAGGGCCCTCTGCAATATTAAACCCGAGCCTGGCGAAGATATCCGTGATCTGGCTGTTTATTTGAGAGATGGGGTGAAGCACGCCGATTCTTGAAGGCCTTCCCGGGAGAGACACATCAATGCCTGATTCGGAATCCGCTGCATCGGATTCAAGCCGTAACCGTTTCTCTTCAAACCGTTTTTCAAGCAGGTTCTTAACCTTGTTGGCATTTTTTCCGGCTTCCGGCCTTTCCTCTTGCGGAAGGCTTGAAATGTTTCTTAAAAACAGCGAAACAAGTCCTTTGCGGCCAAGGTACTTAACGGAAAGATCTTGAATACCGGCTGCATCAGAGACGTCTTCCAGTTCGGTCAGCGCCTCATCTCTGATCTGTTCTATTGTATTTTCCACTGGTAATGCCCAATCAATTCAGCCGAAATCCAGGATCCGTATAACGAAAAAAGCCTGTTAAATTTTAAAAACGCTCCGAATATTGGTTTGTTTAAAAAATGACTACTGCCTGGCTGCAAGGGCAGCAATTTCAGCAAACCCGGTTGGATCGGATATGGCAAGATCAGCCAGTACCTTACGATCAATCTTTATATCCGCAAGCTTCAACCCGTGTATGAATTTGCTGTACGAAAGACTGTTCATCCTTACCGCGGCATTGATCCTGGCTATCCACAGACGTCTGAAATCACGCTTCTTTACTCTGCGGTCCCTGAATGCATACATGAGAGCCTTGTCAACTGAGTCCGCCGCGGTGCGGAACAGCTTGCTCCGGCCGCCTCGAAATCCCTTTGCAAGCTTCAGGACTTTTTTCCGGCGCCTTCTTGCTTTAAAACCTCTTTTAATTCGCATAATTATTCTCCTTACAAACCAGCCCTTCCGTATGTCCGG
>CAZOEW010000182.1:0-7276 GCA_964578935.1 uncultured Desulfobacterales bacterium | reverse complement strand
TAATCCGAGGTACTTTAGAGACTCTTGTACTGGGATTTGTAGGTTTAATCAGCGGTGTTGGTATCTTCGCAGTGGCTGCACGAATCAGTTCTTTAGGAACACTGCTTTTTCTTTCGGTGGGAAATATCTCGACTCCCCTGATTGCTGAGTTTCACAACCGGGGTGAGTTGGGACAAATGGAACGTCTCTATAAAACCACCACGAAATGGGTGTTAATGTTTAATCTGCCACTCTTCCTCACGTTTGTCTTCTTTTCAAAGCCTATTCTTTCAATATTTGGCGGTGATTTTTCCAATGGATCAACAGCTCTGATCGTTCTTGCCGTTGGCAATCTGGTGTATACAGGAACGGGGATTGGAGCCAATATTCTGGATATGACTAACCATACAAAATTTAATAGCATCAATTCTGCAATTTTAATCGTTGTAACCATTACAACCGATTTGCTCCTCATCCCGCGTTGGGGTGTCATTGGAGCCGCAGCTGCTTCTTCTTTTTCAACCGTAATCGTAAATTTAATCTGTCTGGCGGAAGTGTACATTTTGCTAAAAATTCGTCCTTATGGACGTGAAATTATCAAGCCGCTGATAGCCATTTCAATCACCACAGTGATCTTTTTATTGATAAATCCATTTCTTGCACTTCCCACCTTCTGGCATTTGGTGGTTGGGGGATTTATTTTATGGAGTATCTATATATTGATATTATCCAGGCTTGGTTTTTCAGAAGAAGACTTATTGATCTTTTCCAAATTACGTTCTCGTGCGATCTCTTTGAATCCTTTTCGTCGACCTGTGGTTTTATAGATTGAATTTCGTCTTTAACAGTTCTTTTTTCGAAAGTAGTGTATTTTGATCAAAGCCAATAAACAATTTCCTGAAGAAAACATCGTTCAGATGAAACAATTTCTGGGTAGCCAATTTTTTTTGTGGCTCATCGTCATTCTGGGAATTGCACTAGCGGTGACTACGTCCCTCCTCATTTCAGAAGGAATTTGGTATGTTGTTGTGGCTATCGTTGCCATGGTCGCAGCAATCTTGTTGCTTTTTACACATCCTTTTTCAGGTGTGCTTTTATGGCTTCTCATTATGCCATTTGTTTCGGTTTTACCAAGAGGTGATCTAATTTACTGGGCAGTTTACCGATTTTTGCCAGCATTTCTCTTGTTTCTAGCAATTTTCTCACGAATAGTCAAAGTACGCTTGCATCCGGTTGCACGCATGGGACCTCCAGAGTTGGCCATGATCATTCTTTTGGCGTATGGTCCAGTTTCCATTCTCTTTAACCAGACGGACACATTTGTAGCCATCGTTCGCTTCGCAGATCGTATGATTCTGCCATTTTGTATGTATCTGGTTGTTCGTCTTTTAGCACCGCGGGAGAAAGAATTTAAACAACTTAAATGGATTGCCCTCTTTATTGCAGTTAGTCAATCATTAATTGGTCTTCTATCCTGGTTTGCTCCTCAGGTATTGCCTGAAATTTGGCTTTATTTGAATGGAGCAAGAACAACCGGATCTCTGAAAGACCCCAATTTGTACGCTTTGATGCTTACTTTCAGCGCGATTCTTCTGGTTCATGCTGCTGTAAATGAAAAATCAGCCTTAAACCGTTTGATATTTTTTCTGGCGATAGGTATCAGCGCACTTTTTGCTTTTCTCTCGTTAGAGCGAGCTTCCTGGTTGGGTGGATTTTTTATCACGATTGGATTAGTTAAACTGTTTCCAAAAACAATGATCCGACTTTTAGTGATATGTTCAATCGTAACAGTGATATTGGGTGCAGGAATATTTTCCGCTCATGTGGTTCTTTCGATCGATCGTTTCGGAGAAACAAATCCAGTGTACGACAGATTGGTCGTGTTCGATGCAATGGGCCAAATGTTTTCTGAGAAACCTCTGTTAGGTTGGGGATATGAGTCTTTGGATCAACATATCCAACCTTATTACCGGCGAGTCGGAGAAGCTACCATCGCAACCAGAATGGTGACTTCACACAATACGTACATGACCGTTCTGACTGAACTTGGACTGGTCGGATTTATTTTATATATGTTTCCCGTAGTTTGGTGGTTTGTATTGTCTCTACGTGTTTGGGGGAGGTTGCCAAAAGAAGGTTTTTGGAGCCGGCCATTATTAGGCTCACTATGGTTGATCATGGTTTTTAATTTTACAGTCTGTAATTTCTTTGACATGCGCTGGTTTGGAATTGGATTGGTGCTCTGGTGGATGGTGCTTGGGTTGATTGCAAATATGGTTTACCCATACTTAAAAGGTCGCCAAATCTTGCCAGCGATTCAACCAGAATTGGATTATTCTTATGGATAGAAAATTGAAGGTTGTATTGATGGGTGCATATCCGATGGATGCTACTCATATCAATGGAGGAGTTCAAGCGGCCTTTGCTTATCTGGTGAAAGGATTGGCTCGAAAGGATGACCTTGATATACATATTCTAACTCCTTCTCCAACAACTTCTACCAGCACTGATATCATCAAACAGTCAAATTTGACCATACACTTTCTCAATCACTATCCTCGTTTTGAGCGGCTGCGTAACTACAAAAATTATCAGAGCATCGTAAATAAGAAAATAGCTGAGATTAAACCTGATCTGATTCATGCTCAAGATGCCGGAGCTGACGCTCTGGTTTCATTGAGAACAGATATCCCCACTGTTATTACGATTCATGGCATCCGATGGGAGGATGGTAAACATTACAGCTCGTGGATCAAACGAATACGGATGTATTATGACAGTTTAATAACCGAAGGATATGTCGTACAAAATGCGCAACATTTGATTGCCATCAGCCCTTATGTAACCCGCTACTTCACCGGAAAGCTTAAATCAGATATCCAGATCTATTATGTCCCAAATGCAATTGATGAGCGCTATTTTAATCAAGAAAAAAATGCAGATGAGAAGATTATTTTATTTGCTGGGCGTGTTCTTCCCCGTAAACGTGTTTTCGAACTGGTACAGGCTTTTGCAAAAGTCATTCAACAGGTTCCATCAGCGCATTTGCACATCGCTGGCGAGATCCAGTCAGAACCTATTTATGTTGAAAAGATAAAGAAATGGATAAGAACCAATAATCTTGATCAACAGATTATTTTTACAGGTTCTTTATCTGAAGAAGAAATAATTCATGAATTTGCATTATGCAGTTTGTTGGTACTTCCCTCTGCTCAAGAAACAGCTCCAATGGTAATTGCCCAGGCCATGGCAGCTGGAAAACCAATTGTGGCTACCAGAGTAGGTGGGGTTGAAGAAATGGTAGGTGCGGATTTTGACCGAGGTTTTCTGGTGGAAGTAGACAACATTGAAGGTCTGTCAATGGCTATGATTCAATTGTTGTTGGAGCCTGGTTTGAAAGAAAAAATGGGGAAAAATGGAAGGACGTTTGCTCAGGAGAATTACCACCTGGATCAAATTGCCCACAAGACAAGAGATATTTATCATCAAATCGCAATTAAGGAGCACTATGTCAATAACTAATCCACTGTTAATAGCTGCAAAAGGCAAAGGATTTATACCTATGCTGGCGCGTGGACGGAAAATTTTTAGCCACTATGGTCTGACTGCTGAAAAAATGCAAATTGCTTTAGCAGCATTGCAGGAACCATTAAACCAATATGCCTGCTCAGCAACGATTCCGGTTACTGCATCCGCCCTGGCTTCCAATCCCAGGGTTGCAAGGAAGAAATCATTTACGAATCTGGAATTTGCAATTCACGGGTTACATCATGTGGATCACTCTCAGCTCAGCCAGGATCAACAACTCGCTCACTTTCAGGAAGCACAGGTGATTTTCCAGGAATTGGGAATCTCAGCTACAGGTTTTCGTTGTCCTTATCTCCGATGGAATCAGGATACATTGGCTGCCTTAAAAGAAACTGGTTTTAAGTACGATAGCAGTCAGGCTCTGGCTCTGGATGTGGTCGGTGGGTATGCAACAGATGCGTACCATAAGGTACTCGATTTTTATGGTGCACAATCAGCAAATGTTTATCCTGCGTTACCGAGCTGGTCAGACAATCTTATCCGGATTCCCTATTGTTTGCCAGATGATGAAGCCCTGATCGATCGACTTCATATTACTGATTCAGGTGTGATGGCATATATTTGGCTCGCCATGTTGGACTATGCATATCAGAATGGCGAATTATTCACACTTGGATTACACCCTGAACGTGCAGCTGTATGCCAGGCTGCTCTTAAGGCAGTATTGGCTAAGGCAAGTTCGCTTTCTCCAGGTGTTTGGATTGCGCGATTGGATGAGATTGCCACCTGGTTTCAATCACTCGAACAGACGAAACATAAAATACAAAATGAGGGTGGTCAGCTTTTTTATGTACAAATTTCTTCGCCAGATCGGGCAAGAGTACTCGCTCGTTCACCTGAAATCATTGCTGTTACTGAGCCTTGGGATGTGAACTTTCAGATCGTTTGTTCCAACGATTTCTTCCTTCGTAGTGAAAAACGTCCTATTATTGGTCTTTCCCCTGATTCTCCTTTATCCCTTCAGCGATTTTTACGCTCTCAGGGTTATTTGATTGAGGTGAGTGCTTGTTCTGATGAATATTCTATTTATCTTGACCGTGATTCTTTCCGTCACGAAGATGAACGATCCATTTTAACAGAATTAGAAGAAAATCATTCAACCCTGGTCCGTCTTTCTCGATGGCCGGATGGAGCGCGTTGTGGGTTAGCCATCACTGGTGATGTTGATGCATTTACGATCTGGGATTACGTAAAACGCATTCTTGGAAATTAATCAAAACGATTGTATGGAAGACGCCTCAACAATGAGGCAAGTTGATAAAGGAAATAATGTCTGGTTTCTCTGTAATTGTTAGCTCCGATTCACAAATAAAACCCATCGAACCTGAATTCCTTAACTTATTGCATCTGACCGCCCAATACAAAAAGTTGGAAATCCCAGCCATATGGGCGAAAGGAAGAAATTGCCTGGCAGCAAAGTTGGATTCACCGGTTTCGATTCACCCTGGAATCGTTATTGATGAATCGAGTGACTCCTGGATATTGGCATGTGGTACTTTAGTACCCCTCAAAGGAATCAATCATTCAAAAACAGTACTTCGTTGTCTACTCCAGGAATACATTGATCGCGGGATGAACGCATTGGAGGATTACGATGGTCATTTTGCCCTTGTGATCTATAACAGACGAGAAGATCAATTGTCGGTGATCGCTGACCCGGTAGGAATGTTTTCAATATTCTATTGCCAGCAAGGAAATAGACTTTTAGTATCCAGTTCAGCTTTTGCTCTTGCAGCTCACACAAACGCTCAAGCAGACATCCTGGCAGTTGAGCATTTTTTGCGAACAGGGCGATTAGAAGGAGATAAAACAATTTGGCAGGACGTAAAGCGGTTAATGGGTGGAAAAGTATTAACTGCTTCCAATGGGCGAATTGATCAGAAAGAGTATTGGTCACCGACCTACAATCATGCAATCGCAAATCTCTCATTTAACGAAGCCCTGGATCAATCTGCAAATATCTTAAAGCAAACATTCTCACACGCCTTGAAAGATGAGGGGAAAACGTGGGTCGACCTAACCGGTGGATTTGATTCTCGATTGGCAGCAATTGTGACATCAAAAATTAACGTTCCTTTTAAAGCCTATTGTATGGGCCCGGAAAACAATCCCGATGTGCAGATCTCCCGCCAGATTTGTGATGCCATGGGATGGGAATATTTACACTCACAACTACCAGAAGAATGGACTGAAAATGAATATGATTGGTTTAATCGAGCTCTTGGATGCGGAGATGGTCGAATAAGTCTTCTCAGATATGCAATAACGATGCGAGGGTTTGAAAATAGAAATTCGGACATGCAAACGAATCTGGCGGGAGTGGGTGGTGAAAATTGGCGCGGTTATAGTTGGCAGATAGAAAAAACAAATATTGGTAGGACTACGAAGCTCAATTACGAAGCGCTCCTCGATAATAAATTTTCTCATCCTTTCCCATTACAGGTGATGCGATATAACCGAACGTCTGATGTCAGGCAAGAACTTTCTGATTTTATCCACCAGCTAACCGAAAAATATTCTGATCTTCCCAATACGGTTAAAATCGACCGCTTTGAGATCAGTCGAGATTCTAATCATGGTGGAGCATATCTTTCTGCTGTTTCAGGCATAAATCGCTCTTTAGCTCCATTATGCTTCAAAGCACCGATCAATTTTGCGATCTCCCTGAACTACAGGTGGAAATATCCACGTCATCATGTTTTTGTCCGGACTTTGATTGAACGAGAAAATAAAATTCTGGCGAATATGGCTACTACCACAGGCGGGCCAGCAAACCCCATACGCTTTTCCAATATACAAAAATTTTGGCCGCTTTGGAAAGATATATTCAACAGTGGCATATCAATGGGTGCTAAAAGAATCCTGAAGAAAAATATTCAGGTTTGGCCACAACATCAATATTCAGAGTATCCATTACCTGTTTGGCGTTCAGCTTTTCATGACTTTGCCCAGAAAGAAGGCTTTCTAAATATAAGCACTATGCAATCAGGAGGTTTTTATGAACCAGGTGAATTTAAAGCATTTCTTGAACAATCCGTTCACTCTCAGTCGGAATACAAAGAATTTGTAGATCGCGTAATCAGTGTTGAAATGGCGATGCGTTCTGTTGGTACAGATATTAATTGAAAGGGTTATATAACGAGACATGGAAGATGAAAACCAAGATATGAAAACAATCAAGCTTGTGTATCTCATCGGCACCTATCCTGAGTTGACCAATACCTTCATTGACCGGGAAATCACTACCTTGAGGAAATTGGGCAAGTTTCAGATTCAGATACTATCTATTCGCTATCCAATTACCATTGATTCATGTTCACCTGAGCAAAAAGCTCTCTATCAGGAAACAATCTACCTGATTCCGGAACACTGGTCTGACTTTAATTTTGTTGCCTTTATATTGGCAAATTTCTATTTTATATTTTCACACCCCAGGGTTTATTTCAGCACCCTTATCGAGTTACTATCACAACCGATGGAGAATTTTAAATCCTCGAGATTGACCATCCTTTATTTCCTGCAAGGAGTTTACGCTGCTTATATTTTACGATCCAATCAGTTCGATCATATACATGTTCATTTTATGGATCGAGCAGTTTTGGTAGCCCTGGTCGTTGGCCGTTTCCTCGGAAAAACCTATTCATTTACCGCTCATGCTGCAGATATTTACACAAAAGCAACTCATGTTCGACAAAAAATTGAGAACTCA
>CAZOEW010000181.1:0-7311 GCA_964578935.1 uncultured Desulfobacterales bacterium | reverse complement strand
TCCTCCGATTCGCCCGGTTGCGATAGGAAAAGGCGTTCGAGCAGCAAAGACAGGCGGAGAGACCGTCATGTACAGGCATGAAAAAACTTTTTATAACCCAACACTTCTGGCCGCTTCCGTTGCATCCGATATTTCCGACGCGGATCTCGATGCAAAGCTTGTGAAATGGAACGCCTTTCAGTTTGAGCGTGTGGGTCTGAATCTGAGACCCGAGCTGGTGGCGGTAAAAGACGTAAACGGCGACAAGGGCGCTTTTGCCAAGGTCGCTAAAAAGGTTGCTGAAACATCGGAATTCAACCTTGTCCTGATGTCCGAAAGCGCGGATGTCATGAAGGCGGGAGTTGAGGCCTGCGGTTTCAAGCGCCCTTTGATTTATGCTGCAACAGAAAAAACCGTAGATGATTTCGGTGCTATCGCAAAAGACAATGATTTGCCCCTTGCAATCAAAGCCGATTCAGTGGAAGCGTTGATTGCCCTTTCAGACAAACTGACCGGCATGGGATTGAAAGATCTGGTTCTTGATTCCGGCGCAAGGGAGATCAAACAGGCTCTGGAGGATAGTGTAGCGATTCGCCGGGCCGCGTTAAAAGGCGGAAACCGATCCCTTGGATTTCCGACGATTACGCTGCCGTGTGAAATGGCTTCCAATACGGATATGGAGGCGCTTATCGCCAGCATGTTTATTGCAAAGTATGGCGGAATCATCGTCCTTTCCGATTTTGCAGGCGAGAGTCTTTTCCCGCTTCTTCTGGAGCGCCTGAATATCTTTACCGACCCGCAGCGTCCCATGACCGTAACGGAAGGGATCTACGAGATCGGTAATCCGGATGAAAACTCTCCGGTACTGGTCACAACAAATTTCGCCCTGACCTATTTTATCGTATCCGGTGAAATTGAGGGCAGCAATGTTCCGGCATGGCTGTTGATCAAGGATTCAGAGGGGCTTTCCGTTCTTACAGCCTGGGCTGCCGGGAAATTTGCAGGTGATGAGGTCGGGGCGTTTGTGAAAAAATGTGGCATCATGGATAAGGTAAAACATACGGAACTGGTCATTCCCGGCTATGCGGCAGCGATTGCCGGTGATATTGAAGAGGAACTGCCCGGATGGACCATCACCGTCGGACCGCGTGAAGCAGCTCATATCCCGGCATTTTTGAAAACCAAATAAGTATTCACATATATTTTTACTGAGCAGACGGCTGAACGAGCCGTCTGCTATATTTGGTTGTTGGTTTTTTTTCAGCACGGTATGTTTCTGATCAGCGCCACATGGCAGTGGAAGATTTTCTGTCCGGCAATTTAATTGAAAAGGGAGGTTAGTATGCTACTAATCGGTGAAAGCTTAAACGTTATATCAAAAAAAATCGGCAGAGCTTACAAAGAGCGCGATCCAAAGCCGATTCAGGAAGAGGCACTATCGCAGAAAAAATTAGGCATGGATTACATTGACATTAACCTCGGCCCTGCAAAGAAGGACGGACATGAACTGATGCCCTGGGTTGTTCAGACCGTTCAGGAGGTTGTTCCGGATATTCCGCTGGCACTCGACACCTCGAACATCGATGCAATTGAAGCCGCTCTTAAGGTAATCAAAGACTGCGGAACGCCGCATATAATCAATTCGATTATGGCCCGGCCGGAGCGATATGAAAAAATGCTACCGCTGGCCGCGGAATACAATGCAGACTTCATCGCTTTGATGTGGGGTCCGGACGGACTGCCGCGTGATGAGAATGAGCGGGCAGCGCTGGCAGTTGAGCTTCTCTATGCCGCGAATGAAGCGGGTATCGCAAATGAACGTATCTGGGTAGACGGTATTGTAACACCCGTCAATATTCAGCAGCCGCAGCTGATCAGTCTGATGAATTTTCAGGCAATGGTTCAGGATATCGCGCCGGGTGCCAAGAGCACATGCGGTCTTTCCAACATTTCCAATGGACCGCCTGATCATCTTCGCCCGATTCTCAATCAGACCTATATGGTCATGCTTGAGACTTATGGAATGTATTCGGTTATTTCTGATCCGCTGGACACGAAACTCACCGATATCGCAAAAGGAAAACGTCAGGATATCGTTGATGTTATCAACGCCGCAATGGAAGGAAATGCACCGGCCATGGGCAGCCTTTCAAAAGAGATGCAGGACTATGTGAAAACCGTGAAAGTGATCCTGGGTGAGACCCTGTATTCAGATTCATGGCTTGAAGTGTAATTTCCGTTTGAATTCTGATGAAAAGACCTCGTCCATCTGTTCGGGCGGGGTTTTTTAGTTTTCAAATTCAAGCCGGGATCTCCTTCTCTTCAATCCGGAAAAGGCGGCAGGTGTTTTTCCATAAGGCTTCAGCCAGAGATTCCGGATCTTCTCCCCTGACTTCAGCCAGTTTAATCAATATGGAACGTACAAAAGCCGGTTCGTTTCGGCGTGCTCGATTTTTTTCAGGGGCGGGAGTTAAATAGGGAGCATCGGTTTCTATCAGGAGCCTGTCGGTTGGAATATTGGAAACAAGCCGGCGAAGGTCTTTACCCCGCTGTTTTATTGTAAGAATTCCCGTAATTCCAATATAAAAACCAAGGTCAAGATATGCGGAAAGCTCCGTCTTGCTGCCGCTGAAGCAGTGAACCACTCCTTTTCTCCGGTTGTTATGGGTTTTTGTAAGCAGGCTGAGAAAGCGACCCTCGCTGTCCCTTTCGTGGAAAATGATCGGAAGATTGAGGTGGTCGGCAGCCTCTACCTGTCTGACAAACCATTTTTCCTGGTCTACCTGAGGTGAAAACATTCTGTTGAAGTCGAGACCGGTTTCTCCCCACGCGCGAACTCCAGGGCTGCCGGCAAGCTTCACAAGGTGGTCGATCGATTTTTCCGAACATTCATTTGCATCATGCGGATGGATGCCGACTGCGGCAAATACTCCCGGGTGAGTTTCAGCCATTTTTACCGCTTTATCAGAGCTTTTTTGGGTTACCCCGACAACCATCATGGCATGAACACCGGCCTTTTTTGCCCTGCTTAGCACGCTGTCAATATCCTTGTTAAATATCTTGTCATCGATATGGCAGTGGCTGTCAAATAATTTCATGGTTTATCCTTCCTGTATTTTTTTCTGAAAGCCATGTATCATCTAATATTTTAGAGATCAATGGTTTCGATTATTTTTCCGGACATCTTCCGTATCATGAGTCCTTGCCTTCATGAACTGTTGACTTTTATAGGATCTTATGAGAATGTGACAGCCTGATTCGCGTAATGATGCCGGCCACGGCATTATTTTTATTATAAACAATTCCAGTAAATTATTTTGATGGTATTCCTGATCAAGGAGTGGTTGTATGTGGGCATTAATCGTGATGGGAACGCTCGGTGTGATTATCGGCATTGGGCTGGCCCTGGCATCTAAAATATTTTATGTATATGTGGATCCGATGGTTCTGGCCGTGGAGGGGGCACTTCCTGGAGCAAACTGCGGCGGATGCGGTTATCCGGGGTGCGCTTCCAATGCGGAGGCAATCGTTAAGGGCAAAGCTGCCCCGAATTCCTGTGTCGCGGGCAGTGCGGAGCTTGCGGAAATCATTGCGGGCCTTCTGGGGGTCTCGGTGGAAGCAAAGGAGCCGGATATCGCGCTCCCCGGGTGCACGTACGGACTTGATGAGGCGGATGTAAAATATCGATACAGCGGAATAAGCGACTGCCGTGCCGCGTCTCTGCTCGGTGGCGGTATGAAGGTATGCAATGTCGGATGCCTGGGGCTTGGAACCTGTGCAAAAGCCTGTCCGTTCGGAGCCATTACCATGGGCGAAGCAGGACTGCCTGTTGTGGATGAAAAGAAATGTACGGGATGCGGAACATGCGAACGGGTTTGTCCGAAACATATTATTACACTATCGTCTGTTACAAGGCGGATCATTCGCGAATACACCACGGATGACTGCACAACGCCATGCCAGAGAGCATGCCCTGCCGGTATCAATATTCGGGAGTATATCCATCAGATTTCAAAGGGCGATTATAACAAATCGGTTCAGGTTATCAAGGAGCGCAACCCATTCCCTGCTGTTATCGGAAGAATATGCCCTCGACCGTGTGAAACAGAATGCCGCCGGAAGCATATTGATGAAGCCGTATCCATCAATGCTCTGAAAAGATTTGTTGCAGATTTTGAAATAGCAAACAAGAAACGCATTCTACCTTTCAAGGCACCTTCTACGGGGCGTAAATTGGCTGTTGTGGGAGGAGGAATTGAAGGATTGTCTACGGCTTTTTTTGCCGCCAGGCTTGGCCATGAGCCTACTGTCTTTGAGGCTACATCAAAACTGGGAGGGCTCCTGAGGACTGCGATTGCGAGGAATCGACTGCCTCTTGAAATTCTCGATTGGGATATTGAAGGTGTTCTTGAAATGGGCGTAACAGCTCAAACAGAAAAAGTTCTTGGCAGGGATTTTACCCTGAACACCCTTTTGTCAGATGGTTTTGAGGCCATATTCCTGGCTTCAGGCGGATGGGATAATCGCCTTTCGCGCGGTGCAGGAACTGCTGTTGAATCATCGATACCCGGTACATATCTTCTTATTGATCTGCTGAAAAACCGTTCGGAAACCGGGGATAACATTCAAATCGAAAAGAGCGTCGTTTTTGCGGGTGGTGGGAAATCAGTGATTGACGCGGCAAAGATCTGTAAGGATCGGGGCGCGGAAGAGATAACCGTGTTGATTCGTGAGCCCCTCGCCGAAGGCCAAAGCGGGATAGAAGAACTTGAAGAAATGGGTGTAAAAGTCGTTTTCAATTCCGGCATCAGCAGACTCAAAGGTGAAGCGGATCGTCTGGAGGAACTTGAGTACAAAGATCTTACGACACATGCCGCGGTGACAATCCCTGCTGGAACCCTTTTTCTCGCTTCAGGACGTTTCCCGGAACTGATCTTTGTCAGGCCAAAGCCTCCGGAATCGGATGAAGAAGGGAAAGAAACAGCAGCGGAATCACTTTGCTGGGAAGGGATTTCTCCTTATAAGCAGCCTGCATACAAAGAAGAAATCGGACTGCTTGCAGAGGGGGATCCACTTACCGATATGAGTGCGGCGATCAGGGCAATTGGAGCCGGCAGAAGAGGCGCAGCTTCAATCCATAAGGTTATGTACGGACTGGACCTTGATCTTTCCGCGGCGGTGCTGACTCCGGATTTTCCCATTCAGGATGTTGATCATCTTGAAAATGTTGAAGTCAGCCGGCGCCAGATTATGCCTATCGGCAAAGCAGATGGAGATTCTGAAGAACTTGAGAAGGGTTATACCGAAAAGATGGCCAGAATGGAAGCGGACAGATGCCTTCAGTGTGGATTGATATGCTATAAAAGTGCTGAAACAGAGATTATTCCGATCAGGCCCTTTATCGCTGCGGATATTTCAGCACCCCCCTCTCAACTTCCGTCAGAACCGGCGGAGCAAGCCGTTGTCGCCGACCTGAGCAGGATACATTGATTCGGGCTTTTCTTTTAAATAACGCGGATCTCATATTGTTCAAGGAGGTGTCTCTTGGCAACCGAAGAAGGGATTGTCATTAAGCTGGAAGCGGATCACGCGTGGGTTAAATCAAAAAAATCAGCTTCATGTGAAGGCTGCGCTTCCCGGAAATCCTGCAATGTCATGGGAGGCGGCAATGATATGGAAGTCGAGGCGATCAATACAGCCGGAGCTGCGATCGGGGATCGTGTCGTAATGAGTTTTGAGACCTCCTCCCTTTTAAAGGCTACCTTTCTTCTTTACGTGTTTCCAATTATTTGTATGTTTCTGGGAGCTGTTGTCGGACAGGAGATCGCACCTGCGGTCAACCTTGGCAAATCTGCTGCATCCGCTGTTGCGGGGTTTCTTTTTTTTCTTGTTTCCATTCTTTTCGTTCGGGTAAAAGCGAATAAAATGGGAAGTGAAAGCCAGTATCAGCCAAAGATCATCCGGATAAAGAAGGCTGCCCCTTCCAAGATGTCCTGAATCTTTTCAAGATACTGGTTTTTAAACTTCCGGATAATGGAACAGGCTTCCCCTGAAATTCCTGAGTATCAGCTTTTCGCTGGTGTATTCCTCCACATAATCCGGCTGAAGCGGTACCTTGCCGCCCCCCTGGGGAAGATCAATCATGTAACGGGGAATGCAAAGTCCGGATATGTGTCCGTGAAGTCCTTTCATGATTCGGAGTCCTGTTTTGAGTGAAATCCGGAAATGAGCGGTGCCCCTGACAGGGTCAGGGTGATGAAGATAGTAAGGCTTTACGCGGTTTCGGATCAATTTTTTCAAGAGACGGCGTATTACAGGCAGGCTGTCATTTACGCCTTTTAAAAGTACGGTCTGACAGCCAAGAGGGATGCCGGCGTCTGCCAGAATTGAACAAGCTGTTTCCGATTCGGTTGTGATCTCTCCGGGATGGTTGAAATGGGTATTCACGTATACCGGATGATGACGCCGGATCATTTCAGCCAGTTTCCGGGTGATTCGCTGCGGCAGAACACAGGGTATTCTTGTATGGATCCTTATGATTTCAACATGCCGGATTTTGCGCACCTGTTGTAAGATCTGTTCCAGTTTTTTGTCCTCGATCATCAGCGGGTCTCCGCCGGATAAGATTACATCACGAATTTTTGAATGATTTCTTATATAAGCGATTCCGGTTTCAATGGTGTCATGGGTTACTAAAAACCGATTTCCGGTTCTTCTTTTTCGCATGCAGTAACGGCAGTGCATGGCGCATTGATCAGATACCATAAACAAAACCCTGTCCGGATACCGGTGAATCAGATTGGGAACAGGTGACTGATGTTCTTCATGAAGAGGGTCCTCGCAGCCGGAATTGTTTTCAATCTCTTCCATACTCGGAATGGATTGCCTCCAGAAGGGATCCTCTTTTTGTCGAATCAGGGATAGATAGTAGGGGGTAATCCTCATCGGATATTTTTCAATTATGGTTTTGATGGATTCCGTTTCAATCGGGAAATACTCGGAAAGCTGTTGGACGCTCACAATGCTGCCTTTTATTTGATTCCGCCAGTTCCAGGGCAGGCTTTCCTTTTGAACCGGTTTTTTTTCCAGGATATTTTCAGCGATCTGCTTCACGTTTTCTCCGGCAGGGTTTTTTATAAATTGAAACATGATGAATCCCATCCATTATGGCGGATTCAACCGTAAAATCCCATATCTTCCGGAAGGAAACAAGCAAAGAAATCATAAAATCATTGGGTCTGACCCGGCTGGCAACACACACTGGAGTAAAATAAACGGGCTGATGGAAAAATGATTTGGACCAATCTGGATGCCATGTAAAATCGCAGCTTA
>CAZOEW010000180.1:0-7353 GCA_964578935.1 uncultured Desulfobacterales bacterium | reverse complement strand
AAAAGCCGCCAACCGGATGGCAAAGCAACACGCTGCAGGTTAAGACAGACATGAATATACTGATCGTCAAATTAAGTGCAATCGGGGATGTGATTCATACTCTTCCTGCTTTGAATGCCCTCCGGAAACGATATCCGGAAGCCCATATCACCTGGCTGGTTGAAGAGGACGCCGCAAGCCTTGTCGAAGGGCATAAAGCCCTTAACCGGGTGCTGATCTCAAAACGGAAAAGATGGGCAAGGAAGCTTTTTTCCGCTTCCTGGAGGTCCACCCTCAAGGAGGTGGTTGCATTTATCAAAAAACTTCGAGACACCGAATATGATCTCATTTTTGATTTTCACGGGCTTTTAAAAAGCGGTATCCTCATCTGGCTGGCAAAAGGTAAACGTAAAATCGGTTATGGCAGAGGAATGGCCCATCAGGAATGCAGCTACCTTTTTCTGAATGAACGGATCCCCCCGGTTGACATGGACACTCACGCACTGATGATCAACATGATAATGCTGAAAACCGTTGGAATTCAACCAGATGAAATCACCTACGACCTCCCGGTTTCATCCGCTGATCACAGGGCGGTTGAACGCCTCCTGCAGCAGCACCACATCGACCTGTCAAAACCGGTTGTGGCCATTAACCCGGTTGCCAAATGGGAGACAAAACTCTGGAGCAATGCCAAGTTTTCCGAACTCGCTGATCGAATGATTGAACAGTTCAACGCGCAGATACTCTTTACCGGAAGCAGCGGCGACCGGAAAACCGTAACCGATATTATAGCCGGCATGAAGCATACTGCCTATGATTTTTCCGGTCAGACAACCTTGAAGACACTGGCGGCCCTGTACGAAAAAGTTGATTTTCTGGTTTCAACCGATACGGGCCCCATGCACCTGTCAGCGGCCGTGGGGACCCCTGTTGTCGCCCTTTTTGGCCCTACCGCTCCCTGGAGAACCGGCCCCTTTGGATCGATCCACAAGGTAATTCGTGTGAACTTGAAATGCAGTCCGTGTTTTAAACGCACCTGTGACACAAGCGAATGCATGAAAAGGATAAGCGTGGATCAGGTCATGGAAGGGATCAATTCTCTGGACGTTCGAAAAATGCGTAATGGCTGATCATGAAAACATCCATCATCATCACAACGTATAATCGGCCCGAAATGCTTGAAAAAGTACTGGATGCCCTGCGCTTCCAGACAAAACCGGCGGATGAAGTCATTGTTGCAGATGATGGATCCAAAGCAGACACAAGAGATCTTGTGGACCGTTTCATGAATACTTTCCCGGGCATGCTGCTGCATGTCTGGCATGAAGACCGTGGATTCAGAGCCGCGGAGATCCGAAACAAAGCCATTGCCGGATCAAACGGCGATTATATCATCTCCCTGGACGGTGATTGCATTCCGGAAAGGCACTTTGTCGAAGATCACATTCTGCTGGCGGAACCGGGCTGTTTTTTTCAGGGCAAAAGGGTATTGGTCAGCAAAAGGCTTTCCGGGTCTTTTTGCCGGGATACCGCAAACTCCCGCCGCATGCTGGCCAAAGCCATTCTTACAGGGGATATTTCAAATATCCACCACATCGTAAGGCTCCCCTTTTTTCCCTCGCGCCATTCAACAAAAATGAGCGGCATAAAAAGCTGTAATATGGGCTTTTTCAGAGAAGATATCGTAGCCGTCAACGGATTTAATCAGGATTTTGTCGGATGGGGACGTGAAGATTCAGAGCTTGTGGCTCGTTTTTACAAATTCGGATTGAAACGAAAAGAACATCCTTTTCTGGCAATCTGCTTTCATCTCTGGCATGAAGAGAATGACCGGAAAAAACTCGCTCTCAATGATGAACGTTTAAGAAAGGCTTTGGAGTCAAATGATTATTTCTGCTCTAACGGACTGGTTCAAAAATAACCAAAAAAACGGCGACGCTTTTCTGTTTTATGCTTTTGTCTGTACGCTTTTGGCCCTGCCGTTCGGCACCGCTCCCCAGAACCTATTCGGTGCGCTTTCCGTTCTAATCTGGATTGTTTCCGGAAGGGCGAAAAACATCCGGAACTTTTATCGAAACTCCTGGTTCTGGCCTGTTCTGGCATTTATGGTACTCCCGTGGATCGGACTTGCCTATACGACCGATCATACCGGTCTTGGTCTGGATTATGCCCGGAAAAGCTATTACTGGCTTTACTGCCTGGCAGCGGCATCCATCGCCTTTCGCGACTTTCCAGTCGAAAGGCTGATCTACGCCTTTTTTGCAGGGCTTGCCCTGAACGCTTTTGTGGCGGCATTGCAGATCGCGGGCATTGTGCCTTCCTTTGGACGATGGCCATATCATGGTTTTGGAGACACCTACAGCACCCTTTCAGCCTTTTTGATCATCGGCATCCTGTCGGCATCCTATTTCGTTAAAAATGTTACAGAAAAAAAAATAAAGCTTGTTTTTCTTTTTCTGATGCTGCTCTATTTTTCTCATCTTGTCGCGCTTGAAGGTCGAAATGGATATGTTACCTTTATCCTCCTGTCCCCTCTTATTCCAGTAAACCTCTTCCGAAAAATCAGTGCATTAAAATTCATCCTGTTTTTCATATTAATCGCCGGCCTCATGTACCTCTCTCCGGTTGTGAGAGAACGGATCGACTTCTCATTATCTCAAGTAAAATCCATTCTGAATTCAGATCCGGAAACACTCTCCGGCATAAAGCATTCCAGCAAGGAAGAGCGGACTTACATTACACGGGGCGCAGTGGATGTTTTTCTGGAAAATCCGGTTTTCGGAGTTGGGACCGGCGGATTTCGAACCTTCATGGAAAAAAGAGGCTGGCCTGTGGATCATCCTCACAACAACATTCTGTATATGGCGGTCAGCTTTGGACTCGTGGGCGTGGCTGTCCTGTTCTGGCTGTTTGTCGAAATCATCAAAAATGCCTGGAAAAATCGGAAAACGCCTCTTGGCTATTTCCTCCTTTCCACGTCTCTTGTAATTTTCATCAGCGGCGTTTTCAATTCCCAGATTCTGGATACCGGAACCCTGTTTATTTTTGCGCTGTCCGCCGGATTCCAGCAAGGATTTCCGGCGTTCCAGAAAAACGGTTAGAATGATAAAAGTTACAATCAAACAGGTGCCTTATGGCTGAAATTACTGAAGCTCAAGACAATCCAGACGTTGACAAAAGTTTGGTCGCAATGTTCCTCCGGATGTCACCGGAGGAGCGCCTGAAATCAAATGATAATGCAGTACGTACTATACTGGAGTTGAGAAATGCATACCAACAGCAAAAATCAAAAAATCATAAGGCGGGAAGTTTGGGTTTTTGCAATTTGCGGCCTGAATTAAAACAAAACGTTTTTAACAATCGCTTGAAGTGCTTGACGGGTTGGAATTTACAACCCGCTCCCTGAAAAACCTGTTGTACAGCAAAATCGCAGTCATGACGCCGATAAGCCCGCCCACCAGCACATCGCTCAGATAATGGGCGGTGATCACGGCGCGGCTTGAGGCAATGACGATCCCTGCAACGTAAAAGAAATACCGGAATTCCGGAAACAGTCTGCCAAGCGCGACCATAAAGCTCATTGCGGTAGCGGAATGACCTGAAGGAAAAGAGAGGTAGTCCGAATCGATACGGAAAAAGTCAAATCCGAACAATCCGCGGTTGAAATATAAAACCGGCCTGAAGCGTCCCGCAATCACCTTGATGATATCTACCAGAATACCGGAGACCGCCACGGTTGAAAATATAAACAGCGACTTTCGCGCGTTTTTCTGCCGGGTTTTTCGAAAAAATATAAAAAAAATTGCGGTCGGGATCAGGTACAGCTCGGATCTGCCGAAAAAGGTAATGGTTTCAAATATGGCTTTGATCAGATCGCTGCGGTTTGCACGCAACCAGACTGCAAGAGGAAGATCGATACACATAAAGGTCAGGGCAGCTGCGATCAGAACGGCAACACAGGAAGTGATAGTCGATTTATTTAACATATTCAGAATCTTGGAAAATCATGGGATGCCGCTTAATGATCTGCGCGACAACCTGGTTTGAAAAATTGTTTTCATCACAGGAAGAACTCAGGATATGACCGTTGATACCTGCATTGAAACAGCTTTGAATCCAGTACTTCCTCTCATCCGGATGCAGATGTTCATAAAACTCAAAGCTCGCTCTGGAAACCGTGTTGATAAAGGCGGACCCGGGCAAGAAACGGCTGCTTCCCAAAAGATCCAGATCGATCAGCCAGAGATGATACTGATTGTTTTCCCGTGCAAGAAGGATGTTTGCCGAACGAAGGTGCCGGGAATAAAACCCCTTTTTAAAAAATTCCGCGAGAAGCTCCGCTGCCTTTTCCATAATGACAAGGCGTTCCCTGCCCGTATAATGGCTGGTAAAATCATCCAGGCCAACGGCATTATCGCAAAATGCGGTCACAAGAAACTGACTCCTGGCACCGTTTATCCGTAATGACGCCGCAATAAAAGGCTGCGGTGTCGGCAGTCCCGCTTCCAGAATTTTAATTCCCGCCCGGAAGTTGTTTTTGCATGCAGGGAAAAAACAGTTCCACATCCTCCTGTACCACTTATTGATTTTGAACTCTTTTCCAAAATAGAGTTTTCCATCTATTTTCAATCGATAACTGGTGGCATTTTCGGTTTCATAAATCTGCTTTTTTTGAGAAAACAGTTTTGAAGCGCCGGCGTTCAGGAGATCCATAACCTCTGATTCGGAAAACCGGTCTGCATTATATATGCAGTCCATGCGGTGATTTCGAAATGCTGCAATGGATATGGATTGTTTCATCATAATATGCATCCGTTTTATGCACAGCCGATATGCTGCGGTATAAAACCTTATAAACAGTTCACCGGTATCTTTCAATAAATAGTTGAAGGAATTTCGGACAATATCCATGATCATGGCGATCCCTTTTAAGATTATGTTGTATAAATTGGAAAATGGGGATATGAGGTTTGGTGATTTTGGCATAATGTTGTTTAAGTGCTTCAAGGCCATCCGGAGCGTTTCAAATTGGATACCACTGAAAAAAACGAATTCAATATGAAAAAACCCGACATGAATTCAGAAATACGGTTGTCCGTTGTTGTGCCTGTGCTGAACGAGGCCGAGAACATCGCACCGTTGATCTCGGAAATTTGCTCCAGTCTCGATGGAAAGCTTGAATACGAAATTATTTATGTGGATGATGGAAGTGATGATGCCACACCGGAGATTTTACTGAAAATCAAATCATCCTGCTCAAGGCTTCGAATTTTACGCCATAAGACCAGCTGCGGTCAAAGTACGGCAATCACCACCGGAATTCATGCCGCAAAAGCCCCATGGATTGCAACCCTGGACGGCGATGGGCAGAATGATCCCGCAGATATCCCCCGGCTATGGGAAAAGATGAGGGAAAACAAGGCGCCAAACGAAAGCCTGATGGTGGTGGGATACCGAAAAAAACGCAGGGACACCTGGTTGAAACGACTCTCATCCAAAATTGCGAACGCTGTCCGTTCAAGCCTGCTGAAAGACGGAACCCCGGATACGGGGAGCGGGCTTAAACTGTTCAGCAAAGAGATGTTCTGCAAGCTTCCGTATTTTGATCACATGCACCGGTTCCTCCCCGCACTGGTTATCCGGGCAGGCGGAAAGGTGCTGTCCGTTGAAGTGAATCATCGGGAGCGGAAACGGGGTGAATCAAAATACGGTCTCCATAACCGGTTATGGGTGGGGATTATAGACATGTTCGGTGTCATGTGGCTGCAGCATCGTTCTAAAATTCCGACAATCGAAAGAAAGGAATAATTTCTTCAATGGTTAAACTTGACATTTGGCTGATCATAGGGTTTTTGGGGCAATTTTTATTTTCCATGCGGTTTTTGATTCAATGGCTTCAATCCGAACGCATGAAAAAGAGTATCATACCGGTGGCTTTCTGGTATTTCAGTGTTGCAGGCGGCGTTACGCTGCTCGCGTATGCCATACACCGCAGAGACCCGGTATTTATCGTGGGGCAGGGATCTGGTTTGTTTATCTATGCAAGAAACTTATACTTTATATTCAAAGAGAAAAAAGCCTCTCAAAACGCACTGTAATCGTGTCGCGATTATCCTCTCCTTCTTGCCAGGTAATAGTGCTCTTTAATGGTACGAAAAAGCAACTCCGGATCACCGGTTCTAAGAGCCTTCCGGATGGTTTCAGGCTTGACGGATCGATATCGGTATCCGCAAGGGCGGACATCATAGTCCGTTAAATTCAACTTGGATTTCGATTCTTCCGAAAGGATGACCAGGGGCCTCTGATACAAATCGTCAGGCAGTGGGCCGTCCGGAAACGCAAACACACTGACCCTCCCTTGTGAAAACACGTTTATCTGCCCGGTAAATTTGTATTTTTCTTTGGACCAGACCGAAATGTTTTTCGTTTTTCCATCCATGTCCTGCAGGATGCATGCGGTAAGCTTCTCCGATGGTGATACCCGAAAGGTGGGTATGACAAAAACATATATGGCTGAAATTGCGACCAGTATGTTCATTCCGAGAGCGGAACTCATCTCAAGCTTTTTTTTGATAAACGAAACATAATAAAGCATCATGGAACAGAGCAGCAGGAGTACCCCGCCTGTCAAAATTCGCGATGCCATCCAAAGGCCCGCCCCGATAAACACAACAGCGCAAACACTCACAACAATCAAAAATATACCGTAGGTATATCGAAGGACCCTGGCCATGCTCCTGTGGCGGAACATCTCCATCAGAAACGATGCGAGTAGAACCGCCAGCATCGGATATGCCGGAAGCAGGTAGCGCGTGCGGCTCATTGTCCCATTGATAAAAATAGCAAGCAGCAATAAAAACCAGCCGCAAATAAAAAGAATGGCCTTTTTATTCCGCCCGGCAAAATCCGCAACCTCTTTTCGGATAAAGATCAACCCGATAAGGAAAAGGGCCGTCCAAGGCATGAAATGACGAAAGACACCCAGGAAATAGTCTGCCAGATTGGAGAGAACATAAAACCCGGAACCCTCGATATCCATGCCGGTTCCGGCCTGATCCTTGAAAAAACCGCTTAACGCGGCATCACCGTGTTTCATATAGATCAACAAAAACCATCCTGCCGCCAATGTTGCTGAAACAAATATTGCAGGGACGTGGATCAGGTTTTTAAACTTCCGATCTGTTTTCCGGCTGCACAGGACAAAAACAAATGCATACAACACCGTTGTAAATCCCAGAAACCCCTTGGTTTCAATGGCAAGTGCCGCCCCGACGTAGGCCATGATATAACTGCGCAGCCGCGTGTCATGATGAAAAATCAGAAGGACAAATCCATACAAACTGATGTTCAGGAACAGACATTGCAGGATAT
>CAZOEW010000179.1:0-7416 GCA_964578935.1 uncultured Desulfobacterales bacterium | reverse complement strand
GATCTGAAAAATACAGATCAGAATCTTATAGCACTTGTCAAAAACATATTCCGATTAACCTGCGATCAAGAATCTCGTTTGAAAAATATGGGTTTAAAGGAGCAGCGATGAACGGTGCGGAACTTTTTATAAAATGCCTTGAAAACGAGGGTGTCGAGTATATTTTCGGTATCCCGGGAGAAGAAAATCTTCAATTCCTGGAGGCTCTGCGAAAGTCTGACATCACGTTTGTCCTGACCCGCCATGAACAGGCTGCCGGTTTTATGGCGGCAACCTATGGCCGGTTGACCGGGAAACCGGGTGTATGCCTTTCCACGCTGGGCCCGGGGGCTACCAATTTTGTTACCAGCACCTCCTTTGCGCTTTTGGGTGGTATGCCGGTTTTGTTCATTACAGGCCAGAAGCCGATTAAGAAAAGCAAGCAGGGCCGTTTCCAGATCATCAACGTTGTTCGAATGATGGAACCGATCACCAAGTTCACGCGTCAGATTGTGAATGCCGATGCTGTTCCTTCACTCGTTCGGGAAGCGTTTCGGGTCGCCCTCGAGGAAAAGCCGGGGCCGGTGCATTTAGAATTCCCGGAAGATATCGCTGCAGAAAATTCCAGCAGCAAGCCTTATCCGGTGACGGAAATTCATCGCAGGGCCGCTGCAAAGAGCGCGATCGCAAAGGCGGCAGATCTCATCCATCATGCCAGGCATCCCCTGCTGCTGATTGCAGCAGGAGCCAACAGAAAGGAGATCTGCCATGAGCTCTATGAATTTATCAATAAGACAGGGGTTTATTTTTTCAGCACGCAGATGGGAAAAGGCGTGTTGGATCAGCGGCATCCGAAATCTCTCGGGACGGCCGCACTGTCAGATCACGACTATCTTCACTGTGCCATAAACCGTGCCGATCTCATTATCAACGTCGGGCATGATGTCGTGGAAAAACCTCCTTTTTTGATGACGCAGGGCGGTGTTCAGGTTATTCATATCCATTACTACAGTGCAACCGTGGATGATGTCTATTTCCCTCAGCTTGAAGTTGTTGGAGATATCCCCAAGACATTGAACGAACTGACATCCATAACGGACTCATGCTCATGCGCTGATTTTTCTTATTTTCAAAAAATTAAAACCGAAATCGAGCTCAATGTCTATACCGGAAGCGACACCGACACCTTTCCCAGCACGCCCCAGCGAATTGTAACCGACATTCGTGAAGTCGTTCCGAGTGATGGAATCCTTTCGCTCGATAATGGGATGTTCAAGCTCTGGTTTGCCCGGAACTACAAAGCGCATGAATCCAATACCGTCCTTCTGGATAACGCGCTCGCATCCATGGGAGCCGGTCTTCCTGCTGCAATTGCCGCAAAAATTATTTACCCGGACAAAAAAATTGTTGCCATTTGCGGAGATGGTGGTTTTATGATGAATTCCCAGGAGTTGGAAACAGCGATTCGTCTTCATTTGAATCTGATCGTAATCATTTTAACCGACAATGCCTACGGGATGATCAAATGGAAACAGGCGGGAATGGCGCTTCCTGAATTCGGACTGGATTTCGGCAATCCGGATTTTATTCAGTATGCCAAAAGTTACGGCGCCACAGGACATCGTATAACCAGAACCGGCGAACTGCCGGTTGTTATTGAAACATGTTTGAATACCAGCGGTGTCCACGTTGTTGAAGTGCCGGTTGATTATTCTGAAAATGAAAAGGTTTTTATCGAAGAACTCAAAAACAGAACCTGTATCTTATAACGAGGACACCATATGAACACAATAAAAGTAACCAGCCCATATGAAGAGTCGCTTATCGAGGAACTGGAAAGAACAGGCGAAAAAGAAGCATTTGCCATTTTAGAAAATTCCCATCGACTTTTCAAGGACCGCACTCGATGGCTGCCGCCTTACCGGCGAATTGAAATACTGGAAAACGCGGCTGAGATGATAAAGCACAAATCCATTGCGCTCGCGGAAACAGCAGCCCGGGAAGGCGGAAAGCCGCTGATCGATTCGAAAATCGAAATCAATCGGGCAATCGATGGTATCCATGTCTCTGTAAAGGAATTATCTCATTTCTGCGGCAGGGAAATTCCGATGAACCTGACCCTTTCTTCCGCCAACAGGATTGCATACACCATGAAGGAACCAAGGGGTGTGGTTATGGCGATAAGTGCATTCAACCATCCGTTTAATCTCATTATACATCAGGTTATTCCCGCAATAGCCGTCGGATGCCCGGTGATCGTCAAACCCGCATCCGCCACCCCTCTGTCCTGCCGGAATCTCGTCAACATTTTATATGAGGCCGGGCTTCCAGAGGAATGGTGTCAAATGGTTCTGTGTGAAAATGAAACAGCCGAAAAAATGATTTCCGATGCGCGTATCTCTTTTTTGACTTTTATCGGATCTTCAAAAGTGGGTTGGCATCTTCGGGCGAAACTGGCTCCGGGAGCAGGGTGCGCCATGGAACACGGAGGAGCGGCTCCGGTTATTTTTGATGAAACAGCCGACATGGATGAAGCCATGCCGCTGCTCGTAAAGGGTGGGTTCTATCACGCGGGACAGGTATGCGTTTCCGTTCAGAGGGTTTATGTCCACAAGACAATAGTTGAAGAATTTTCAAAAAAAATGACGCATCTGGTTCAAAAGTTGAAAGTCGGAAATCCTCTTCATGAGGAAACGGAAGTCGGTCCGCTGATCTCTCCTTCGGAGGTTGACCGCGTCCATGAATGGGTAATGGAAGCAGTACAGAAAGGAGCGACACTATTGTGCGGCGGGGAGAAGCTTTCCCATAATTGTTATAAGCCGACAGTGCTGTTGAATCCGTCCGAAGATGCGAAGGTGTCCCGGAAGGAGATTTTCGGCCCCGTGGTCTGCATTTACTCCTTTGAGGAAAGAGATGAAGCGATTGCAAGAGCCAATCAATTGAATTTCTGCTTTCAGGCTGCGGTGTTCACCAGGAATCTCGATGTCGCGTTAGATACGGTGAAAAAATTGAATGCCATGGCAGTCATGGTAAATGATCATACGGCATTTCGAGTAGACTGGATGCCGTTCGGAGGAAGCAGAGAATCCGGTTTGGGAGTTGGAGGAATCGGCCCTGCCATGCATGAGATGACAATCGAAAAACTCATGGTCATTAAATCCGCAGCTGTCTGAAAGGATACAGTCGATTCGCTAATTCATGTAATACCGTGACGGCCCTATCCAGATTTCCCATCCACTCTCCTGGAATAGTTTTCTGCAAGCCGACACCGTATCTCCTCTGCCGTTTTCTGTTTTTTCTTCCGTGTCGCGGGGGTTTGCCCCTGCTTCCGCCCAGAATAGATTCGCACCGGCTATGCAGCCCAGCGTACACGGCTCATGGGTGCAATTACCCATAACCGATCTGGGCATACCGAGACGAGTAACCGCGACAATTTGAGCCATTCGAATCTCACTGATCATCCCTCTTCTGGCGATCTCTGTCCCGGGAATGGCTATTCGCCTTGCTGCGCCGCTATAGGAAGGGTTCAATGAGGCGGTGTATAAAATCATCTCAACAAGTTCTTCATCCGTGTGTTCGGGCCCGACAGGTTCTACGCATGTTCCGACTTTCAGTCCTGCATCCTGATAAATGCGAATCGTTTCCCTGCGACGTTCCGGGGAAAGGTTTGTGTCGATTCCTTCACGCAGTCTCAGCGCATGATATACTCCGGAATACCCCGCGTCTTTTATTTTTTGAGCGTTCGCCCGGGATTGATCCCCGACATTGGCGATCAGTGTAGTCTCCGGCTGAAGATTCCGCCTCACCTCTTTGGAAATTTCGATGAATTTCTCAAAAGGATAATGAGCGGTTGTCATCATGAAGATTGCATTCGCACCATCAGCTTCAAATCGTTTTGCCATGGAAACCGCTTCATCCGCCGTGATTTGAACCTCCCCCTGGAAGACACCGTTAACCTCGGCAAAGGAGCAAAACAGGCAGTTGCATTTGCATGGGGCAAGATTCAAAGCGAACTGGGCATGAATTTCCGCTTGATTGCCGGTAAGTTCTTTCGAGATGCGGTTTGCTTCAGCCATGACGCGATATGATTCTGCAGAATCCGGTGGGTAGCTCAGCATCCGCATCAGTTCGCGTTTGCTGATGGGGGCTCCATCTCCTGATTTTTTTATGATGTCGTCAATCGACACGGGGTCTCCTTTGGATAGCCTTGCTCGCTATCCATTTGATTTTTTTGCTTCGTTGATATTCATTTTCCCTTTCCTTGTCTTTTCTCGTGGATAGGCTTCAAGCAGTCCCGCCATAAAGAGGAATTGACTGACCGTTCCACGCGAGCTGTTTCCGAATCATGGAATTGATGGAGCATTTTCATATCCGGAATATACTGTCAAGCACTTAAGGTCTGAATACCGCAGGCAGGGGAAAGCGCCTGATATGTAGAAAGAGGGATCGTGTTCACAGGTTCATCGCGAAAAGCAGCTTTTTTTGGCGGCTGTCCTTGGACCGCCTGTTTCACGGGGGTTCTTATTGAATAGATGCTCATCTGCCATTCTTTCTTTTTTGTGGGGTTTCTTTCCATTTAAATATATGAATGATGTCTAAAACTATATAATAATTGAATGGTTGCAGTGGCCATTCGTAAAAACAGCTTGACTTCGGGGGAGGCCTCTGCTAAATGAATCGGCATTCATTTAATAAGGACATTTGTAATGACGCTGGAAGCAAACGGCAAGACAAAAACAGAGAAGTACCGAAGAATCCTTGAAGCCGCGATTAAGGTATTCGCGGAACAGGGCTTTTTTCATTCAACCATATCTCAGATAGCAAAAGAAGCCGGTGTGGCAGACGGTACCATCTATCTGTATTTCAAAAATAAAGACGATATCCTGATTCAGTTCTATAACTACAAGACCAGAAATATTTTCAATAGATTTCGAGAGACGGTAAAGGAAGCTGAAAATCCAGGTGAAAAGTTTCGGAATTTAATCCGCTGCCATTTAAGGGAGTTTCAACGCGATCGCAATATGGCTATGGTCTATATGGCGGAGGCACGCAAAGGCAGACATCTGGACAAGTTTGTAGATGAACTGACCAAAATGTACCTGAGCATGGTGGGAGATGTTGTTGAACAGGGTCAGGCCGAAGGTACGTTTCGAAAGGATCTGTATCTCAGTCTGGTAAAAAGATATGTGCTTGGAGCTGTTGAATCCGTAATCAGTACATGGGTTTATGCGGGCGGAAAATACGATCTGGAATCAATGGCCGATCCACTGGTGGATCTTTTTTTAAGGGGTATTGGCAGTGATGACGTTGCCGCTGGTTAGAAAAAAATCAGACGGCAATGAAAGATGAAGATATAAGGAGGGGAGAATAATGGCGCAATTTATCGCAGACAGAAGGGATGTTGATTTTGTCCTTCATGAACAGTTCGAGGTCAGTAATCTGAGCAAACATGAAAAATTTGAAGAGTTCAACAAAAAGACAGTTGATCTCATTGTAAGTGAAGCAAGGAATCTGGCCATAAAAGAAATTTTGCCTACCCGGAAAATCGGAGATGAGGTAGGCGCGAAGTTTGATAAAGGGCAGGTCACCGTCCCGGAAGAGTTTAAAAAAGCATGGGAGATTTACAAGGAAGGTGAATGGCTTGCAATGCCGGAGGATCTTGAATACGGCGGTCAGGGCATGCCGAGGCTCCTCTCCATGGCGGCAAATGACTATTTCAATGGTGCAAACTATGCATTCATGATGTATCCGGGGTTGACGCATGGCGCGGGGAAGCTTGTCGAAGAGTTTGGAACTGAAAAACAGAAAAAGCTTTTTTTGAAAAAGATGTATACCGGCGAGTGGACGGGAACCATGCTGCTCACGGAACCGGAAGCCGGATCAGATGTCGGCCTGCTGACCACAAGCGCCAAAAAGAACGAAGACGGCACCTATTCAATAACCGGAGGAAAAATTTTTATCTCAAGCGGTGAGCATGATATGTCTGAAAATATCATCCATCCGGTTCTTGCGAGAATCGAAGGCGCTCCGGCGGGAACCAAAGGGATTTCATTGTTTCTGGTCCCCAAGTACCGTGTGAATGATGATGGAAGTCTGGGTGAATTCAATGATGTTGTCTGTACCGGTATTGAAGAGAAAATGGGAATACATGGAAACAGCACCTGTTCTTTGACACTCGGAGGAAAAGGCGAATGTATCGGCACCCTTCTCGGTGAGGAAAACAAGGGAATGCGTGCCATGTTCCTCATGATGAATGAAGCCCGCCTTCTGGTTGGGCTGCAGGGATTTTCATGTGCGACATCCGCCTATCTGTATGCGGTAAATTACGCACGGGAACGAATTCAGGGAAAAAATCTGCTTCAGATGATGGATAAGGACGCACCACCCGTAGCGATTATCAATCATCCGGATGTAAGGCGCATGCTGATTACCATGAAGGCTTATGTGGAAGGTATGCGGAGTCTTCTCTACTACGTCGCTTATCTTGATGATCTTGCAGCGGTGTCGGATAAGGATGATGAAAAGGAAAGGCTTCACGGCCTTGTCGATATTCTGATCCCGGTGGCAAAGGGATATGTCACGGATAAATCTTTTGAGATGTGCAGCATTGCAATGCAGGTTTACGGCGGGTACGGATATATCAAGGAATACCCTTTGGAGCAGCTCTTGAGAGACTGCCGGATTACCATGATTTACGAAGGGACCAATGGCATTCAGGCGATGGACCTTCTGGGGCGCAAACTTGGAATGAAAAAGGGTAAGCTCGTCATGGATCTTATGGTCGAAATTCAGAAAGCCATTGCCAGGGCAAAAGGAATTGCAGGGCTCGAAGGATATGCGGCAAAGGTCGAGGTTGCCGTCAATAAGCTGGGTGAGGTCGCGATGCATCTCGGCAAGACCGCCATGTCTGAAAAGGTTCTCAACGCATTTGCATTTGCATGTCCATTTCTTGAGGCAACCGGTGATGTCATTCTTTCCTGGATGCTTTTATGGAGAGCAGTCGTGGCTGCTCCTCAAATTGAGAAAGCAACAAAAGATGCCTCATTCTACAAGGGGCAGATTAAATCACTTGAATTTTTTGTCAATTCGGTCATTCCCATCAGCATGGGAAAGATGGATGCCATCCTGAATACAAACGGAGCTGCGGTTGATATCGAAGATGCTTCTTTTGGCGGATAACCGCTGATCGTTTGAAGAGAGTTTGTGGAAGATGAAAATCGGAGTTCCGCCGGTCGCGGACTCCGATTTTTTTTATTTCAGGAACGGATTTATAATGAAAATACAGCTATTTTTTTCTTGACGGAAAGGTTTTTCTTCTTTAAATTGAATCCTTGTTCATTCTGCATTAAGCGGTAAAAAAGGGGTTTTTATCGGCAGAAATACAAGGTGCGGATGAACAGATTTAAAAATTTATCATATTAATCATGAAGGTAATAA
>CAZOEW010000178.1:0-7422 GCA_964578935.1 uncultured Desulfobacterales bacterium | reverse complement strand
AGAAGTAAATTTTCTTTTCAAATCTCACAAAGAATACAAAGACTTTCTCGCGCAGAGACGCCAAGGCGCAGAGAAAAACGAAAAAATTAACTTCGCATCTCTGCATGAGCATCTTTTTTGTTTAATACACCTGAAAGAATTTCGATAGTTGTGATTTAAATTTCAGGCCGCTTTCGGCAGCTTGTGATATGAGAAAAGCTAGTGAAACTATTTCACAATAAACTTACCTTTTGTTCCTAATGCCGCTGCCTTTGCGGTTTGCCGGAATGAATAACCGGCTTTTTCAGGACAGGTAACTTATTCAATTAATAATACATTCATTCGTTTTCAGGGCAGATGGCATGTTAATTGCTATAACCATTGACATCGCTTGCAAAATGGAATATCTTATTGCAATGAAATTAACAGGTTATCTATGAACACGAATGAACTGAAACAAGATGATGGTTCGGAAATGGAAGCTGCCGGCAGAAAGCATATCATTTATCGGCCGATCAATGGTGGAAATTATAAAAAAAAGAGTGTTCAAGAAAAACCATTTCATATGATCAAATCATCCCCGAAGGAGAGCAGGATCGGCCGCAGAAATGTCGGAAGCCGGGAGCAATTGGTCGACATTCTCAACCTGATCAACTTCCAGGACGGTACGATACGCGCCGGTTTCAGACATAAAAAATTCAACCGCTCCATTGCCCGCAGTGTATATACGCGAATGTGCCACGGAAGCAGGCTGGACTGTGTTTGGGCAAACAAGACCGGAATCCAGCAGATCATCAAATCGTATACCTTTCAGAGTCTTCTCATAAACGACGGCAACAATCTTCTCCTTGTCAATCCTGAACTGATCGACATCGACATGCATGGCATCAGCTTTGCCCTCCCGAACACCTATTCGGAAATCGGGAAACGAAAGGTCAAAAGGCACGCCTGTACAGGCATAGACGTTCAGATGTTTCAAAACGGCACATTTTTTAATGGAACCCTGTCGGACTTCAATCCCCTGACCTTCAAGGTCGTGAGTGAAATCAACGGTCAGCATTCCTCCGCGGGCATCAATCCCGATGCCCGGATCAACCTGATCTTTTCTTCTGCAGGTGAATCCCTCTATTCCAGTGAATGCAGAATATTAAGACAGAATGGCGGCCCCAAAGCCAAAACATACATTTTCGAACCGATAACGCATCAGATTCAAAAATTCAAACCCAGTGAATACCGCAGCTCACGGCTGGCGCTTATCCCCACACCGGATATCATCTTTCAGCACCCATTTACCGGAAAGATGTTCAACCGAAAAGTCCTGGACATTTCCGGTTCAGGGGTTGCCGTAGAAGAAGCAGAGGAAAGCGCGGCTCTTTTACCCGGCATGATCATACCGAAACTTCAAGTGGGTTTTGCAGGCGGCCTCACGCTTACATGCAGAGCGCAGGTTGTATACCGAAAACTTTCCGGGAAAAACAATACGGGCAACCTCGTAAAATGCGGAATTGCAATCATCGACATATCCCCGCTGGATCACATGAAACTTCTGGCCATTCTCAGTCAGGCCGAGAACAAAAATTCCTATATTGACAACAAGATCGATATCGATGCTTCATGGGATTTCTTTTTTAAAGCAGGAAGCATCAAGCCGGCGGAATACGCAGTCCTGAAAGCGGATAAAGAAAACATCAAAAACACCTATAAAAAGTTATACGACTGCAATCCGGATCTAGCCAGACATTTTATATACCAGACCAATGATACCATAAAAGGGCACATGGCCATGGTGCGCTTCTATGAAAATTCATGGCTTATTCATCATGAAGCCGCTGGATCGCCTATCATCGAAGCACGGCTGGGGGTACTGAACCGAATTGCACAGTTTATACATGATTCTCACAGATTCTCTTCTATCCATATGGATTTTGTGATGAACTATTTTGATAAAGGCAACAAGTTCAGTGATCTGGTTTTCAAGGGCGCTGCCTCTAAAATAAATGATCCAAAAGGCTGCTCCCTGGATTCATTCGGGTATTTTCGATACCGGGAATCCTACGCGGACATGAAGCGTCTCTCCGAGCCATGGCGGCTGACCAAAACGCTTCCTCAGGACCTGATGGAACTGAAAAACTCATACCATATCGGATCAAAAGGCCTCATGCTTGAGGCGCTCGACCTGCTGCCTGACAGGAATCAAGGCCGCGGACTCTCCGAAGAATATCAAAAACTGGGCTTAACGAGGGGAAAATATCTGCTGTCGCTGAGAAAGGCGGATGTGCTCAAGGCTGTAATCCTCATCAATGTATCGGACATCGGCCTTACGTTATCAAACATGACAAGCTGCATCAAGGTTTTTGTTCCGGACCAGGAATACCTTCCCCAGGAAATTCTGTATTCCGCGCTTTCCCGGATTCTTGCGAAAGTCGGGCGCAGCGAAATCCCCGTACTTCTTTTTCCTTACGAATACGCGATTCAGCAGTCCATTGCCATTGAGAAAGAGTATTACCTGTGGATTCTGAACACGCAGTATTCCGATCAGTTCTTCAGCCATATCAAGCAGCTTGTCAAAAAATAATCGAACCGGTTTCTACGCCAGCATTCCCCCGTCACAGGTGATGCATGAGCCGGTTGTAAAGGAGGAGGCTTCCGAAACCAGGTACAGAACGGCACCTGCCATTTCCGAGGGGGCTGCTTCTCTTCCCAGAGGAATCTGCTGAACGATATACTTATAGACTTCATCGTTATCAAGCATGACCTTTGAAAAATTTGTTCGTGTAAAACCGGGAAGAAGCGCGTTCACGCGAATTTTATTTGGAGCAAGTTCCTTTGCATAGGCCTTGGTCATTGAAATCAGCCCGGCTTTGGTAATGGAATATATTCCCTGCATGGGTGCCGGCCGGATGCCGTTCACGGACGCCACGTTCACAATCGCCCCGCCGCCCGCATCCATCATCAACGGTACGGAATGCTGAATCATAAAAAACGGGCCTTTTAAGTTTACGGCAAAGGTCTTATCCCAGGCCCACTCTTCGGCCCCGAGCATTTCTCCAAAATAGGGGTTGGCGGCCGCATTATTGACCAGGATATCGAGTTTCCCGAATTTTTTCTTCACTTCATCAAAAAGCGACCGAATCTGACCCATGTCGCTCATGTTACACTCGATGGTTGTGGCTTTGCCGCCTTTCTCGGTGATCTTGTTGGAGACCTGATTCAAGGCATCGATTTTGCGACTTGCAAGAATGCAGTGCGCGCCGTTTTCAGCCAGTGTGTATGCGATTGCTTCTCCAATTCCTCTGCTGCCTCCGGTGATTAGTGCAATTTTGCCGTTTAAGGAAAAATTTATCATGGTTTTACCTCATGTTGATTAGGTTGGTTTTTAAAAAAAAATGAAACCGCATCGTGTTCGACCGGCTATAAATCCGATTTCTCAATGAGCTGCATCGCTTCCCGTTCAAGGATGACAACAGCCCCGATGAGCATCGCAAACCGCTTATCCCGGGTCTGTCCGTGATAATACCGGTAGTATATCTGCTGTGCGATACCGGCCAGTTTAAAAAGACCGAAGCAAAAATAAAAATCAATTGAGTCAATCTTTCTTCCGGAAAGTTTCAAGTAATATTCAACCAGTTCCTTCCGGGTCATCATCCCCTCTTCCGTTGTCGGCATCATGCGTGTCAACTGGAGTTCCGGAGAATCATTTCGATCCACCCAGTAGGCAAGGGAGGAACCCAGATCCATTAACGGATCACCAAGGGTTGCCATTTCCCAGTCCAGGATTCCGACGATTTCAAGTGGATTGTCCGGGCTTAAAACAACATTATCGAATTTATAGTCATTATGAATGATGCCGGGCCGTTTCGACTCTGCCGGCATCTTTTCCTGCAGCCATTGCATCACCTTTTCAAAATCCGGGGCATCATCGGTTTTCGCATCCCGATACCGTGAACTCCATCCTTCGACCTGGCGTTTGACATACCCTTCGGGTTTTCCATATCCATCAAGGCCTATTTCTTTATAATCGATGCAGTGGAGCTGATTCAGTATCCGGATAAAATTTTTACACAGACCATCGGCATCTTTCGGTGTGAAAGAAAGGCCTTCCGGGAGATCCTTTCGAAGGATTATACCGGGAATCCGTTCCATCACATAAAAAGGGCATTCCATGATGTCCGTGTTTTCGGAATAGGCAAGGGGCTTTGGAGCATATTGAAAAACCGGATGCAACGCATCCAGAATTTTATATTCCCTTGACATATCATGGGCGGTTTTCGCTTTCTTCCCGAACGGAGGCCTGCGAAGAATCATTTCCTTCTCTCCAACCGTTATCAGGTATGTCAGGTTGGAGAAACCGCCGGGGAATTGTTTGATGACAAACTCCCCTTCAAGGCCGGGTATGGTATCTCGCAGAAACGCTTCAACCTTCCGGTTGTTCAGCTCCTCTCCTTCTCTGATTTTTATTGGCGCATCCATGATCGCCATGATCGCACCTCCTTATCTTTGTCGAGCCGGCATGATGAATGTTTCAACAAAGTGAATGATGAAACCGGCATATTCGTCCACGGAAACCTTTCGCCGCGAATATTTCCATCTTTTCAAATACCAGTCCTGAAGCATCGGTTTGATCACCGAGGCCATCAGCATTGGATTTTCAACTGAGAAAACTTTCTGTCTGTTGCCCTCTTCAAAAATATCCATAAATATTTTTTCCGTGAACAGTTCCGATGCAATCGCTTTCTTCTGCTCTTCCTTTTTCATCGTTCGGGTTTCCATGAAAAAAAAGATAAACCACTCGGGCATGATCTCGCTGAGATAGAGATGAGTCTGTATCGCGGTTCGCAATTTTTCCTGGATGGTTTCCGCCTGTTCGATCATCTCCAGCATTACGGTTGATATAAAACGCTGGCTCTGCTCCCGGATAATGTTCAGCAGGTCTTCTTTTGTTGAAAAGTAGGAATAAAGGGCTCCCATCGAAAGGCCTGTTTCCCGGCAGAGATCCCGGAGACTCATTGCAGAAAAACCTTTTTTACTGCTGAGTTTAAGCGTTGCATTATAGATCGTTAAAAGATTTTTAACAGCCCGCTCTTCTTTTTTGATTTTAATGAACTGGCTGTTCTCATTGAAGATATTACGGCAAATATCTTCACTCGATATGGTCTGCAATTTTCGAAAGTCGTTATAATTCATGGAACCGGTTTCTTTTTGTAGTTTACTTTACCTTGTCGGCTTTTTTCTGAGCTTCCGCAAGCAGCCGTTTGCCCAGCATGAGACGATGGACCTCATCAGCGCCATCATAAATCCGTGCTGCGCGTTCATGGCGGTAGAAATAGGACAGGATGGTGTCATCCGACATCCCAAGGCCGCCATGTACCTGCAAGGCCCTGTCAATGACACGCTGCATGGTATTGGCCACCACGACTTTAATCATGGAGATGTCATTTCTCGCGGCACTGGCCCCGACCGTTTCAATCCGCCATGCCGCATAAAGGGTCATGAGTCTTGCTGCCTGTATCTCGGCAGCTGAATCCGCAACCCAGTTTTTTATGGTCTGCTGCGTGGCGAGGGTTTTGCCGTCAGGCGTAATCTTCCGCTCATTGGCCCGTTTACACATGAGATCATAGGCGCGGTTGCAGATACCGAGCCACCTCATGCAGTGATGTATCCTTCCGGGTCCGAGACGATCCTGCGCAATCACAAAACCGTGCCCTTCAGGGCCCAGAAGATTCTCACGGGGAACGCGGCAGGACTGGTAAATAATTTCCGCATGACTGGCATAATCGCTGCCGACATGCCCCATGATCGAAATATTTCGAACCAGGTTAAAGCCGGGGGTATCCGTGGGCACGATAATCATGCTGGCATTCAGGTACTTGGGTGCGTCCGGATTCGTTACCGCCATTACAATCGCGAATTTTGACCCATCAGCAGAACTCGTATACCATTTATGCCCGTTAATCAAATAATTATCCCCATCTTTGACAGCGGTCGTTTCCAGCATCACCGGATTGGAGCCCGGCATATTGACTTCCGTCATTGAAAAACAGCTTCGGATTTCGCCTGCTACCAGCGGTGCAAGGTACTTTTTTTTCTGTTCCTCGGTCCCGTATTTGTGCAGAATCTCGATGTTTCCGGCATCCGGTGCCTGGCAGCCGAAAATATAATGCCCGAGCGGAGTCCGTCCCAGGGCCTCGGATACGAGCCCGTGCTCCACAAGATCAAGCCCCATCCCTCCGTACTCTTTTGGATGGTTCGGAGCCCATAATTCCATTTGCTTGACCATTTTCCGCTTTTCTTCAAAAATTTTCAGGCCGTCACGGAATTCCATTTTCGTAAACTGAGATTCCATGGGAATCAGTTCTTTATCAACAAACTCATTGATCATTCCGAGAATGACTTTCATCTTCTCCGATATCGTAAAATCCATGCCTTCCTCCTTTCTGTTTTCGCGAAACAGATGTTAAACTTGTCGAGTGCCGAAAAAATAAAATTACCTGTAGGTCACCAGTGATCTATTCCCATTGATTTCAAGATGCGCATGTTCATTAAAAGACATCAGCATGATCCGGTCATGCGTACACTTGAAACGTGTTACCGAAGTGTTGATGATCTGCCAGTTAAGCTGAATGGCGGAAGAACTGGAAAGGGACAACGCTTTTTGAACAACAACGGAGATCGGACCACCGGATGAAAAGATAGCGATTTTTTTCCCTTTTCCATCGGATTCCATCACCTGTTGAACACCATGCTCAATCCTGGCGGCAAACTCCTCCCACCGGACAAGCCCGGGAATGTTGAAATCACCTGAAACCCATCGCATCATGACTTTTTCAAAAACCTGTTGAAAAGATTTTTTATCGGCAAACATCTTTTCAACACGATGAGAAAAATCAGGTTCTTCTTCAATAAGAAGCGGTATGATTGCGGTCAGCACGGACTCCGGATCATACTCGTTGAACGCTTCAATCTGCTTCAGTTCCGGATAGTGAATGTGATGTTTTTCGTAAAGCCGGGTGAACGCTTCGGCTGTCTCGAGATGCCGCCGCATTGTTCCCGAATACAGAACATCGAACCGAAGACCCAGGTCAAAGAGATAATCGGCAAGAATGCGTGACTGATCAAACCCTCTTTCCGATAGTTTGTCATAGTTTTCTTTTCCAAAAGACGCCTGACCATGTCGTATCATGAAGATCGTACTCATTTGTTTCCTTTGTCACACGGTTTCCACCCAACTTATCGCATTCTAAAAATATGTCAATAAAAAAAATAAAACGAGCGCTCGTTTTTTTTAAAGTCCGGCACCCTGTCCGGTTGCATTGCATTCACGCGATGATTTTCATCATAACCAATTTTTCAGGTTGCACCGGAAAAAGACAGCCCCGGCAGGAAAAGGGTCAGGCATCACAAAGCGGGTTTTGAAAACTGCGGCTTGTTGAAAAACTTGCGTCA
>CAZOEW010000177.1:0-7511 GCA_964578935.1 uncultured Desulfobacterales bacterium | reverse complement strand
GAGGATTATCTTTTCGACGCTGACGATGAAATTGGGCGATATAGCATTTTTGAGATGCCTCTAAGCGACAAGGATGATTCTGAGGTCCATTACATTGGTGTTTGTGGGTCCTGTGAACACCAGATCATCCATCATGCGGAAGAAGTTGTAAGAATCATTGTCCAAGAGAAAGCTTCCAGGGTCGATTTTTTTTTCAAGAGCCCTTTTCACCGTTGTTGTATCTGCAACCGCTCCGGCTGCGTCTGTAGGGCCGTCTGTTCCATCTGTGCCGGCACTGAAAACAACGATATCCTGATATTTTGCGATATCCATTGCCGCCGCAAGGGAAAATTCCTGGTTTCTTCCCCCCATACCGTTTCCCGTAATCGTTACGGTGGTTTCTCCTCCCGAAAGGATACAGGCCGGCGGTGTAAGGGGGTTGCCTGTTTTCCTTATTTCCTTCGCGATCGCGGCGTGAACCCGGGCGACATGTTTTGTCTCTCCTTCGATCATGGATGAGAGGACGATTGTGTTATACCCGATCTCCTCCGCTTTTTTTTTCGCTGACGCGATCGCCTCCATGTTGCTGCCGATGATCAGGCTGGCTGTTTTTTCAAAGACCGGATCGCCCGGTTTCGGGGTTTCCGGAATCAGACCGGAAGCTCCCTTGCAGATATGAGCATATACGGCTTCCGGCAGCCTGTCTGAAATTTTATAATGCCTGACAATCCCCATACAGTCCTCATAGGTGCTTGAATCCGGTATGGAAGGACCGGAAGCGATAACATCAAGATCATCTCCAACCACATCCGACAGGATAAGAGATACAAGTGTGGCAGGGTAGGCGGCCCTGGCGAGCATTCCTCCCTTTATCCCTGAAATATGCTTCCGGATGGAATTGACTTCATCGATGCTTGCTCCGCATGAAAGGAGGACTTTTATGGTATCCTGTTTGTCTTTCAGCGTGATCCCCTCTGCAGGAAGCGGCAGCAGGGCGGATCCTCCGCCGGAGATCAGGCAGATTACCAAATCATTCTTTCCGGCACCTTCAGCAAGAGACAGGATCGATTCAGCCCCGTCCCGGCCGTTTTGATCCGGAATCGGGTGGCCTGCCTCTATCACGTTTATCCTTCCGGATTTACTGAGATGGCCGTATTTTACCGTGATGATTCCCCCGGAAATTTTATCTTCCAGAATTTCCTCAATGGCGGTTGCCATGGGCGCCGTTGCTTTTCCTGCTCCAATAACGTGAATCCTGTCAAATCGGGAAAGGTCGTAGCTTTTATTGCCAACATGAAGGGTGTCGTTATTGCGCCTGCAGAATTTGTGAATTGCGGTTCCGGGTTCTACAGCGGCAAGCCCCGCGTAAAATATTTTTTTGGCATCTTTTCGCAGTTTGACTGTTTTTTCGGATTGGCATTTCATGTTGTTCCAATTTAATCTGTTTGGTTCATAAGTGCAATCCATAAAACGAAAGGGGTTTTTGTTTTTTCAAATTGGAATTTTCCATTCTTGACATTAAAATGTGATAAACATAGTCTGGATATGTTCAATTCAACCTGCCATTTTCGGGAAAGATGAAACATGTCGCGGAGGAGAAATGCGGCATATTTCGAATTGAATTTGTCCTCAAGAGGTTCAAAACAAAAGGGACGATGGAACAGTATGGAAGATAAAGAGAATATTTTTTTGAAGGGACAGATGTTGTTGGCCATGCCCGGTCTTGCGGATCCGAATTTTTCAAAAACAGTAACATGCATCTGTGAGCATTCAAGGGCAGGGGCACTTGGCGTTATTATAAATCGCATCCATCCGTTTCTCTCCGCAAAAGAGATCTTCAAGGAGCTGGGAATTCAACATACCAGGGAAACGGAATCGATTCCGGTGCATATTGGAGGCCCGGTCCATATCGGTGAAATTTTTATACTTCACGGTCCTCCTTTTGACTGGGAGGGATGTGTGAAGATTACACCGACCCTTGCCCTCAGTAACACCAAGGATGTACTGGAAGCAATCGCCTGTGGAGAAGGTTTGAAATCATTTATGATCGCACTTGGATGCGCCGGATGGGGGGAATTCCAGCTTGAATCGGAGTTGCAGGCAAACGCCTGGCTCACCTCGCCTGTTTCTGAAGAAATTGTTTTTAAGGTGCCGGTTGAATTGAAATGGGAAAGGGCTATGGAATTTATCGGAATTGATCCGATGCAACTTTCCGGTGCAGTCGGTCGTGCCTGATTTATATTTGGGAGTGATTTTTATTTTCAGTGGGTTGCGCTGTTGAAGGCTGTCGGCAATCTATGATTGTTCGGACTTTTTGGGTTTGGGCTTTTTTTTTTCTGGCAGATTCTATCTTTTCTCACAAATGCGCATAACTTGGGATTGTAGTATTCTTTGCAGTTCAACGGATTATATAGCGGGCATTCAGGATGCTTTTCGGACATGGATTCTTTTCCCTCTTTTTTTTCCAGTTTCTTTAATAATTTTAAGGACCATATCATAAAGCCTTTAATTTTACAAGGGATTATGTTTGCGACACCCGGCCCAGCCATTAAATCATTCAGGAAATGAGGAGATGAGGAAAATATTTTTGACAAATAGTTGATACCATTATAAGAAGTAGAGCCTTTCGGCGAATGATTATTTAAAGGCGCGTTACCATGTATCGTGAACAACCATTCAATAAACAAAACATGAAAGTGATATGGATACATTTAATTCATTAAAGAGTGAACTGTTAAAGGTCGCTTCCGACATGACGGAACTTTTTCGGAAAGCGGAAGTAGTTACCGGTTTCTCGGAACAGAACTTCGATAGTTGGGAAAAAACCTGCGAAAATATTCAAAAACAGCTCCCAAAAGAGATACTGCGGGTTGCTGCAGTCGGACCCATAAAGTCAGGCAAAAGTACTTTTGTGAATGCACTTTTTAAAGGGGATTATTTAAAAAGAGGAGCGGGAGTTGTCACTTCCATTGTTACCAAGATTCGAAGAGGCGCTCAGCTGCGGGCAACACTTTATTTTAAATCATGGGATGAAGTGAACGAGGAAATTCAGCAGGCTCTCGCTTTCTTCCCATCTTTTGAAAAAATCACAGGCGGCGAATTGTTTGACATCAGAAGAAAAATTGATCGAGACAATCTTGCCGAGGCGCTCAACTCTCTGAGTTCGGATCAGCTGATTACGCAGAGTACCCGCAATATCAACAGCGTTATTCTTTCATCTTATCTAAAGGGTTATCATGGCGTGCAAAATCTTCTTTCAACTGAGGGCGAGAGCAGGCTGTATGAGGGATCCCAGTTTTCTGAACACAGGATGTTTGTGGGAGATGAGTCGCTGTCGGTTTATTTAAGAGATATCGGTCTTGAGATTGATTCAGGAGCCGTTGGAGAGAATATCGAAATAGCGGATTGCCAGGGAAGTGATTCCTCGAATCCGCTTCATCTTGCAATGATTCAGGATTATCTGCTGCTGGCAAACATGCTTGTTTATGTTATCAGCAGCAGAACCGGTTTGCGGCAGGCGGATATTCGTTTTCTGTCCATGATCCGGCAAATGGGAATCATGGATAATATCATATTTGTAGTCAATTGTGATTTTTCAGAGCATGAAACAATCGATGGTTTGATGCTGCTTGTGAGTAAAATACGGGATGAGCTTTCTATTTTGAAACCCAATCCTGACTTGTTTGTCTTTTCAGCGCTTTTCAATCTTTTTCAGGAACAGCTGCGTTCAGGAAATATCAGTAAAAAGGATCGGGAAAGGTTTGAACAGTGGAGTGCTGAAAAAGAGTTGTCGGAGTTTTCAGAAAGGGAAACCCGGCGTTTCGAATTTTTTCTGAAACAAAAGATTATCAATGAGCGCTATCCACTCCTTCTTAAAAATCATCTGGAGCGTTTAAAGTTGATATCAGGCGGCATGTTGCAGTGGACCCGGATTAATCTGGACATCGTTGAGGGGGATGATGAAAGTGCCGGCCGGATTATCAGTAATATACATAAAAATCGGGAAAAAATGAACCGTGTGAAATCCATGGTTAAAAGTACCCTGGATGGTTGTGTTCAGAAGGCCAGAATTGAATTGCGCAAGGACGTAGATGCTTTTTTTGAAAAAAAAACAGGAGAAGTGCTTTTATCGGTAATCGAATTTATCAGGAGATATTCCGTACCCCTGGATCAATATGAAGAACTTCTTGAAATAAAAGGATTTACCGAAACACTATATGCAATTTATCAGGAGTTCAGGCAGGCGCTTGATCATTTAATGGTGGGGACAATCAATCCGAAAATTATCGGTTTTATTAAATCAGAGGAAAAGAAAATTGAGGAGATCTTTGGGGCAATTGCCGGACCTTTTGAAGGAATGGTGACGGATGCTCTTGCTGAATATGAAAATACACTGGGCCGTTATGAAGTTTCATTGAGCCAGAAGTCTTTATCCGATATGAATTCACTGGATATCGAATCCACAAAAAGGCTTATAGGCCTTCGGATTCCGGCTGCTGCTGCAACGATGCGGTATTCGGCCAGAATCAAAACCGAGGCGGTCCTGCGATTAGGTTTTTATAAGATATTGAAGGCCTTTAAAAAAATAATCAAAAAGCCTTATCGTGAAAAAGAGGATGATATCTATCAGGCGCTCCGGTATGGAATCAGGCGTATGAAACGGGAAACGGAAGATTCGATCATCTTTCATTTTAAAAATTACAGAGAAAACATTAAATTTCAATATATTTTTAAACTTGTCGATGTGGTTTCAAATAGCTATTATGAAATTTTGCTTGACAGATTCCAGGCATATAATACAGATCTTTCCGAACTGACCGACCTGATCGGAAAAAAGCGGATTGACAAAGAGAGAGTCTATAAGATACTGAAAGAAATGGAAACCGCATCAAATGAAATGATAAAACGAATTAACAGACTGGACAGGGATATGGCTGATACCAGGGAAGAAATCGTATCCCTTGCAGACTGAAATTGATTCATCAGCAGACAACATGGAGATATGGATATGGTGGCGAGACAGTCCAGGATTGTCGCGGTAGCGAATGAGAAAGGCGGAGTCGGTAAAACGGCGACAGTGATAAACCTTGCAGCAGCCCTTTCTCTGGAAAAGCATACGGTTCTTGTAGTTGATATGGACCCGCAAGGCAATGCAACAACGGGTCTTGGCGTAAAGCCCGGTGAAGCTGCATTGAGCACCTATGATCTTATTGTGAATCCGAAAAAGGTTTCGGTCCAGGATTCGATAATCCATACAGAATGGCCGGGACTGGACCTGATTCCATCACATATTGACCTTGCCGGGGCTGAAATTGAGCTGATTACGGAGATCGGAAGGGAAAATAAGCTGAAAAAAGCGCTGGCGGGTATTCGGAACGATTATGATGTCATACTGCTTGATACGCCTCCGAGCCTCTCACTTCTCACGGTAAATGTTTTTGCTTTTGCAACAGAGGTTCTGGTCCCCTGCCAGACGCAGCCTTACGCATACTCGGCGCTGGATGATCTTTTTGATACGATTTCCGCCATAAAGGAGGATGTGAATCCCGGTCTTGATATTACGGGGATTGTAGCCACTTTTTTTGATAATAGAACCCGCATCAGTCGCTCCATTCTGGAGAAGCTGAATCAAGATGAGCGCTGCAGCGATCTTGTTTTCAAAACGGTTATCCGCGGGAATACAACAATTGCTGCCAGTACGGATGTCGGAAAACCGGTTGTTTTCTATAATAAAAGTAGTTTCGGCTCTGTCGACTACATGAACCTCGCAAAGGAGTTTCTGGACCGCAGCGATTTCGGTTTTACGCTCCCAGCTTTTTGAGATTTTCCCTTGCAAAGTCAATGGATGGATCCAGTTCAAGAGCCATGGTGTAATATTGGATGGCTTTTTCCCGGTTGCCCATATCCCGGTAATTGGATGCGATATTGGCATAGTCAATTGCGGAACTCGGATCGAGTTCAAGCACCCGTTTGAAACAGCGGATCGCCTCTTCATGTTTTTTCAACTTGAAATTACAGAAACCCATCAGGTTATAAATATCAGTTCTTTCATTATCCAAAGCCTCTCCTTTTGAGAGAACTTCGAGTCCTTTTTCATACTGTCCCATATCCTTCAAGCAGACCCCCATATAAGAATATATACTGGGAATATCCTGTTTCGTTGGATTCAAATCAAGAGACTTCCGGAAGTATTTGAGGGCAGTTTCAGGTTCTTCCTTCGAGAGCAGGGAATACCCCAGATAAAAGTTGAGGTAGTACTTGTCCGGAAGCTGTTTTTCAAGTTTTTTAAGTTCTGAGATCGCGGCGTCCGGAGAGCAGGTTTCTGTTATTATTTTTGCGGCAAACATCCCGATGCTCGTTCCATGCGCCCTCTCCCTGAAATGCGCACCCGGTATGATTGTGTAAAATGCGGGAATTCCAAGCTGCCGGTGCATTGTATCGATTACAATTACCTCCATATCGTTTTTTGAAAGTTGGGAGATGCAATTTTCAACTTCTGTTTTAATATTGCGGTCTGAAATATCCGGTAAATTCGAAATGCGGATAAAACGTTCAGGTTTTGTAACGAAATCAGCTTGCTCAAGTTTTGTGAATTTCGGGAGGCCGCTTGCGACATAGTTTGATCCGGTGTTGAAATCTCCTGCAAGCTGAGCAATTTCAGTCAGAGCCCTGCTCAAGGCCTTTTGCGGATCAGGCGTTGTTCCGGCTGTCCAGACAAGCTCACTTTTCTCTGGAAAGGTTGCTGGGTCATATGCCATCACCCCGACAGAGGGTATTCCGGTGTCCAGAGAAAAATCGGAAATAAAGAGGTTAATGCCGGCGTTTCGATATTTCTCAAGCATCTCAATCACCACCGGGTCTGTAGCAGATTCCGGGATGATGGCCGGCACCTTCCGTTTTCCCCTGCTGATGATCGAGGAAACATGCCTTTCTACAATTTCGCATATCCCCTGAGACAGGGCTTCTTCGACACAGTTGCCTGCGGAAGGCCCGTTAAATTCGTTTATGGTATAGAACCAGGTAAAGGGTACAAGAACTTCCTGCTGCCGGGTAAGGTTGTATCCGCGCGTCCATTTTAACGGGAGATTGGAGAAAATTTTTTTTGCAGCCGGGAGGTCATCGGATTCATCATGTACTGATTTTGCAATCATTTCAAAAGGCAGCGCGGTATCTTTAACCTGATTGTATTTTTCGGTAATGAAGTTTTCAGGGTTGTTGCAAAAAGAGAAAAAACTGAACCGTTCCACCAGCTCCATTACCGCGCTGGCTTCTGCCTGGGCCGGTGTCGCTCCTTTTCCCATCTGTTTGTTCGTGCCGGTCATCTCCCTGGCATCCTTGCCGCAGATGCTGAAATAAACCGGAATATCAAGCCGACCGTTATCGATTCTTACAGTCTGTTTCAGGATGTCGATATCCAGTGCCTCGATTTTTTTTCGAAAGCGTTTGACGGTTTCTTCAGGGGAGTATATTTTATCCTGATCCAGGGTATAACCTTTAAATGCGTCATGCAGGGTAATTTTACCGCTCATTAT
>CAZOEW010000176.1:0-7587 GCA_964578935.1 uncultured Desulfobacterales bacterium | reverse complement strand
TGATGTACCAACCGGTTTGCCGAAGCTGTCTTTATAGAGAGGCAACCCCGGAAATGCATCCATAACTATTTAAAAAAAAAGATTTTCCCATAAATGGAAAAAAATTTTTAAATGACTTTTTTCCAAAAATCAGGCCTATCGTCGGATAATGAGAGGCTGTTTAAAAAGGGAACCGTTTTAACTCATTTATATGCAACAGGTTATGGCATGATGATAGGATTGAGGATATGGAGCAGCTTGAGACCGCTCGAAAGTGATTTTTCTTTTGATGATATAAAATCATATAATTGAGTGAGTTAGCGTCATTACCCTTTTCAGGTTTTGAATCATCGTTATTCGTGGATTGGCTTTTGTTATGTTTCTTTTTGTGAGCACTGGTGTATAAAAAAATATAATCAGAATGGTTTCCGGTGATTTCGGAATACAGCCTGTTTTATCGGTCCTTCACCTTCATTTATATATGGGATTTGATAAATCAATAAAAATATGTTCAAGTAACAGACTGAATTCAATTTCGGATGTTGTACAAACTGAAGATCTCTCTGCGCTCGAATCTCGGTAGGTGAATGATGCAAAACTTGCGTTCTCGAATTGAGCACTCATTTGAAAAGCTCTCCCGCTTCATATTTCAGAATAAATGGATTGTGCTGATTGTTTCACTCGGTCTGGTTGCCATTCAGGCAGTCCAGTTACCCCACGTAGTCGTTGACACCTCTACGGAGGCATTTTTTTTCGACGATGACCCTGAAATGGTTGCGTATGATCAGTTCCGGGAACAGTTTGGCCGGGATGAGATTGTGGTTGCAGCCATTCGAACACCGGAAGTTTTTACCGTATCGTTTTTGCAGAAATTGAGAGTGCTTCATCAGGAACTGGAACAAAATGTTCCGCATCTGAATGACATTACAAGCCTTGTAAACGTTACTGCGGTAAGAGGTGAAAAAGATGAACTGATTATTGAGGAATTAATGGAAAACTGGCCGGATGATGATCAACAATTGGCCGGGTATATCGATTTCATCAAAGCCTATGCGCAGCCTCATCCGCTGTATCGCAATTATCTTCTCTCTGAAGATGGCAAATATACTGCAATCATCCTGGAGTCGGATGCTTTTTCAACAGCGTCGGAACCGGATGACACAAAAGATTTCGAAGACGATTCAGGCAGTTCCGATGATAATGAAAAGGGGTCCGGGAAGAGTTCGAACAGAAAATTGAGCGATAAAGAGAAAGAGGCGTTTGTTAAAAGCATACTGAATATTACCCGGAAATACAGCACTGAAGACTTCCCGATATTTACCGCCGGATCTCCGATCCTTGCCTTTTCCATACATCAAAGGATGCAGAAGGATGTGCCGCACTTTATGACAATCGCTGTTATTATCATTTTTCTGTTGCTGCTGGTCCTTTTTCGTCGGCTTTCCGGTGTCCTGCTTCCTTTGATCGTCGTGGCCTTCTCCATGGTTTCAACCTTATCGCTTTTTGCGGTGTTTCACAGGCCATTTACAGTCGTAACCCAAATCATTCCTTCTTTTATTATTTCGGTCGGTGTCTGTGGTTCGGTTCATTTGCTTGCGGTCTTTTATCGGAAATTTTCAAAAGGCGGCAGTAAAGAGGATGCCATGGCCTATGCCATGGGGCATTCCGGCCTGGCGATCCTGATGACCAGTTTGACAACAGCAGGCGGACTGTTATCCTTTTCCGGAGCAAAAATTGCTCCCATTGCGGACCTCGGTATTATTGCGTCAGCAGGGGTCGTTATCGCGCTCCTGTACACTCTTTTTTTACTGCCTGCACTGCTGGCACTTTTCCCGATACACCAAAAAGAAACGAAACGAAACCATTCCAATGTTTTTTTCGATCGTATCATGATGGGAATCGGAAATTTTGCTACAGACAAATCCTGGCTGGTGATCATCATTACTTGTTTTATTATCGTTATTTCAGCCTTTGGCATCGCGAGACTGCATTTTTCACACAACCCCCTTGCCTGGTTTCCGGAAGATGATCCTTTTCGAGTCAGCACAACCGTCATCGACGAAGGCATGAAAGGGAGCATGACAATGGAAGTGATTGTGGACACAAAGAAAAAAAATTCCCTCTACCAGCCGGATATCATGAATAAACTGGATCAATTTAACCGCGTTGCCGAAAGCATGACCGAATCAGATCTTTTCATCGGGAAATCCATATCGGTAGTAGACACCCTGAAGCAGATCAACAAAGCCCTGCATGCCAATGAGGATGAACATTACCTTGTTCCCCAGGACAGCGGGTTGATTGCCCAGGAATTTATTCTTTTTGAAAACGGCGGCACCGATGATCTGGAAAACCAGATTGACAGTCAATACAGTAAAGCAAGAATCACCATTAAACTGCCATGGGTGGATGCCAATACCTACACCAATATTCAGAAAAAAATTATCGCCGAATTGGAAGAAACGTTCCAGGATATCGGGACAGTGACGATTACCGGCATGATTTCATTATTAAGCCGTACCATTTACAATGTTATTATTACGATGATGTCCAGCTATATCATTGCCGGCGTCGTGATCACCATCCTGATGATCCTCCTTATCGGGAATATAAAGTATGGGCTGATCAGCATGATTCCCAATGTATTGCCGATCGTAATTGCCCTGGGAGGGATGGGGTATGCGGGCATGAATCTTGATCTTTCCAATATTCTTATTGGAAGCATTATCATCGGGCTGGCAGTAGATGATACGATTCACTTCTTTCACAATTTTAGAAGATACTATACCCATACGGGAAATGTAAAATTTTCAGTGCAGGAAACCCTGCTTACAACCGGCAGGGCAATGCTGTTTACGAGCCTTGTCCTGACGGCGGGATTTTTCGTGTTTGTCGCTTCGGATATGAAAAATTTAATCGACTTCGGAGTAATATCCGGTCTGGCCATCATTACCGCGCTGCTGGCGGATATCTTCCTGGCTCCGGCATTGATGATGATTCTTTCACCGAAAATTGAAAAGGAATAGTTCCTTGGGAGGCATAACATGGATACAGAGATCAGAACAGAGCTGGTTAAAACAGACGGCCTGACTTTTGAGGTCGATATGTGCGGTTCCGGTGAAAAGTTCGCTATCTGCCTGCACGGCTTCCCGGAACATTCATTTTCCTGGCGTTATCAACTGCCTCTTCTTGCCGGGCTTGGTTATACGGTATGGGCACCGAACCTGCGCGGATACGGAAATTCGAGTCGTCCTGAAAAGGTGAAGGAGTATTCAATTGACTGCCTTGTTTCGGACGTCGCCGCCTTGATCGATGCGTCCGGAGCCGAATCCACGCTTCTGATCGGTCATGACTGGGGGGGCGTTATCGCATGGAGTTTTGCAATTCAGGCCATACGTCCGATCGAACGTTTGATTGTCATGAATATCCCTCATCCATCTCTATTTCTGAAGGGCCTTATCCGGTGGCCCCAGCTTTTCAGATCCTGGTATATTTTTTTCTTTCAACTTCCAAAGATTCCCGAATTATTGCTTGGTTTACAGGGAGCCAGGCTGGTTGGGAAAATGTTTTACAACATGGCGGTTGATAAAAGACGTTTTCCTGAAACGGTCCTTGAAGTGTATCGTGAAAATGCCCGCCGGCCAGGAGCGTTGACCGCCATGATTAATTATTATCGTGCTCTTTTCCGTGAGAAACAGATTGCTCAAAAGCGCCGGCTGCTGGAAACGATCGTAGAGGTTCCAACACTGATGATCTGGGGTGAAAAAGATTCCGCACTTGGAAAAGAACTGACCTATGGTACTGAAAAGCTGGTGAACGATTTTACGGTCAGGTACTTGCCGGGTGTTTCCCACTGGGTTCAGCAGGAAGCTCCGGAAGTCGTTAACGCAATGATAGCTGCCTGGATTACAGGAAAGGAGGTCCCGGAAGCCGGATCAGGGAGCAGTCGGCGTTTATCGGCAAATTTAAAATGACCATTGTTTGTGTCCTGTTCAGAAATGAAAATTTTAAACTGGACAGCACCATACAAAAATATTGGGAGTTCGCGAGTCTGCATGTACGATAGAGAAGCTGGAAAGATAGTGGAGACAGGCGATGACAGACAATTATTCAAAAATTGTAAGGGACAATCTTGCCCGGCTCTATGGTAATCTTCCGCAAGATCTGGCCAGAAACCTTCCGGCAGAGCAGGAAGGAGACCGGTTTGTTTTTGATGCATTTGGTGAAAAGTGTCTGATTGAACCGGGCGGAATCGTGCTTGGCGAGAAAGAACATGCTTCGGTGCTTGGTATTTTAATTTCTCTCTATGCCCTGAAAGCATGCCCGGATATATGCATTCCTGCTCCGTTTAAGGCATTCAAAGAGTTTCCGGACAGCATGCCTTATGTCGGGGCGTTTGCAGCCCATACAGAGCAATCACTTGTCCCTGCTGTTTCTGATATCCGGAAAAACGTCAAGGCAATTACTGAAACCCTGAATGGAGAGGATGCTCCTCCCGGAACAGGGGGAGATTTTTCGTTTACGGTTTATCCATTGCCGAAAATCGCACTTTGCTATATTTTTTATGACGCGGATGATGAACTCCCGGCATCTGTTACCTGCCTTTACTCGAATAACGCACGGTTGTTTCTGCCGGTCGATGCGCTCGCTGACGTGGGAGAATATACTTCCAGAAAAATATTAAAACTGATTGGATATTGATTTAAAAGGAGGACCTATGAAAGTTTTGGGCATTAACGCAAGCCCGAGAAAAAAGGCAAATACGCAAACACTGGTAGAGGCTGTTTTAGAAGGTGCTTCGGAAAAAGGAGCCCAAACCCGCCTTGCCAATTTGAGAGAGATGAACATTCATGGCTGTCTGGGATGTGAAGGATGCAAAAAGCATCTGGGCAAATGTGTGCAGAAGGATGATCTGACCCTCCTGCTTCAGGAGATGACGGAATATGATGCCATTGTCATGGGAACGCCGGTTTACTGGTATCATGTGACCTCTCAGTTCAAGATGCTGGTTGACCGTCTTTATTGTTTTATGGAGATTGGAGAAAACCCGGAAACCGGAGAGCAGACAATCCGATCGGAGTTTCCAACCGGTAAAAAATTTATTTTTCTCATCTCCCGCGGAGATCCCGAACCGGCAGCGATTTTTCCACAGTTTTATGACTATATGAATGAATGGCTTAATTTGATACCGCTCTCTCTCGGGGCCGGGAGTTACGAAATTTTTCATCAATTCGAAGCACATCTGGACCGGAACTCGGCTAAAAACGATGCCGGGCTGCTGGAGAAAGCCAGGGCAGCCGGGTTCGGACTTGTGTCATCAACATAAACAACATCATATGGCAGTCTCGGGAAAGAGATCCGGTTGTCTGCTTTTAAGGGATTGTTTATGCAAGCGGTTGAAAGGATAACGATACTGTGAGCAATAAAAAGAATCGTGTATGCCCTGTTACAATGGCAGGGAGTCTCGATAATCGGATTCGAAGATGGTTTCAGAATCCTCAGAAAATACTGAGGCCTTACATAAAAGAGGGAATGACGGTGCTGGATCTGGGCTGCGGACCTGGTTTCTTTTCGATTGATATGGCTCAAATGGTCGGAAAATCCGGAAAGGTCATTGCTTCTGATTTACAGAAAGGGATGCTTCAGAAACTGGAAGACAAGATCCGGGGAACAAAACTTAAGGAGCGAATCACACTGCATCAGTGCGAGGAAAATACAATCGGTCTGTCCGAGAGAGTTGATTTGGTTCTGGCTTTTTATGTGGTTCACGAAGTTCCGGATCAGAAAGGATTTTTTATTGAGCTGGGATCCATACTAAAAAAGGCGGGACAGGTTTTTATTGTAGAACCGCCGTTCCATGTCTCAAGGGCCGCGTTTGAAGAAATGATCAAAACATCACAGGATGCCGGCTTTACACCTGTTGAAAGGCCAAAGGTATTTCTCGGAAAGACAGTAATTTTAGAAAAGGGGCAGCGGTAGGGTGCCTGCTATCGCCTTGACACATCATTGTTTCTTGAATATAGAAACAAGGCGGAATCTGATTCAGGTTTACGGCAGAAAATCGTTTTTCCGCAGCACGGTGGGCGTTGCTTTATGATTCCGGCTGACAGCATGCATGAGGGGTACCATGGATCTTGAAGAATTAATCCGCATTGGCCAAAATTTTTATTATGACCAGCCAATCATCACCATTATCTGTATTGCCGTTTTACTCATCTTATTGTGTCTCCGGCCAAAACAATTTTTAAAACTGATGATTACGCTTTTGATTCTGGGCGCTGTTTTTTATATTCTCTATCTGATTGGCGAGGCGACTCTTACCGGGGTAACCCAGAAGGGGAAAATTGTAAACAAGGTGCCATAATCAGCCTTGTGCATAAAAAAACTCAATTACCGAAAAAACAGGTTAACAAAATGAAACATGTATATTGCCCCTCTGTTGAAGGCCTGGATTCGCTGTCTCTTGGACTTGAGGGATCTCGCAAGATGATGCTCAGGCTGTTATCCGAAGATTCCGTGTGGATTGAAATCGAGCCGGGAGGACACACGCCTGATCATGCGCATAACGATAAGGAACGAGTGGTTGTAGTGTCCGGTAGCGGCGTGATTAAAGCCGGGGAGGAACGGAAAAATATCAAGGAAGGGGACTTCCTTGAATTCGCACCGGATGAACAGCATCAGGCAATCAACAACAGCGATGATACGCTGGTGTTTTTGTGTTTTCGGAATCAAAAATGACGGCTTTGTAAAAAGTCAGTTCACACCATCTATAATTTGATGTAAAAATTGAAATTCCGCCACGTTGATCTGCAATTTTTAAATACGAATCCAAGCGCCAAATTTCAAAGACCTCCCTTCTTCAAATGCATCGTTATTTAAAAAGCCATTATCTTAATGACAACCGATCTACCTGAGTATTTCATTTTTGAGGTACATTCTTAGAATTTCCGAAGAAAGCTTTCTGAAATTCTTCATCGCTAAGAATTTTTTGTAATGTAAGATCAATTAGTTGATACGCTTTGTTTTCAAGAATTATTTTATCCATTGTTGCAGATTCTTCCATTTCCACAATATACTGCTTTTTTAATAGTAAAAATCCACTTTTCCTCAAAACTATAGTAAATTTAAACTCACGGTCAGTTAATGAAAAGAAGGTAAGATTTAAAGATGGCACTTCGTCGGAAGGGGGATCTTCATAAACACCCATACCAATGTCTTCAAGACCACTTCGGAAACAGTACCAAAAGTATGAGGTCAGTGCTTCATCACCATACTGAATTTTTCCATCCGGACTGTAATAGTAAAAAATAGAAGTATTTTCTGCCTTATTATCTATATATTCAAGATAGATTTGAGTCCCTTCATATTGTGAAAATTCTGACTTGAAAATATTACTTTTATATTTGGAGGCACTGAGTGGTACTTTTACGAGAGAGCTTGAACAACTTATCAAAACGATTAACATCAGGAATATGATCAGCTTGAGTGAAATAATAATCCTATCCGATAAAGTTGCCATTTTGTTCTCCTCATTTTAGAAAAATAATGCCATTTTTAGACTAATCCACCCTTGGTTTAATTCCCTTTTTATTTAACAATGGTTGAATA
>CAZOEW010000175.1:0-7636 GCA_964578935.1 uncultured Desulfobacterales bacterium | reverse complement strand
GTTAACTGCGGGAGAAAGAGAACGGTTATGAAGAGGGTTGCACACGGGGAGCCAAACAATAACCACTCCACACACCTGCGAACCAAATTTTATGGATAGCTGTTTACGGGAAAATAGTTTCTATACAGGTTATGCTTGAAATTTTTCTGCCAATAGCATACATTGGCAGTTAAAATGATTCGAGGGAAACATGGACAGAATCACGGAATACATTAAGTCATCCGGCGGCTATGCCCGAATGAAAGAACTGCGCGCCGCAGGGTTCCAGACCCGTGAAATATCTGCCCTGGTTGCTCAAGGGTGCATTGAGCGAGTCAAGCCGGGGCTCTACCGACTTGCGGAGTATGGCGAGTCAGGGGAGCATGCCGGGCTGGTGGAGGTCTGCCGTGCCGTGCCTGGAGGGGTTATTTGTCTGCTGTCCGCTCTCGATTTTCATGGACTTACCACCTTCAACCCTTCGGAGGTCTATGTGGCCATTCCCCATGGCGCCAAACCGCCCCGACTTTTCTATCCACCCATCAAGACCTTTTTCTTTCGTGAAAGGTTTTATGCCCCAGGAATTGAATCTGCACGGATATCGGCAGGTGAAGTCAGAGTTTACGGGAGGGAAAAAACAATCTGCGACATGTTTCGTTACCGTCGCAAACTTGGTGAAGACCGAGCCCTGGAAGCACTGAAGCAATACCTGAAACTGAGAGACGCCAACACTGTGCGCCTGCTGAAATATGCCACTGTCTGTCAGGCCAAAACCGTCATGATGCCCTACCTGAAAGCACTGGTGATGCGACATGGCGAAAGCAACCAAAGAAAGGGCAGGGGTCAAATCTTTAATCTTGACAAGATAAGATTTGAGTGAGATTTGTCAAGATTAAAGATTTGACCCCCCGTATGACGATAAGAAAAAGGGAGGCAATGGATGTCTGCTTCAAACGGAGAAGCTGAAAAGACGAAACCAAAAAAAACGCTGCCGGAAGATTCTCAAACCAAAACCAACAGCCGTCTGGCGCAACTGTCCCTGGCCGCCCTGGGCGTGGTTTTCGGAGATATCGGCACCAGCCCGATATACGCCATTCGGGAATGTTTTCACGGCGAATACGGGATAGGGGTCAGCCATGTCAACGTGATGGGCATCCTGTCTTTGATGTTCTGGGCGCTGGTCATGATCGTGGGCCTGAAATACATGGTATTCGTTTTTCGGGCGGACAACCACGGGGAAGGCGGGGTCATGGCCCTGACCGCCCTGATCCGCGGGAATGCCGCCCCATCCGGAGGCCGGCGGCTGCCGGGCGTCATCGCCCTGGGACTTTTTGCGGCGTGTCTGCTGTATGGGGACGGCATGATCACGCCGGCCATTTCCGTTTTGAGCGCCGTGGAAGGCATCGGCATCATCACCCCGGTGTTCGACCCTTATGTGATACCCCTGACCATCGCCATTCTCATAGGTCTGTTTCTGATCCAGCGCCGCGGCACGGCGCGCGTGGGCGGCCTGTTCGGGCCGGTGATTCTGGTATGGCTGGGCTTTCTGGCCGTCACCGGCGCGGCGCAGATTGTCCGTGAACCACAAGTGTTGGCGGCGGTTTTCCCGTGGCACGCCATCCGGTTTTTTATTCTCAACAAGCTGCACGGGTTTGTGGTATTGGGCGCGGTCTTTCTGGTGGTAACCGGGACCGAGGCGTTATACGCGGATATGGGGCACTTCGGCACCCGGCCGATCCGCCTGATCTGGTTCGCCCTGGTCTTTCCCGCGCTGGTGTTGAACTATTTCGGGCAAGGAGCGCTGCTGCTTAATCGACCCGAAGCGGCAAGCCACCCGTTTTACGCCATGGTACCCTCATGGGCCATGATTCCAACCGTGGTATTGGCCACCCTGGCCACCATCATCGCTTCCCAGGCCGTCATCAGCGGCGCCTTTTCCATGACCCGGCAGGCGATCCAACTGGGGTACCTGCCGCGGTTGAAGATCCGGCACACCGCGGCCACGCAGATCGGCCAGATATACGTGGGCCCGGTCAATTGGATGCTCATGGTCTGCACCATCGCCCTGGTGGTGGGGTTTCAATCCTCCAGCAAGTTGGCCGCTGCCTACGGGGTGGCCGTCACCTCCACGATGCTGATCACCACGACGCTGTTTTTTATTGTGGCCCGCCGACGGTGGCAATGGCCCATGGTGTGGGCCGCGCCGCTGGCCGGTCTCTTTTTTATGGTGGATGTACCGTTTTTCCTGGCCAACATCAGCAAAATTTTTCATGGCGCATGGTTCCCGCTGGTCATCGGCGGAGCGTTCTTTACCCTGATGATCACCTGGGCCAGGGGGCGCCGGATTCTGGCCGATCAAATGCGCAAGGTCATGCCGCCGGTGCATCAATTCATCGTGGATCTGGCCAGCCGGCCCCCTGACAAAATCGAGGGCGACGCCGTCTTTTTGACGGGCAGCCCCTACATCGTGCCCGTGGCCCTGGCAAAAAATGTTAAGCACAACAGGGTCGTGCACAGCCGGACGGTGTTGCTGAATTTTCGGGTGGAAGATGTCCCCCGGGTACCCAATCTGGAAAAAATAAAAACCGAAAAACTGGGCGGCGGGTTTCATCGCCTTGAGGCCCGCTATGGATTCATGGAAGATCCCAAGCTGGATACCGTGCTGGCGCTGGCGCGCGGGCATGGTTTGGATTTGAATCCGGAAACAACGAGTTTTTACATCGGCCGTGAAAACCTGCTTATCGCGGAAAACAGCGCAATGGCGCGCTGGCGGGTGGGCCTTTTCATTTTTATGTCCCGCAACGCCGCCGATGCCGTCTCGTTTTTCGATCTTCCCCCGGACCGGGTGATCGAGGTGGGTGTTCGGATGGCGATCTAGGGGAAAAGGGGGTCAAATCTTTAATCTTGACAAATTTTGCTTCAGGATTTGTCAAGATTAAAGATTTGACCCCAAATTTTCCTATTTGTGGGTTTCGACATAATGCGCGGCTGCAAGGGCCGCAGTGCAACCATCCGCGGCGGCGAGCACGATCTGATTGGCGTACTTTTGCCGAAGATCGCCTACTGCGAAAATGCCCGGGATATCGGTCTCGCACTTTTCATCCGTGATAACGTAACCGGTGGTGTTGATTTTAACTCCCGCGGGAACCAATAGATTGTTCGGTGAAAATCCGACAAAAATAAAAACACCTTCTGTGTCAAGATTCCGCCGGTTACCGGTCTGGGTATCTTTCAATTCGATGCTTTGAACACCGGTTTTATCGGATTGGATTTCGGTGGCGACAGCATTGAAGATGACTTCAATCTGCGGCTCGGCCAATACACGCTGTTGAAGGATTCGGCTTCCCCTGAAGGCATCCCGCCGATGGATCAGGTAGACCTTGCGGGCTATCTTTGAAAGGTAAAGGGCGTCTTCCAGAGCTGTATCGCCGCCACCAATGACCGCAACCGTTTTGTCGCGGAAAAAGAATCCGTCGCAGGTGGCGCAGTAGGAAACACCCTTGCCGAAATTTTCATTTTCTCCGGGAATGTTCAGTTTGCGGGCGGTGCCGCCAGCCGCCAGAATGACTGCACGGGCATTTAAAATGGAACCGTCGGCAAGGCGCACGGAGTGGTGCTTGATACCCGGTTCGGTTGCGACAGCCTCTTTCTCGATAATCTGGAGGTTATACCATTTGGCGTGTTGAAGGAACTTATCACAGAGGTCAAAGCCGCTGATCTCAATGAAACCGGGGTAGTTCTCAACGTCTTTGGTTATGGCGACTTGTCCGCCGGGCAAGCCCCTTTCAATCAATACAGTTTTAAGCGCTGCGCGCATGGCATAAATTCCAGCGGTCAAGCCTGCGGGTCCGCCGCCCACAATTATCAAATCGTATATCTCATCTTTGATCATGCTGTTCTTCCTTTTAAAGGAGGTCAAATCTTTAATCTTGACAAAAAAATTGGAGCGAAATTTGTCAAGATTAAAGATTTGACCCCCGTGCTGTCACGGAGCGATCCGTTTGTTGCTCTCCCATATTTTGGGCGCCTTGGGCGTGACCGGGAGGTATTTCAACCACGGATGAGAGTCCATGTGCTTCGGGTCCATTTGCAGCTCGCGGCTGTGATAGAGAATGGGAGGCACGATTTTTTTGATGTCTCCGTCAATGTTCTTGGCAATGGTGAATGCGGCGGCCCGCACCGCTGTATCCACGGCTTTCTGGCTGTATTGCTGGGATTGGGCCAGGGTGTTCAGCGCCTTTGTCGGGTTGTGGAAGCCCACGCTGTTTTCAGCAGACACCAGATCCCAGAAGAATTGACCCTTCCGGCACCATCGACGGGCTTCGATCATCAGGCTGTCATAATCGTCGGGTTTTTTCCCGGTAAATTCCGAGGCCATCCGGATGGCTTCGTGAGCCTTCACCGAAATATCCTGGGCGATCATGAGCTGCTCCCATACCTTGTGCTGGGTGAACAGCACCCGCTCTTTGAGGAATTGGGGTGTCTTGTCCGTGTGGCACTGGCGGCAGGCCTTGAGGTCCGGGTCTTTGAGAGGTGAGTTCCAGTGGTGGCTGGATATTTTTTTCTTGCCGTCCATCCGGGTGTAATTCATGTGGCAGTCCGCGCAGGTAACGCCCGCGGCCCCATGCACACCGTTGTACCAGGTCTCATATTCCGGATGCTGGGCCTTGAGCATGGGGGTTTTGGACACCGGGTGCACCCAGTCCACGAAATTGCCTTCAAATCCCGGAATGGTGGTGTTGCCCTGGGTCTCGTAATAGGCATACATGTTTTCCGGGTCCAGGCCCTCTCCCCAGGGAAATACGGGTTTTTTGGCCGGACCGAATTCCTTGTCGATAAAATAATATTCCACGTGGCACTGGCCGCACATCAGGGCGCGTTTCTCGTTGCGGGGCAGGGTTTCAAATTTTTTGTCCTGGGACGCCAGGTATTCTGTGAGGGGCACGCTGTAAAGGCGCAGGCTCATGTCCCGGGGGTCATGACAGTTTGCGCACCCGATGGTGTTTTCATCCAGATCCACCTGCTCCCGCAGCACATTGAAATCCTGGGCCCAGAAATCATCGCCTTTTTCTTTCACGAAATTGCTCATTTTTGCGGTCTTGCAGTTCATGCAGGTGGCAGGCAGGCCCGCTTTCTCGTCATACCGGTTGAGACGGTCGATCTCCATGATGTCTTCCAGGGCGTAAGTATGGCCCCGGGCAGCCCGGTAATCATAGCTGAAGGGATATCCCAGCCACAGGTTTTTCAGGTACGGCTGGGCGTACTTATAGCCTTCGGGCAGCGGGTTGACGTTGTCGTGCTTGCTGTAGGCCACGGACCCGCCGTATTCGGTCATGATTTCGGATTCATTGTTGCGAAGGTAAGTCTCATAATGCTTCGGGAATTCGGCTTGAAATACGGAGTTGCGGATTTCGTCTTCCGCGAGGCTGGTTTTGAATTCCGGTGTCACCGGCGCTTCAGGCTCCGAGCACCCGGTCAAGAAAGAGATGATGCCGGCCAGCGCCAGCATCAGGATGACAGCTGGAATGTTAACGGTTTGTTTACGCGTGACTTTATTCATCTGCGGCGCTCCTTTCGGCGATGGGGAGTTTCGGGGTATGAGGAACATGGCGGTGACAATCCGTGCAGTGGGCTTTGGATGTCATGTTCACCGTCTGTATACCGGCCTCGTGGCAGCGTTGACAATTCGCCTGCACCACCCCAAGGGTTTCTTCGCCTGGATGGATCATTTCAGGAATGGTGAAAGTGACGGTGGCGAAGATATCGCGGATGCCTTCCTTTGTTTTGAAAGGAATTTTGGCCGCGATGTTGTCGGGAGCGTGACATTCGTTGCAGGCCAATTTTGCGTGAACCGACTGTTTGTGTGTCAGGGCAGCCTCGGACATGGAGTGGCAGCTTCCGCAGAATCCCGCCTGATCCGTGACGTTCATGGCAAGGGCGGTTCCGATAATGCTGGCCGCGCCGGCAGCGAACGCCAGCGCCAAGAGACCCCATGGCCAGTCCCTGAATTTTTTCATATTCAGCTTCCTTTCCTTTTTTGTGGAGTTGGGCATGGATTCCTCCTGTCGTACTCTTTTCTTTTGGATTGTTTGATTGCCGAGTATGAACTTTTTTCGCGTATAGTATATTTTTTTTGATCAAATGAAAAGCATGAAATTATTTTTATACCGATGTAAAGGGCTGCCTCATTCCGGAAAGGATACCGTGATTTTTTTCTCATGCACGGGAAGGTATATTTCAATTGAAGGTCAGTGTGCAAGGCAGGAGGGCTGTCATGCGGGATGTTCATTCCAAAAGTGTATCGGTAAATCCCGTTCTGCACGACCATCCCCTGTGCTTGCACTGAATCATTTGATTATTCGGCTGATAATCGGTAAGGTATCTGGAAAATGACATTATTGTTCCGGGAGGATTAAAATGCCAGATTTTGTTCACTCTTTTTTATTCAATGATGCACGGATAACACATGCGGGAGAAAGGATCTCCGCTGCCATGGTCATGGATTCCAGCAAAGAAGGGTGGGTCGGAATTCCTCATGGCGGAATCGGCATGGGCGCTATCATGGAGTTTGTTCCGGGAATTGGGCTCACTGAGCCGGGAATGGGTGAGGCTCCATACCCGGTGAGCTGCAGTTTTCGCATGGGCGGTTCTGAAGGACGGGTCGGGGATACGGTTTTTATTGAAGCAGAAACTTCGGATGCCGGGACAACCGGACGGATATCGGTTGAAGGGGCTTCCATGCCCTATATCACCGGAGATATTGTTTTAAAAAACGGGATATCCGAAATAGATGATTACACGCGCCCCTATGTGCCGTCGGATTATGCCCAAATTGAAGGGAAGCTGGACCATCTGCCCTATTACCGGAACTGTTTTGTCTGCGGAGTGGATCGAAAACTATCAGGCTTGAAACGGCAGTTTCATCTGTGGAAAAGTGCGAAGGGCAATATTGTCTGTGCTTTTGCCGGCTTTAACGACGAAGACGAAAAAACGTTCTACCGGTTTGAACGTGACGGCTTTATCCATCCGATGGGTCTGCTGGCCGTTCTGGATGAAACCATGGGCTGGGCTGGTTTTTTTTCTTCGGCAAACGGCGGTGTTTCCGTGCGGCTCAATTATAAAATTTTGAGAAAAATAGGAACCCATGAAAAACTGGTGTTCTTCGGGCGGGGTGAAAAAGTCATGGGGAAGATTCATAAACGGATGCTTTTCTGGGCATCCGGCTGCGGGGTCGTAATGAAGGATGACGGATCCTTTGAAAAGGTCATTGAATCATCGGGCCAGTGGTATGCCATGGCGGCATTGACCGACCAGATGCGCATAGAGCTGATCCCCCCGGCCCTGACCGAAAATGCGTTTGCAGTAGCCCAGGCATAGAGGTAGGCTGCCAAATGATCCGGGAATGCTGTTGTGCTTCAAGGACAAAGATTTCAATCAGAAAGAGTAACCCCTTTTTTGATTTCAAATCCTATCTACAACCTCTGCCTCAATTCCTTCCTGCAATAAGGTTTTGAAAAAAATCCTCGTTTAAAAATATAAAGAATCTATGGTTTACTCTTCACCTTTTGGGGAGAATTTCAGGATTTTCAGTGTACCATATGTTGTTGTTTCATTTTGCCCATATGTCATGGAAATTACCTTTTTTAATTTCAACGACCTG